>CAMDUB010000017.1 GCA_945878575.1 Phycisphaera mikurensis NBRC 102666 | reverse complement strand
CGGGTCGAGTTGAAGTTGGAAGCGTCGGGCTTCCAAGTCTTGTTGGCCAGATCAGAACCCTGGTGGAAGCCACCAGCAACCGTGGTGCTGATGGTCATGTCGTAGGCGTTGAGGAACTTGTCGGACTGGTTGGTCACACCCGCGAAGATGTCGATGACGGTGTAGGCACCAACGTCCCGGACAGAGGCGACGAAGCCCTGAAAGCCAGCGTTAGCGGAGGCGGCAACGGCGGACACGGCGGAGACGGCGAGGATCATGTTCTTCATGGGGGGGAGCCTTTCGAGAGTGCGATGCAGATCTGAGCGAGCGCGGCAGAGATGGAAGCGGCGAGTGCCAAACTTCAGGGAGTCATCTCCGTCACAAGCAAGAACGAAAAGCCGCATCACGAACCATCACTCCGCCGCGTTTGGAATCGATTCAGGTTTGATGTGCGAACGCAAGTGCCCTTTTCGCAGACAATTGCGCTCCACAGCGCAAGCAGGCTTAACCTGAGTCTTAACTCACGCCACACAAAACACACGCCCCCAGACGCGTGAGCGCCAGGGGGCGTGTGAGTAAGCATGAAACTATCGCCTAGACGACGAAGAAATGACTCACGCGGCAGAGCCCCGGCGGAAACCGCCGGGAGACTCCACCGCGTTCGGTCATCAATGCGAGTTCACGAACCCGATGAAACTAAACTAATTTGAATCTTCGAACCGTCTTCCAAAGACACGCCAGTGGCTTTCAAACGACCACCACTGATCTTGCCCCAAATGCTCGCATAGATGTCATCAGTCTCGTTGTAGACGTAAGCAACAAATTCTCCCTTGCGATTCGCTACAGTGAAGCCGGATAGTAAATTGGAGCCGCTACCAAACGAACCACTGATTTCGTACAGTCCGTCTACCTCGCCGGGAGTTAGCTCAATATATAAATCGACGGTCTGACCGTACTGTTTGATGGTTCCCGTGTATTCACCCTCGAGGCTCCCGAGAGCCACGAACGGCTTTCCAGTCAGCGATACTTTGCTCCCGAACTCATCGGTCAAACGGGCAGAAAACGACTTGCCCACACGTGCCGAGCCTGTCATCTCGAAAGTTCCGATGGTCTCTCCGGAGCCCAGGAAGACCTCAACCGAGCCGCTGAACTTCTTGCCAACTTGCACCCAAGAACCATCGACCTGATAAACATCGGAGGAATAGCGCGAGAGGTAATAGCCGCCCAACGAGCCGTCTGCCTCAAACTCGATGTAAGCAATGCCGTTGACCTTGTCGCCCTCGAAGGTACCTCCGACCTTGAGTTCCCATTGTCCCGTTGGAGCACTTGCCGCGCTTGCCTGTGCAAGGGCGGGAACACCCGCAAACAATGCGAGAGCTGCGATGAGGAGACGGCACGATAATGATGACGGTAGAAAAAGTCGCAAGGATGGAACCTTTCTTCGATGAGGAGAGGGCAAGCCCGGGATCTGCCCTTACTAGATGATGTTTCCCGGAACGAACCTGAGTCTAATCCACACACTGGGCAAATTCGATGCAGCGGACGGATCCTCAGACGGATTTTCCCCTTTAACTTGACGCATACCGAACCCCGCAAGAACTGCGCCGACTGGACTTCCACTCTGGACTTCCACTCGAATTACGGACACCCCCCCATCACCGCAACTTCAAACTCACCAGCGCCACAATCGCCAGGGTGATGGCGATCAAATAGAACCGCCCCACCACCTGGGTTTCCTTCCAACCGGCTTGCTGGAAGTGGTGGTGCGCGGGCGCACATAAGAGAATCCTTCGCCCCTCGCCGAAACGGATGCGCGTGAACTTGAACCACCCCACCTGCATGATCACACTCAGCGCCTCTAAGTAGAAGACGCCGCCGATCAATACCAAGAGCGCCTCTTGCCGCACGCATACAGCAATGGTGGCGAGCAACCCGCCCATGGCAAGGCTTCCGGTATCGCCCATGAATATCTGCGCGGGCGCAACGTTAAACCAGAGGAATCCAAGACACGCACCGGCCATCGCGCCAGCAATCACCATGAGTTCCCCGCTGCCTGGCACGTACGGCACCATCAGAAAGTAACTGGCGCGCTGACTGGCTGAAATCCACGTGAGCACCATCATGGCGAACGCCGCAATCAAGAGCGTTCCACCGGCAAGGCCGTCCAGACCATCTGTGAGATTCACTGCGTTTGAGGTGAACGCAATCATGAATGAGCCAAGCAGCATGAAGGTAATCAACCCCATTTGCCAGACGCCAGGTGCAATGTCGAGCGGTTGAATCACGGCCTCAGTGGGCGTAGGTAAGTACGTGCGTTGAAATGGAAGATTCATCACATGCGCGTCTGGCACCGTGGCCGCGTGCCAAATGAACCAACTGGCAATCACGCCGATACCAAACTGAAACACCAACTTCTCCCACGCAAGCATTCCATCGCGACTGCGCTTGCCGCCGTTGCGCTTGTCGCGCGCGGCCTGCGTGAGCTTCATCCAATCGTCCCACGCGCCAACGCCAGCAAGCCACACCAGCACAATGAGCGAAACATGGACGTACCGGCTATGCACTACATCAGCGAGCAACACGGTGGTGAGAAACACACTGCCGCACAGCAGGATGCCGCCCATCGTGGGCGTACCCCGCTTCGACGCCATGATGGCGTTCAAATCCTTGCCGTAGAACTCCGGGTCATCGGTCACCTTCACCGACCGCAGCTTGGCGATCAGCTTGGGCATCAGTACCAGCACCATGCCAAACGACAGCAGCACCGCAAAGAACGCTCGGAACTCCAATTGGAACATCACCTGCACCACGGGGTACAGACCAACGGAGTCGAGCCAGTTCTGCAGGTTCTCAACAAGCGCGTACAACATGGGTCACCTCGGGGGTGTCGATGCACCACCCGCCGTGCGGGCGGAAAGCGCCTCAACCAAACGTTCCATTCGGCTTCCGCGGCTGCCCTTCAACAGAATCACATCGCCGGGCTGGAGCGCGGCGGCAATTTCACTCACCCCGGGGGCATCAAGCGCCGCCACGTGGATTACTTGGACCCCAACGCCCACCATCTGCCGCGCCGCGTCGGCCGCGTGCGCGCTCGCCTCACCCACATAGACCGCTAGCTTCGCGCCAGCCGCCACCGCCGCACGACCCACCTCGGCATGCAGGTCCGCCGACTGTTCGCCAAGTTCCAGCATGTCACCAAGCACGGTGACGCGCCGACCGGCACCCTCAGAAAGCTCCCGGAACGCTCGCAACGAGGCCAATACCGCGTCGGGGTTCGCGTTGTACGCGTCGTTGTAGACAGCAATGCCGCCGATCTCTTGGCGCGTCATCCGCATCTCGGTGGGGGTGACTGCAACCAGCGCGCCGGCAATCTTCTCCGCCGGAACCTCCAGCATGCGCGCGCAGGTGATCGCACTGAGTGCGTTCATGGCGTTGTAATCGCCAGGCAGACCGATCGGGCACTCCCACTCCGCACCGCTTGGCTCGCGCACGCGGATCGACTGCCCCCCGCCGCCCGCCACGCGCGCCACCATGCGCCACATGCACTGCTCGCCCGTTCCAAACGTCACCACCCGCACGCCCGGCTTGACGCGCTCCTGAATGGCCGCCACCAAGGCCGGCTGATCGCCGTTCACAATGGCGATACCCATACTGCCAAGGCCATCAACGATGGTTGACTTCTCGCTGATGATCGCTTCCACCGTGCCCATGCCGCCCAAGTGCGCGCGGCCTGCCATGGTGACGATCGCCACATGCGGTGCCGCCATCCGTGCCAGGGGCGAGATCTCGCCGGGGTGATTCATGCCAATTTCAACTACTAAATAGCCATCCGTGCTGTCCGCGCCCAAGAGAGTCAGCGGCACGCCGATATCGTTATTGAAGCTCTTGGGCGAGGCACTGCCCTTCATGGTGCTTGCCAGCGCCGCATCCACGATGCGCCGCGTAGTGGTCTTGCCGCTCGAACCGGTGATGGCAACCACCTTGCCCCGCAGGCGGCCGCGCCACCAGCGCCCCAGGTCGCCAAGCGCCACGCGCGTGTCGCCCACTTCGATGAGCGGCAACCCGGCAGGCCGCGCAAACTCACCCGCGCGGCGATCGACCATTGCGGCTGCAGCACCCTGCGCTGCGGCATCGGCCAAGAAGGCGTGTGCGTCAAATTTCTCGCCGCGGAGGGCTACAAACAGCTTTCCGCGCATGTCCTCGCGGGTGTCGGTGGCCACCCCGTTCATCATGAACGGGGCCGGCGCGAACCCGGGCCGTGGCGTCACTGCCACCGGTGGCACAATCCATTGTCCGGCGACTGCACTGCGAAGATCGTCTGCGCTGACTTGCATGGGCACTCCTTGCCGTTCCACGCGGGGCGCACCAAGGATGGCAGCCGTTCCGCACGCCTCCCGTCCATGGGAAGCTCGCACAGGGTAACGGCGGGCGTGAGGTGAATCTGCCACATTGGGTAGAAGTCTCGGGGAATTCCCCGTGAATCACTTGCCCAGCTGCGACTCGTCTCCAACAATGAATGTGACGTGTTGGCACGAGCCGGTTGTTCCAGCCCCCCGCGCGTAAACCCCATCGTTTCGAGGGTTCCATGAACAATTACCACCGTCACCTGCAACGCGTTCTTGCCGCGGTCTGCGCCCTGTGTGTGGGCATTCTGCTCGCGCGCTCAGTGGGCCTGTGAGCCGGTCGTGTTCAGTTTTGCCAAATAATCTCTCAAGTTCCGGAAACCCACCGCCCGATGCCATTCAGGTGGGGCGACAACGGTTCGCCCGATTGCTACTCGATATAGGAGATACGCATGAAGGGCTTCGAACTCGTTAAGGGCTGGGCACGTGAACTGGTTGACATCATGTTGCTGTTCATCGCCATCGGCGTCTTGGTCCAGATCATCTTCGGTACCGAGAGCACCTCGTACTTCGGCAAGATCACTGGCAACCTGATGGCTTTCGTGACGCAGCTTGGTAGCGGTGGCTTTGTTGGTCTGATTGCTCTGCTGATCATCATCAGCATCTTCAGCAAGCGCACAAGCGCCACCAACTGACTGACGCTGGCGCCCTGACGTTGACGGGCGCCGCAATGACTGAACACTGGCCCCCGGCGCATTGCGCCGGGGGCTATGTCTTTACAGGCGTGATTCCAGGTGCGTGGCTCTCCGCGACCGGCGCCCACTCGCATCGAATCATGGAATCATGGAATCATGACAAACGATTGCATCTGTGCCGGATCAAACTCCGTGGGCACGCGACCAATGTCCCAACCGTCCGTGGTTTCCACCGCCACCATGCGCCGACCACCAAGATCCATGGTGACATCATCAGCGGCAGCATCCATGCCAACAAACAACATGCTGTGCCCCTGATCTCCCGGACCACCGCGGCGAAAGTGCACCACTGCTACGGGCAGTGCGGGATCAATCGATCGAATCAGCGTTGCCAGCAACACACACTTGGAGTCACAATCCCCGCCCTCCAGTAACGTGGTGCCGGGGGTTCGTAAACCCGCACGCTCTTTGCCATCAACCGCTGGAGGAATGGTGACATACGGAACCGCGCGCTGTACGAAGCTGGTCAGCGCGTCCACCGTGCGCCGCTGTGAATGTCGACTTTCATAGGCAGGAAACACAGCAATCACCTTGGCAGCCACCGGCGCCAACAGCGGGCGTGAAACACTGACCAGCCACGCGTAGTCCGGCGAAACCACCATCGATCTTCCATCCGCCGCGCGTGGATCAAGCGCCATCCGACATCCGTGCGCTGCTAACGACTCGCGGTACGCACGTTCAAACGCGGACTCCGCGGCGTCGCCCACAAAGTAGGAACGCGCCGGCATCCGTGCTGGCCAACCAAAGTGCGCCTCTACGGCGGCGATCGCATCGCGGTCCACTGGCGCGGTACAGGCGATCTCCAACACATCACGCGTGGGGTCGCGGTAATCCGTGCCTTCGATCCGCACAATCTGCGGTCGATTGTCCTTCCATGCAAAGTGCGCAATGTCCGCGCGCGGCGCCGGAAATTCCAGTTGATGATCCTGCGCCAAGAATGCAGCCACCTCCGGCATACGAACCCGCGCCGCCGCCATCGCCTCCGCACGCGAAGCCGCTTCCCAACTTCCGGTACGCACAAACTCGGAAACGCGTGCGGTGCTGGCCGCCCAACCGCCTCGAATTCCGTAACGCGCAAATGCCGGAGCAAAGAGCGCACACACCGCGATCGCCAGCACCGGCACCAGGTTGCCCACCCAGCGCCAAACGCGTGACCCGCGCGGACTCACCCGCTCACCAGTTCCCGCGGGGTACTCCCTGCCCCCAAACCGAGCGCGGATCGAGCCTCAATGCGGTCGTCAAAGGGCCGCGTCTGCGTGCCAATGATTTGGTAGTCCTCATGGCCCTTACCCGCAATGAGAACGATGTCGCCGGGGCGCGCATCGGTGACTGCCAGCGCGATGGCTTGCGCGCGGTCAACTTGGCGGACCACCTCCAGCGCGGGCTTGCCCGCCGCGCGCACGCCGGTCGGGTGGCCCGTGAGCACTTCATCGATAATCGCCTCTGGATTCTCAGTGCGCGGATTGTCGCTTGTGACAATGACGCGGTCAGAATGTTCGCACGCCACCCGCATCATGCGCGGGCGTTTGGTGCGGTCACGGTCACCACCGCAACCAAAGACCGTCACCAAACGACCACCCGGACCAACCAACGGTCGCAACGCGGTCAGCACATTGAGAAGCGCATCATCGGTGTGCGCATAGTCAACCAGCACCGCAAACGGATCGGACGGACGAGTCACTGGCTCCAGTCGCCCCGGAGGAGCGGCGCACGAGGCGAGCGTTTGTTCAATCACCTGCGCGGGCACACCGATCGACCATGCGGCAGCCACTGCCTGCAGCGCATTCATGGCATTGTGCCTGCCAACAATCGGAAGGTGCACGCGCATACTGCCCCATGGACCCGCAAACGTGACGTCCTGCCAACCAAGTTGCGCAGCATGAATGGTGGCGGTGCATTGCGGAGCGCTGGCGGAACTTGCTTCGCCCGCAGCGCGCACACTGCAACGCAAGATGTTGCCGGTGCAGCCTTCCATCATCACTGCGCTCCACGGATCGTCCACGTTGATCACTGCCGTGCCGGTTGGCGAAAGCCTACGAAACAGCAACTGTTTAGCCGCTGCATAGGCCTCCATGGTCTTGTGATAATCAAGGTGATCGCCAGTCAAATTGCTGAAAATCGCCGTGTGAAACTGCAACGCATCCGCGCGTCCTTGATCAAGTGCGTGACTGGAAACTTCCATGGCACACGCGCTGCAACCATTGCGCACCATGCGTCCAAGTGCATGCGCAAGATCGATCGGCCCAGGAGTGGTCAGACTGGCGCGCGTTGATTCCGCGCCATCATCGATCGCCACCGTACCGATCAGCCCGCACGGCGAACCCGCCGCACGTGCAATTTGCTGTACCAGGTACGCCATGGTGGTCTTGCCATTGGTGCCGGTGATGCCAACAAGTTTCAACCACTCACTCGGCGATCCTTCCAATCGATCTGCCAAGATGCCCGCAAATCGTACTAAGTCGGTTCCTTCCGGCATGGGCACGCGCACCACGTGCGCAGCCTCAGGATGACCCGCGCATGGATCAGAGCCGGTGTGCAAGACCGCCACCGCACCGCGCGCAATGGCATCGGCAATGAAGGCTCGACCATCATTGGCGGAGCCCGCTCGTGCCACAAACAGGCAGCCCGGTTTCACAGTGCGCGAGTCATCAGAAATTGAATCGACGTCCAGCGTTGACTGGCGAAGGTCAGCGGGGAGCGGCATGAGCCGAGAGAAGAGCACCGTGAGTTTCATATGCAGTCCTTTGCAGTATCGATGAGCCGCGGGGTTGCGAACGCCGGAGCGATTGGCACGCGCGGCAACAATCTACCCCGCGGATCAGCCCTCGCGAAAGAGCCGCTTCGCGCACCGACCCACCACTTGGCATGAAGCGGCGTCAAACGCTCCGCTGATCACGCCGCCCGCAATTGGCACCAACTTGGAAACACCGCGGGCTCCCTTGACGCCCGTCTTGGTGATGAGCTGCTCGCCCACCTCACGGTTGATTTGCGTGACGGTGCGCCCGCCAACACCCTCCATGGCTCGCAGTACTGCGTGCTTACCCAAGGAAACCCCTGCGCCCTTGAGTAACTTTGAGGCACTGGCATCACCAATGAGCGCCAGCAGTACCACCGTTCGCACCTTGTCTGAACGCGGGTCGTGACCGTAAATGGATGCTATGGCTGCGGCCATACGCGCCTGAATGAGCCACGAAGCCGCCACTGATGCTGGAATCGAAACGGGCAGCGTGATAACACCGCCAAGTCCGGTGATGAATCCGGCGGTGAAGTTCTTGGATGTCTCCCAACGAATCAGCGCATCCACGCGCTTGTCATTGGAGGCGTAGGTGTTGTCAATGCGATAATGCTCGGCAAGCTCCTCGGCGCTCTGCAGCGGCGAGATCCCCTTGATCGATCGATCGGTGATCCAGTTGGCAAGTTTCAATGCGTCGCGCTTGAGATCCTTCATGTCCATGGCTTCAAGCGTAGCGGGTTCAGGCAGCGGGAGCGATGGACCAGGTAGCGGTAGCGAGGTTCAGACAGTCGCCGCTACGGCTCAGTCGGCAGGCCGCGCCGTCAACAAGAAGCGCGGACCGCGCCACCGGCGCACTCGAATGTCACGCAGTCCGGCCGCCTCGGCAAACTCCACCGCTTGGCGTTTACTAAAGCCATTCTTCACGCTCAACATCGCATCGCGCTTGGTTTCCGCGGGCGAAGTCAGTGTGGCAAACCATGCACCCGCAATGCCAAATGCATCATGAATCAGGTCATTCCAGATAACGGCATGTCGCGCCACCGCCGACATGGCCTTGAGCGCCTCCACCACTTCATGGTCAGGCAAGTGGTGCAGCATCAACGAGGCATGCGCCGCATCGAACGACTTTGCACCCAGGATGGCCTTGGCTTGCAGAACATCCACCGCAGCAAATGACAAGCCGTCCATGGATCCGCGAGCGCGGGCCATGTCCAGCACCAACGGGTTTCGATCCGTGGCCAGGCAATGCGCCACCCAGCCGCGCCGCGCCGCGCGGTTGATAAAAGACCGCGCGATATCCCCCACCCCTGCCCCAAAGTCAACCACCGAAACCTGCTGCCCGCTGGTCGGGCTCATCCGGCTTCGCAAGGCGTCAACGATGGCCGTGCCAGAGCCGGTGGCGGCGTTGAACTTCACCAAGAATCGGAACTCGTTCCCCAGCCGGGCGGGGTCCGGATGGGCCTCGTCCATTAACTCGTGGCCCGTGTTCCGTTGCGTGTGGGGGATGGGCTTCATGCCCCTGCACGGTACCCGCACGCTGTGCAGTCCGGCAGCGCGTCCTGCCGATGAACTGAACGCGGTCGGAGACCGCACCTGTGCTCTCAGCGATCCGGTCGATGCCGGGCGCGAGCCGCGCGGGTTCATCACAGGAGGTGGAAATGTCTGCACGCGACCCATCGGGCGCCGGGAAAAATTTGTCAATCCGGCTCATTGCTTCCAACGGATTCGGGATGTTCATGCTGGGGGTCGCACTCGCGCTGGGCAGTGCGTTTGCCTCGCAGAGCGTGGCGAAAGCCATCATTACCAGCAGAAGTGCCAGCAGTATCAAAGTGAAGGGCTCGGCCAGTATTGACCTCCGTGCCGACAGCGCGCGCTGGGTGACCGCCGTCAGCTGCCGAGGCACCACGTTGCAAGCGGCCTACGCCAGTCTCTCCGAGGACATGCAGCGTCTCAAGCAGTTCATGACTGCCAACAGCTTCAGCGACACGGAAGCAAAGACTGGCCCCGTGACGTCATCCGCTCTGATGGTTAAAGACGCCAAGGGAAACAACACCAACAACATTGAGTTCTATCAACTCACCCAAACCATGGAAGTGCTCAGCCCCAAGGTGGACGCTGTAGCAGCTGCGGCACGGAATGTCACGCAACTCATTCAACAAGGTGTTGCTGTTGCCAGCGGTGAACCCGCGTACTTGGTCACCAGCCTTGATTCAACTAAAGTTGATCTGCTCGACAAAGCCACACGCAGTGCGATGGAACGCGCCGAAACCCTGGCACGCGGTAGCGGTTCGTCAGTGGGCGCACTCATCAGCGCAAACCAAGGGGTGATCCAGGTGGTTGAACGCGGCACCACCGGTTCGAGTGATTACGGCGAGTACGACACCCGCACCATTGAGAAGACCCTGCGCGCAGTAGTCAGTCTTGAGTACGCGGTGCGCTGAGTCGCCACGCGCATCCGCCTCACACAATCAACATGGCGTCGCCAAAGCTGTAGAAGCGATAGCCGTCGCGCTGTGCTATGGCGTAGAGCTCTTTCAATCGCTCCAACCCAACAAACGCACCAACCAGTGCTAACAGCGTGCTGCGCGGCAAATGAAAGTTGGTGAGCATGGCGTCAACGTTTCGGAACTGGTGGCCCGGCGCAATCAAGATCGAAGTGCTGCCTGACCAACCGTTCGCAGGTGCATCAGCAGGCAGACTTTCTAACGCACGCACGCTGGTAGTACCCACTGCCACCAACCGAGGGCGCGGACGCTCCGCTAGCAAGGCCATGGTTGCCGACGGCACCGTCATCCGCTCCGAGTGCATGGGATGTTCGGAAAGTTTCGCGGCATCAATCGGCTTGAATGTTCCTGCGCCCACATGCAATGTCAGGCTCGCTTGACGAACACCACTTGCACGCAACTGCGCAAGTAACGCGTCCGTGAAGTGCAGCCCTGCTGTCGGCGCGGCAACCGACCCGCGCGCAGCGGCGTCGGCGTACACGGTCTGGTACTCCGCACGATCAGCGTCATCATTGCCCTGCTCGCCGCGCGTGGTACGGGATTTCAAGATGTACGGCGGCAATGGCGTCCAACCGGAGCGTTCGATCACTGCATCCGGGCCGCCACCCTGCGGGCCGGCAATGATGCGCACGCGCCATGCTTCCGCGTCTCGCGCCACCAACTCAATGGCGTCACCGGTGTCAGTGCCGTGCGGAGTCACCAGTGCAAGCACCGCGCCTGGCCCGTAGCGTTTTGCGCGACGCACCAACATGCGCCACGTGCCGTCCGCGCATGGCTCAAGCAACAGACCTTCGGTGCCATCCATGCACAAGCGCGCGCGCAGAACGGATGTTTCGTTCACTACCAACGCGTCACCTGCGCCGATCCAGCGCGGCAAATCCCGCACGTGCGCGTGCTCAACGGTACCCGCGGCGCGGTCGATCACCATCAGTCGAGCGGCGTCGCGCGGGTGCGCGGGCTCGGTGGCAACGCACCGTTCGTCAAACGGAAAGTCCAGCAGTTCGGTTGAGAGTTCCTGCATCGTCACGCTTACAGCTCCGCCGTTGGAGCCGCGCTGGTGACCTGCACCGGAGCGATGATGCGTGCACCGTGCGCCCATGCCGTGAATGGCAAGATGCGACCACCCGCCGCTTGCACTTCAAGAATTCGAACGGCACCCGTTCCGCAAGTCAAGATGCCATCAGGAGTGAGGGTGCTCGCACCCGGCGGCGTTCCCGTGCCGGCTGCGGAATCAGTGGGCGCCGCAACAGCGGCAGCCACTTCACAGCGCCGTATCTGCATCGGCGCACCATCAATTTCCACGGCGCATCCAGGCCACGGGTTGAGACCGTTAATGCGCGCGCGCACGTGGTAAGCATCCATGGACAAGTCAACCCACGCGTCCGCCTTGGAAAGCTTGCGCGCGCGAGTGGCGCGTGATTCATCCTGAGCCCGCGCGTTGATATCGCCACGCCGCCACATGTGCAGGACGCTGGCAACTACATCCGGGCCCAGCTCCGAAAGTGCGTCATGCAATTCGCCGGATGTCTGCGATGGCCCAATTGCCAGTGGTTCTTCGGCGTACACCACGCCAGCATCCATGCGTTCTGCAAGCGCAATGACACTTACACCCGCAACTGGATCGCCTTCCATCAATGCACGCTGAATGGGCGCAGCACCGCGCCACCGCGGCAAGAGCGAGCCATGCAGATTGATTGAGAAGACATCGGAAAGAAGTTCCGGCGACATCTTCTGCCCAAACGCAATCACCACAAACACCACGCCGGGCTGCGCGCGACCGTCCCGCGCCGCGCGATCCACTGCCGCTGCCGCGGCGGTTCGAATCAATTCCGAATCCGTCTGCGAATTGCAATCTTCCGGACGAATCAGCGGCAATCCGTGCCCCAGCGCAAACTCACTCACGGGCGTTGGCGTGATTTGCTTTCCTCGGCCCGCCACGCGATCGGGCTGACTCACCACCAGTGCCACGCGCCCTGCTTCAGCCAGCATGCGCAACACCGGAAGTCCAAAGGCGCCCGAGCCAAAGAACACCACGTCGGGAAGCATGTCAGTGCCGCTTGATGATGGATTTCCCGGAGCAGCAGATCGCGATTGCATAAGAGTTAGTCAATCCGATCGACAGAAAGTTTTAGATCCTTCAACGCACGGCGAACACGCAGTCGGTCAATCGGGCTCATCTTGTCAATGATGAGGATGCCTTCTAAGTGATCAAACTCATGTTGCCACACGCGGGCAGCAAAGTCAGAACTGGTCTCAGTGAATTCATTGCCATCGATATCAAGTGCACGAATGGTCACTTGCGTGGGGCGGCGCACTGATCCACGGACGTTCGGAAGGCTCAGGCATCCCTCATCCATTGACTCAAGCTCGCCTCCAAGATCAACCAGCACCGGATTGATGTATGCCTTGCGCGGCACGCCGCGTTCGAGGGTTCCGGTCACAAAGATCCGCAGCGATTCACCCACTTGTGGAGCGGCCAAACCGGCGCCCTCCTCGTCATCCATGACTCGGTACATGTCTTCCACGAGGGCGCGAATGGCTGCATCCACGACGTGTACTGGCTTCGCCTTGCGACGAAGCATCGGGTCCGGGAAGAGCACCACGGGGCGCTGCGGAAGATGTTCGTTCGGCAGTCGTTCAGCCATGCGTTTCGATGCTACGCTACGCAATCCCCGCATAGGAGCAACACCGTGATCTTTGGATGGCGTAAAGGTGATTCCAGTAACTCCGAGAAGCCCTATGAACCGCAGCCCGACAAGGCGCGCAAGTTCTTCGACCACGCCCGCACAGTTGGGGAAACTGACCAGCTTGACTACTCCCTCAAGCTCTGGGCCAACGGCCTGAAGTTTGACCCCGCCAACATGGTGGCTCATCAGGGGATGTATGAAGTCGCCTGCAAATTCCATGATCGCGCTTCGCCGGCGACCGGTAAGGACATCAAGGAAATCGAGGGCCCGGGGCCCGTCGACAAGATGGTCGTTCATGAATACACCTGGATGCGGGACCTCAACAACGTTTCCGCTGCCATGCGCTTCCTAGAAGCGGCTGGCAAGGCTGGACAGGTTCCGGTCGGTCAGTGGCTCGCGCCCAAAATGATCAACATGCTTCGCAATGCGATGCAGAAAAAGCCGCAGAAGAAGGTGTGGGTGCAAGCCATCGAACTATTCTCCGAAGTGGAGGCATGGAACGAAGCGTTTGCATCCGGTGAGGAAGCACAGCGATTGGATCCATCCGATGGCGCGCTTGAACAGCGCATCCGTCAGCTGACTGCCGCGCGCGCCATTCAACAAGGCGGGTACCAGCAGAACTTTGGACAAGCAGGCGGCTTCCGCGCGCAGGTGCGCGACTCGGAGAAGCAGCGACAGCTGGAAGCATCAAACAGCATTTCCGGCGCTGGCGGCAGCGAAGAAATTGCTATGGACAAGGCGAAAAAGGACTTTGACGACAATCCCATGTCGCCCGAGGCCATCAATCGTTACGGATCCCTGCTGCGTAAGCGCGGGCAACCGGGCGATGAAGACCGCGCCATTGAAGTGTTCTTGGCTGGTTACACCCGGCTCCATGAATACCGCTTCAAGATGAATGCAGATGACCTGCGCATCGCGGTAGTGCGGCGCAGTGAGCGCGTGGCGCGCGAGCAACTGGAGCAGGCGCCTGACAACTCGCAACTGCAGATGACCCATGATGCAGCGCGTGCCAAACTGTTGGAACTGGAAGGCGAGATCTTCCGCGAGCGCGTCCAGAAGTACCCAACCAACCGCGAGATGAAGTCTGACCTTGGTCGCATTGAGTATGAACTTGGCAATTACCAAGATGCCATGGCTGCATTCCAGCTTGCCAAGGATGATCCAAAGTTGAAGGTCAACAGCGCGTGGATGCTGGGCCGTTGCTTTGCGAAGGAAGGCTGGCATTCGGAAGCCACCAGCGAATACAAGGAAGCGCTCGGGGCCATTGATGCCACCCACGCTGAGAAAGAGCTGGACATCAAGTACGACCTCATGCTCTCGCTAATCGAATTGGCTAAGTTGGAAAAATCCGGCGCCCATGCCAAGGAAGCTGCTGACATTTGCAGCGCGATCGTTCGCAAGAACATTGGCTACAAGGACGTTCGTATTCGACGCAAGGAAGTTGACGAACTGATTCGCACGCTCGGTTGAACCGCCCATGCGCATGAACGCACCTCGAACGCCTCTGATCGCTCGAATCATCGTCGCGGGGGTCGCGGTGGTGTTGCTTTCCGGATGCGCGGAAACGCTCATGCCAACGCCGGTGGGGTTCGACACCAGCGGCGGCGACCCGTTCCTGAATACCCCGCCTTCGAGGCAGACCACGCAACTCAGAGTGTTAGTGGCAGCGGATCGCAAGCCTGCAGTCCATGACGCATCACGCGGTGACCCAGCAAGCAAGTCGGGGATGGATTTCTTTACCAATGAACGTGACGGTTCCATGCAGTTTGGAATCGCCACCGTTGAATTCACGTCCAAGGAACCGGGCTGGGACTACTTGGTCAAGGAATCACGAGCGGAAAACCGCCGAAGTGATCCAATACTGAAGATGGTTGGCTATGAGCCGTTGGGGTCACTGTGGTTTGGAATGCCAGCGCTTGACGAAACGCCCCCCGAGGCGGAAGAAGCCGCAGTCACCGCGATTGCAGAGGCCGTGAATGCCGGGCTGAGTGCGTCACGCTGCAAGGACATCTACATATTCATTCACGGGTTCAACACTTCGTTTGTGGACAATATGACGCTCGGCGCAGAGATGTTTCATTACCTCGGCCGTGATGGGGTCTTCATCAACTACGGGTGGCCATCACAAGACAGCGTCTTTGACTATTCCGCGGACAAGAGTACAGCCAGTTACTCAACTCGGCCGTTTCGGCTATTTCTGACGCGCCTTGCCAAGCGATCCAACGCGGAGCGTATTCACATTCTGGCGCACAGCGCGGGTGCGCCGATTGCGGTTGAAGCGCTTCGGCAACTGCGATTGATGCACTTCACTGAGCCGAACGCGGCAACCCGTAGTCGGTACAAAATCGGACGCCTCGTACTGGTTGCGCCGGACATGGACCTCGGTGACTTTGAAAATGCAGTCGCGGATGGAGCGACTGCTGTGCCAGAGCGCACCACTATCTACATCAGTTCGCATGACAAGGCACTCGACATCTCTGCGTGGATCGGCGGCTTTGCCCGGCTCGGCCAACCGCTGAGCGTGTTGACGCCGAAGAACATCGCTTTCCTCAGCGAGCAGGAGGGCGTTGATATCGTTGATGTCTTCCTCGCAGAGCGGATGTTCGGAAGCTGGCTTGGGCACAGCTACTTTCATGATGATCCCTGGGTCAGCACTGACGTCCTGCTGACGCTGGCGGACGGCATGCTGCCCGCTGCGCGCGGCTTGGTCCGTGATCCCAAGGCGAGCGTGTTCACATTCCCGGCTGACTATCCAGCCAAGGCCGCAGCTGCGGCATTGCGCGTCTGCCAACCCACACCGGCCGTTGCGCCGACCGTGAATCCGTCGCTCGCCCCGCCTGCTGCGAGTTCGGCGGCCACCCCGTCCGCTGCGGAGCAGTCCGCTGCTGATTTATCCCCCGAGGAGCGGTGAATCCTTGACTCCCTTACGCGTTGCTGCCGTCATCCCCGCCCGCTTTGCGAGCACCCGATTCCCGGGTAAGCCGTTGGCGGATCTCACGGGCAAGCCGCTCATTCTCCATGTCCTTGATCGCGCCGCCGCGTGCAAGACGGTGAGTCGAGTCATCGTCGCCACCGATGATGTGCGGATCCATGAAACCGTCTTACGCGCCGGGTTTGAGTCACGGATGACGCGGGCTGATCATCCCAACGGTACTAGCCGCATCGCCGAAGTTGCCGAGACGCTTGACGAAGACTTGATTGTCAATATTCAGGGTGACGAGCCGCAGATTGAGCCGGAGCTGGTTGACCGCACGGTCACGCTCTTGGCATCACGACCGGATGTGAACATGGCCACCTTGGTCTCGCCCTTTGCAACTGGCGAGGATCCTGCCAACCCCAACATCGTCAAGTGCGTGTGTGCAGTGGATGGTCGAGCGCTCTACTTCAGCCGCAGCGTGATCCCGTTTAACCGAGACGGCGCCCCCGATGCCGCACAGCCCATGAAGCACGTTGGTCTGTACGTGTACCGTCGCTCGTTTCTCAGTACGTTTCTTGCACTTTCGCCCACGCCGCTTGAGCGTACGGAGAGTCTTGAGCAACTGCGCGTCTTGGAGCACGGCCACACGATCCTGTGTGCGCACGGCGAGGCGCACTTCACCGGCATCGACACCCCCGAGCAATACGCCGCCTTTGTACAGCGGTGCCGGGGCCGCCTCTAACTCGGGCGCCGCGGCGACTTGAGATGCGCGCTCACGCGTGGTGGGCTGCCTTGCTCACACGCGGGGCGCACCGACCTGAGATATCAAAAACCCGCTTTTGAGACTTAAGAGCGCGGATTATCCGGCGAATGAACAAATCTGAAATGTTGTGATACATCTGGCCTTTCGATTGCGCTGTTGGGTACGGAGCGTGGAGTCGGCAATCAGGAAATCCTGAGACCCGAACCCCGCAAATCAAAGTGTTGCCAGCCCGATGGCTGGACACCGGAAACAGAACCGCTCGCCGACGGTTTCGGCTGTGTCACGCCCATTTCGGGGCACCCACCGAGGTTCACACCTCAAGGATTCACAAATGAAGAACAGCACCAAGTTTGTACTTTCAATCAGCGCAATCACACTGATGGCAGCCGAGGCAGCGACCGCTGGATTCACCCCTTACGTCATTCGTAACGCCGACTTGGACGGCGGCTCCAACCCGTCAATCTCGACCAGTGGTGCAAACACGACATTCGGCATTGAGTACAAACGCCAAAAGGCTGGCTTTGGCTCAAACGATGTGAACGGCATCACCGTCGGCCAGATTTCAAACATACAGTTCACGCTGAACTCTGCCACTGCCTATGCAGGCACGACCGCACCGGTCATTCTTCCATATGTGAACATCTGGGCCCAGGACGCAGCGTCTGGCAATTACTTCGTGATTTACTTTGGTCTTGACGCCTTTGTCACCGACACCGGTGGCGTAAAGTCCGTCAATGTCGGAACCAGTGAGATGGCCTCTGTCACCTTTGGTGTCAGTGAAACCAGCGCGGCGGTGGGGGGTGTAGCGACTGCTGGCACCTGGCTCGCTACGGCACTCGGCGCACCGGGCGCCGGAACTGCATACACGATGGCCCAAGTCGCAAACTTTCAGATTGTTGCGCCTCCGTCGTCGTGGGTTGCATCTGATAACGGCAACGGGGTCGGAACCGGTGCGCCACGTCAACTTGGCACTGACACTACCTTCGGCTTTAACTGGATCTTTGGCCAAGGAAGCTCGAACAACAATGGTTACAACGGCTACGAATACACAGTCTCTGGCGTCTCGGTAGTCCCCGCCCCAGGCGCCCTCGCTCTCCTCAGCATCGCTGGTCTCGCAGGTGGCCGTCGCCGCCGCGCCTGACGTTTCACTCTGCAATCCACGTTGGCTTCGGCCAGCGTCCACACTCCACGCCCCCACGCGCACCCGCGCTTGGGGGCGTGTGTGCGTTGTTCACCTGCTACGCCCACGATTCGGTTACGCAGCCAGCTTCTTCACCCACTCCGCGGCTCGCTTGCGCCACGATGGATCGCGGTGATGCTCTGCGATCGCCCGTAAACGCTCCTTGGCAGCCTGGCACTTGAGTTCGGCCAAGGCACCGCCCGCGGCCATGGCTGTTCGCTCCTCTGCGTCGTCAAGCAATCCGATCAGGAACGTCTCCACCTTGGTGCGCTCGTCGCCGGTCAAGCGCGCCGCCACATCGGCAAGCGCGCTCACTGCTGCCGGCCGAACACGGTCGGGCAACCCAAGCACGGTGCGCGACTCTATCCGCGCGACGTCCGAAGCGTCTCCAAACTTACTCAAGTATCGAAGCGCCGCCGCACTGATCGACTCATTGTGACTCGGCACCGCCACCTGCGCGCGCACCGTGTCAATGGCGTCCTTGGCAGCATGCGCCGTCAGCACATCAATCGCCTGCACGCGCACGATGTAACTCGCCTCGCCCGCGCCACCATTGGGCGGAACCAACAGATTGCAGCACAACGGCACCGCCTCAGCGGCGGGCACCTTCTCCAGCGCACCGATCACCGCCGCGCGCACACGCACGTCCGCTATCGGCGAACGCGCCAGCGCCAGCACTGCCTCCTGCGACTCCTTGCTACCGAACCCCGCCAACGCATTCACCGCATCAATACGCAGCGAATATCGCAGCGAATCATTACGCACCGTCTCCAAGATTGCCATCCGCGCGTCCGGTGATTCCACCTTTGCCAACGCCGCCAGCGCCTGCCGCTTGGCCGCGTGCGTCGGACCAGAGCGCAACGCGCCCAACGTCCAAGCCTCCGGCTGCGAAACCTCAATCGTCTTCAGCGCTTCTAGGTATGGATCCACCCACACCGCCACCGGCGGCGCATCAAGCATCCGCGAAACCGTTGCGGAGCGACCAGTCATCTCCATCGGCACCAACACATCACCCTTCTCCGTCTTCACCCAGACTGGAATCGAAATCCGCATCGCCGGCGTGCGCGCATCAATCTGCTGGGTTTGCTCCGCGGTCACGGTCAACACGCGACTCGCTGCGTCGTAGACGCACTTCGCCTTGACTTGCGGTGAACCGGGGCGGAAGCACCACTGATCAAAGAACCACTCGAGCCCCAGGCCACTGGCCTCTTCCATGGCTCGTCGAAAGTCATAGGTCTCCGTGTTTCCAAGTGCATGACGCGCAAAGTACGAATGCACTCCGGCATAAAACACCTTGTCTCCAAGCATGCGCCGCAACATATGCAGAATGGAAGCACCCTTCGGATACGGATTCGCCGGCCGACCAAACGTCTCGCCCGCGTTCATATACACGGGGCTGCACATGGCTTCCGGCGCTGTTGAAATATCGCCGCGCGCCACGCCCGCATTGCCCAGGACGGAATCCCAATAGCCATCAGCACCATCGCGTTCTTCCATCCACAGGGTGCTGCCGTAGGTTGCCCATCCTTCATTCAGCCAAATGTGCGCCCAACTGCGGCAGGTGATCAAGTCACCTGTCCACTGATGGCACAACTCATGACTGATGAGTCCGTCAAGATCCTGCTCGCCACGCGCCGTTGCATCCAACACCGCCGACGGCTGCATGGTGGTTGCGCTGGTGTTCTCCATTCCACCCGAACCGAAATTGCGAACCACCAACTGGTCATAGCGCGCCCACGGATACTTCTGACCAAAGACACGCTCAAACAGCACCATCATGCGATCGGTGCGCTCATAGGTTGCCTTGGCATCATCGCCGCGCCCCTTGGGTGCCCACACCGTCATCGGCACGCCACTCAACGGGTTCAGCAACGCGGCGTGATCGAAATCACCAATCACCACGGAAACCAAGTACGGAACATGTGGCTTTTCCTGATTCCAATGCCACACTTCGCGGTCGCCACGCACCTCATGTTGCACCAGTGCGCCGTTAGAACTTGCCTGAAATCCAGCAGGAACATCGATCACCAACTCGGTGGCCATGCGCACATTCGGGAAGTCATGAATCGGGAACCAGTAATGATTGGTCTCCGTCTGCCCCTGCGTGTGCACCTCCGCGCCACGCGCAGGCGCCACGCCCGGGATCTCCGGTGTCGCCGCGCTGAAGGTCAGGCCATCGATGGGCCGATCGCAGGAATACGCAATCACTACTGTGCTTGCTGCCGTCGGAGCACCGCCCACCGCTGGCACCAATGGCTGCGCAAATCGAATCGAAAGCGCCTCGCCATCATTGGAGAATTCTGCGTCACGACCATCAACGGTGACCGAACTCACCTTCATGCCTGCGGCGTCAAGCCGAAGCACTTGCACCGGCATACCGATCGGCGCAATCGTCAACGTCTCCGTGCCGGTGAATCGACCGCTGGTCATGTCATCAAAGCGCAGCGCCAACTTCATGCGTTGAAACTGCACCTGCGGATCGGGCGGAAAGTTCCGATGGTCGCGCCCGTTCACTGCGTCAAAGGCGCCACCCTTTCCATCGCCAGGACCCGAGGTGGGACGCTCCCGCACCGCCCGCTCCATGCGATGCGCCCAGCAACCACACTCCTCCTCTATCGTGGTACTGAACGCCCAACTGACCGGCGCCACTGCCAGCAAGGGAAGCGCAAGTGCAACAGGTAGAACGCGGGCAATGATCGATTTGTCCATAGTCGTAAACCTACCGGGTCAGCGGGCACGCGTTCCAAAGTTCCAGGCAGTTTCGACCCCCTGAGTCACTACCACGCGATCCACTCCGCGCCCAGGAGCCCGCACAGCCACGGAGCGGTTCCTGTACGGGGTTGCCCTCACGGACTGGCGTCCGCAAGAAATCGCTCCATTGCAGCCCGCAATTGCGGATTGAATCCAACCCCACCGCCGTGCTACCGTATGCCATGCCCACGGACGGATACGGCGCGCAATCTCGTCAATTTCAACCGAATCCCGACCCCGCGTCGGCTGGCTTCCTTGCCCAATTCGGCGCTTCCGATGAATCGAGCGAGGGCTTCAGCCCCACGCCGCGCGGATACCAGCCCGGGCGCACCAAGTACGTGGTTGTCATCGGTACGGTGATGAGCGGACTCGGCAAGGGCATCTTCTCAAGTTCCCTCGCCAAGCTTCTGAAGGACAAAGGACTCACGGTCGCCCCCATCAAGATGGAGGGCTACCTGAATATCGACAGCGGCACGCTGAACCCCTATCGCCACGGCGAGGTGTTTGTGCTTGAAGACGGTCTTGAAACCGATATGGATCTGGGCACCTATGAGCGCGTCCTGAACCAGAACCTCGGTCGCCTCAACTTCGTCACTGCCGGCCAGATCTACACCGAAATTCTTGAACGCGAACGTCGTGGCGGATACCTCGGCCGCGATGTGCAAATGATTCCGCACGTCACCGGCGCCGTCAAGATGCGACTGCGACAACTGGCAATGACTGGCAACGCGGGCAAGCCCTGCGATGTGGTCTTTGTTGAAGTGGGCGGCACCGCGGGCGACTACGAAAACGGCTTCTACATTGAGGCGCTGCGCGAGCTGGCCTTTGAAGAAGGTTCGGAAAACTGCTGTTTTGTAGCACTTACCTACATCTTGGAGCCGTCCATCTTGGGCGAACAAAAGTCCAAGGCGGCGCAACTTGGCATCAAGCGACTGATGGAAGCGGGCGTGCAGCCGCAACTGATCGCGTGTCGCGCCAAGAATCCGGTCACCGAAAAGGTGATGCAGAAGATCGCCATGTTCTCCAACGTGCCGCTGCCGCGCATCTTCTCAATGCACGACCGCGCCAGCATCTACACCATCCCGGACGCCATGCGCGACGGCGGACTCGACCGCGAGATTCTTTCGCTCCTCAAACTGCACGAGCGCGTCAACGCCAAGCAAGAGGATCGCGAACGCGTTACCTGGAGTGCATTCACCAAGCGCCTTAACGCGCCGCGCGCCCACAAGGTGCGCATCGGCGTCTTGGGCAAGTACGCCAGCCTGCGCGACGCCTACGCGTCCATCGACAAGGCCATTGAGCATTGCGGCACTGCGCTCGGTACGGAAATCGAAATTGAATGGCTCGACACCAGCGATGTGGCAACTCTTGCCGAAGCCAAGCAGATCGTCAGTAAGTTTGACGGCGTGATTGTGCCCGGTGGCTTTGGAATGCGCGGCGTTGAAGGCAAGGTCCGCTGCGTGGAAGCAGCGCGGGTGGACCGCGTGCCGTTCTTAGGCATTTGCCTCGGTTTCCAAGTAGCAGTCATCGAATACGCGCGTGATGTCCTCGGCTGGACCGATGCACACAGCACCGAATTTGATCCCGCCACCACGCACCCCGTCATCAGCGAACTTGCCGATCAGAAGAAGATCGAAGGCATCATGGGCGGCACCATGCGTCTTGGTGGTCAAGATGTGCAGATCGAACGCGGCACCTTGGCGCACTTGGTCTTTGGCGGTCGCGACGTGGTCCGCGAACGCTTCCGTCATCGCTATGAAGTTGACCCCAAACACGTGGCGGCTCTCACTGCTGGCGGCCTGATCTTCAGTGGTCGTCACACCAAGCATCCAATCATGCAGGTGCTGGAACTACCGATCTCTGTGCACCCGTACTTCATCGGCGCGCAGTTCCACCCGGAACTCACCAGCCGCCCGTTGGAGCCGCAGCCCATGTTCATGGGTCTGATTGCCGCAGCCATCGCGCGCCGCGAACCTGACTTTGCGCAGACCGAGCTCGGCAAGCGCTGGGTTCGGACAGCCAACGGTACGAGCGCTCCGGTCACAGCATAAGTACGCACTGCAATTCAATTCAAAGAAAATCCCCTTCCGCGAGGAAGGGGATTTGTTTTTTGTTACATGCATTTCGCAGGTCGCTTCCTGCCACCGCGCCTCGCTTACTCCGGCGTGGCAATCACCCGCACTTGGTAGATGGTGCCGATACGTTCGGTCTCCATACTCATGCCTTCTGGGAGTGCTGGTGGCAGCACGCGGCGGAAATCACCTACTAATCCGCCCGAAAGGATCACGGTCCACTCGTCGCCGATCGTTGGTTGGTACTCATCAAACGCAACTCGAAGTGTTCCATCAAGGAAGCCTTCACCAAAGAGCACCAACATCGAGGCGTCCTCGGCCGAAGCAGGAGCACGAAGCTTGACCACCATGGCATCGTGGTGATTCATCACAAACGGACCATTCTCAATCTTGACTCCATCAATGAGCCAGGTGTGATCCGCGGACGTTTCGTCGTCAGCAGACTCTTCCATTTCGTCAGGCGTATCGGAGTTGGAACTCACACGTCCACTGGAATCCACCGCACCACCCGCAGCAGCCCCGCCGCCTGCAAGCAGCATGTTGAACGATGACACGCGTATGCCGGTATCGGTTGGGCTTGACCCCGTGGTCACCAGCGTGCAGATGGCCTGTACGCGGTAGGTGTAGGTGATGCCAGCCACTGCTGATGTGTCGCTGTAACTATTGGTGACGGTAGTGAATGTCACTTGACCTTCTCCGCCAATGCGAGTGAGCAGGTAGCTCGTGGCGCCTGAGACTGCGGTCCAACCGACTGAAATCTCGTCGTTCAAGGTGTCCGATGCAATGATGATGGCTGGTGCCACCAGTGTTCGCCAACCGGTGTCCGTGATCGCCGGCGTTGTTCCCAACGCCACCACTGCACGCAATGAATAGGTATACAGAATGCCAGGCGTGCCTCCCTGATCAGTGACCGTCTTGGTTGTCTTGCTGACCGAGCCAAGCAGAACAGCCGTTCCGCCCGGAGGCGTGCGCCACACTTGGTAGCCAGACACCTTGCTCGACTTCGGCGCAAGCACCCATGTCAACTGCACACCGGTACTCAGCGTCCCCTCGGTGGCAGTCAGGCCAGATGGACCCGCGGGCGCTTTCCATCCGGCATTCACCAATCCACCAGTGGTCGCTGACGCCAATCGAACCGTGTAGTTATAAAGTTTCGTTGCCTTTGGAACTGCCGTATCGATGTACGTCCGAACGGCAGCTCCAACGGTGGCGATGACCTTGGGCTTCTTGGATCCCTCACCACGAAGAATGGTGTAGCCCGTGGATCCACCATCAACCGCGGTCCATGTCACGGTGACGCCGCTGGTGGACGTGCCATCCGTCGCGGACACCGAAAGCGGCGTGGCATCGGCAGCAATCTTGCCGAGAGTAGCAGTACTCGGTGCGCTGACGCCCGGAGTGCACACCGATTGAACGGAGTAGGAGTACTGCTGCCCCGGTGTTGCAGTCGTATCGGTGTACGTAAGGACCCCTGTAACGGTCGCGAGCGTCGTGGAAACTCCATTGAGCGAGCGAAGGATCTTGTAACCAATGGCATCTTCCACGGCACTCCACGTCACCGTGACCGCCGTCAGGCTGGTACCAAAGCTGGCAGTGACCGTGGCGGGCGGAATGGAGACACTGGAAATCTCGCCGACCGCACTGATACTCTCGCCACTCTCGCCAAGCGAGCACGTGGCGCGTACGCGGTACTCGTAGGCAAGACCGGGCGTGGCGGTGGTGTCGCGGTAGGTCTGCACATCGCCAAGGGTGTCTAGGTCCACAAACACCCCTCCCGTTACAGGCTTCCGAGCCACCTTGTATCCGGTTGCCCCGCTCACTGCACCCCATGTCACCGTGACCGCCGAGAGGCTCGTCGCATAGGTAGCCGCCACACTTGTTGGGGTGGCCAGCATCCTCCAACCCGTATCCGTTGCTGATCCAGACGAAAGCACACCGCCTGCGGAGACTGAACGCACGCGGTAGGTGCGCAGAACGCCCGCGGCTGCGGCGGTATCGATGTACTGGGCAACGTAGGAAATCCCAACATCCGTCTCAATGGTGCCCGTCACCAGCGTCACTTTGTAACTCACGGCGCGCTCCATGCTTGGCCAGACCAATGCAACACCATCAGTGCGCGTGCCTTCCGTGGCGGTCACCACAGGCGGCGCGGTGACGGTCTGGCAGACATCGGGCACACCGTCGCTGTTGAGGTCAACCACCGACGAGCCAGAGAGCGCAATGACGCATGCATCGACGTCGCCAGTCCCATCGCAGTTGGGGGCGTCGTGGGTGCGCATAGAGACGCGGCCCCATTCACGGTTCGATCCGTAGTCGTAGTACGGGGCGCCGATCGCCACATGATCATGACCAACCGCCACGGATTGTCCCCATTGACTTGAGACGCCACCGCCTGGATAGGTCTCGATGTTGTCAAAGGTCCACGCAGCCCCGTTGTAGACGAACCGCGTGACTGCCGAATCATTCGGCGAACCGACGAGTCCAAATCCTTCATGGATCGCCAACGAGTTGGTGAGCACGCAATCAGTCAGCGGATCGCCACCAAACGCGGGTGTTGCAGTTGCTTCGAATCCAATTTTCAGGGATGGCACGCTCAGCACAGTCGAATACATCCAAACCGTGTCGGGCCCCGTGGGGCGCTGCTCGCGCATAAAGATAGATACGCCAGCGCCGCTCGTTGATTCGGTACCCACTGCGAGTGCAGTTCCAAAAGTGCCCCCGGAAGTACCAGGGGATTTCATACGAAGCGGCGCGTTCCACGAACCAAGATCATCGCGGCGGTACACGTACATGGTGCCCAATTTGCCGCTGTCGGCAGTGAGTGACTCACCAGGAGCGGCAACCACCAATGTGGAATTGCCAAGACCAACACCCCAGCCATACCACTTGTCCTGCGCCGCCGTGGGCTGCACGGGATCAAATGAGCGCACGAGTGAATAGGTACCAGCGGGAGTGCGCTCATACAGGTACACGACTCCGCGCGCATATTCCGCAGCGTTGATGGCGCCCGGCGCACCGATGGCGAGGAATCCGTCACTCATGGCAATGCTCATTCCAAACACGCCATTGGCCACGCCCAGCGGAGAGTTGATCGTCTGCAAGAACGACCATGTTCCGTCCGACGCGCGTGAATACAGAACTACCGCGCCTTGCGAATTGTTATGAAACGGCGCACTCACGGCGGCCACGGTTCCATCGACGGCAATGCCCCGACCAAATCCGCTCGAGTCCGGCAAGATGGATGATGGTCGTGTCAGCGAGCTAACCACGTAGTAGCCCCCACTGATCCGCCGATACACCCGCACTATTCCGATCCCGGGCGCGCCAACCAGAACGTCAGCGCCAGCAATCGCCGTGCCTGCACCAGCCTGCGAGCCATCGATTGCCATGGAACTCGGGGTGCCGTTGTACGTGCCTAAGCACAAGCCGTCCGCTCCCGCCCGCTCCCCACCCGCGCTGAGCGCCACCACAAGCAAAAGTGCAACCAGCGATGGCAACCGAAAAAGGTGCTGAAACATGTGTTGTGGGCTCAGGTATGGGCGGCTTCCCGAATGGAAGCCTTTCGGCTAGTATCTTCGATCCGCTCGGCAGGCGAGCGGGGTTTCAGGATACGGAAGATATTCCGTTTCAAGAAGCCAGTTTCTGACAGTTCTTAGCATGCCGATGTAGCTCAGGTGGTTAGAGCGAGGGATTCATAAACCCTAGGTCGGCGGTTCGACTCCGCCCATCGGCACTCCAGCGCCCGTGCACACACTTCCGGACCCAGATTCGCCGCAGACAACCCTCGAGCGGATCACCCTGCTGTACGCCATGGAGGCGGAAGGCATGCCCCTCGTGGAGCGGCTCAAGCTCACCGAGCAGCCAGCGGTGGATCCCAATTTGACGCAGCGGCACTTTGCGGGCACGGTTGGTACCGTTTCCATCGATCTCCTCATGAATGGCGTCGATCCGCGCTGTGGCACTGATCGCATTGGAACAGACGCCGCCACGCTCGCCGGGTTCATTGCAATTCGCAAGTTTGCGCCAGATCTTGTCATCAACGCCGGCACGTGCGGCGGCTTTCAGGCGCGCGGCGGGTGCGTTGGTGACATCTACGTTTCTGAGGGTGACTGCCTGTTTCACGATCGCCACATCGCACTCCCGGGCTTTGCGCTGCAGGCGCGCGGGCAGTGGCCCGTGACGCCTGCCAAGCACCTCGCGGCGGCCATGGGTGCCAAGTCCGGCATTGTGAGCACCGGCAACAGTTTGGACACCACCCCCGAGGAACTCGCGTTCTTTGCTCAATATCGTGTTGCCGCCAAGGACATGGAAGCATGCGCCATTGCCCAAGTCTGCGGGCAATGCGGTGTTCCGTTCGTTGCGGTGAAGGCGGTCACTGATCTGGTGGATCATCCAGAGCCAGCATCCGAAGCGTTCCTCCGGAACCTCCGAACAGCAAGCGCGCTGCTGAGCGAATCCATGGAACGCGGAATCCGCTGGCTTGGCGCACGTCCGCGCCGCGCTGCGGATTTGTAGAGCGCGCTGCGGACTTGTCGATCGCGCCGCAGAGTTGAAACGCGCGCCCCGAGGACAGCAAAACGCCCCAGGCAGGAGTTGAACCTGCGACCTCAGCTTTAGGAAAGCCGTGCTCTATCCAACTGAGCTACTGGAGCAAGATGTACTGCGTGTACTTCGGTGAACCGGCCCATCCGCAAGCATCCGAAAGCATCCGAAGGCATCCGAAATCATGCGCCCGCACCCGCGCGCAGCGCAGCGGTCAGTGCCCGCCGTCTGGCTTCTGACGAGCGCCCGCGAAATACACGAGCGCCCAGATGGCGAGGAAGGCGACCCAGGCAGCGTTTGCAAAGAGGACTGGCCACATAAGTGAACAGAGTATACCCCGCAGTTGCTATGACCGCCATCATTGATAGCACTGTCACGCCCGCCCGCGCGCCATCGCCCCGCTTCCACGTTGTGCTGTACCAGCCGCAAATCCCCAACAACACGGGGAACATCGGACGTACCTGTATGGCCACTGGGTGCCGGCTGCATGTGGTGCACCCCATCGGCTTTGACATGGACGAGAAAGCGTGCCGCCGCGCGGGGCTCGACTACTGGGACTTGGTCGACTGCGTGGAGCATGCCTCGTGGGAGGAATTCCTCGCCAAAGAGCGCCCGCCGAGGCTCTGGCTGTACAGCACCAAGTCCGATCGCCCGCACTGGGACGCCTCGTTCAATGAGGGGGATTACCTGCTCTTCGGGCAAGAGACCGGCGGCGTCCCCGCAGAGGTGCACGCCTGGGTCGACGCCACCTACGGCGCCGGCCATCAACTGACGCTCCCGATGCGTGCCGACCCACGGGCTCGCAGCCTCAACCTGGCCACCGTCGTGGCGTGCGGCATCTACGAGGGCCTCCGACAAACGGGCGGAATGGTGCGCTGAAGATCCGGAAATTGCACTTTTCGGGTCGCTGGCGCGCCGGCGATCAGCGCATCAATTCATCATCTGCGTCCGTATACTTCTGCGAAAGACCACCTATGCGAACCACCACCACCATTCGTTCGGCGTCAGGCCGTCCAGTCCGCCGCACCGCCGCCACCCTTCGAGGCTTCACGTTGGTGGAACTACTCGTGGTGATCGGCATCATTGGGTTGCTGGTTGGACTGCTCCTTCCCGCGCTCGGCAAGGTGATTCAGCGCTCCAAGTCAACGGCCACCATGGGAACGGCGCAGGAATTTGCGAAGGCCTGCGACGCGTACTTCCAAGAGTTTGGCGAGTATCCAGCGGCGGTTCCGGATGAAGCCCTGTACGCCGGACTCAATGGCGATAGTGACCTTCCGCAAATCACCGCGGCTGAGAATGCGCTGCTTGCGCTCATGGGCGGCTACCGCATTTCCACCGATTCGGACTACACAACGTTTGGCGGTACCGAACTCACCTTCAGCGGCGTCACTCCTCCGTTCAAGATTCGCATCGATGCCAACAAGATGGGCGAGGGACCGTTTAAGAACGGCAAGAAGTATGACGCCTTCTATTCGCCCAAGGGTCGTGAATTCAGTAAGGCTGCCGGGCAGCTCGGCACGGGCGGTCAACCAGAGGCGGCGGGCGCAGGCCTGGTGCCAGACTTGGTGGACGCATGGGGCGCGCCGATGATCTTCATCAAGCAGCAGCGCGGCATTGGTCCACTGGTCAAGAACGGCAACAACCCTGGTCAGTTTGAACGTTCGGGCATGCTCGCCTACACGGGCACCACGCAACTTGGTGATACCAGCACTGATCAGACTGATTCCTTGAAGGGCAGCGTGCTCAACACCACTTCGGCGGGCAGCGAGTCGGGCGCAGGTGCGCGCGACCTGACCATGGGGCAGCTCATTCGTCACGCGGGAATCAATGCGCAGTCATCGTCGGGATCCGCATCGGTCGCTGATAAGGACAAGGTTCGTTCCGGTACGGCTCGCGGTAAGTATTTCATCATCAGCGCTGGAAGCGACGGAATCTTCTTCTCGCGTGCGCAGGCAACCAACGCCACCGGGGCGGCGATGACGGACATTGTGAGTACCAGCATGAACACCGCCGGGCCGCAGGTCATCGAGCGCTACGACGACGTGGTCGTCGCCGGCGGAAGTTAATGACAACGCGCGTACAACCCGAAGGTCGCACGCGCGCCGTTGGCCATTTCGGCCAGAGATCTACGCGCCCCGCAGCGCGTTGAAGGTTCTTACTTTCCTGACGGCTTGCCGTCGCCCTTGCGGGCTGGGTCGTCAGGCGTCTTGTCAAAGTTGAAGGGGCGACCATCTGGGCGCTTGCCCGGCGTTTCGCCACCAGGGAGCATCGGGTCGGGCTGCATGGGATCGGTCATGCCATCCTTGCCAACTTTGCCTGCCTTGCCGTCCTTGCGATCATCTTTACGCTGCTCGGCTTCCGACTTGATTGCGTCGTAACTGGTCTTGAAGGCGGCCTGTTGTTCCGGGGTCAGGAGCGTCCAGATCTTCTGCTGCACAACTTCCACCTTCGGCGCGGAGTCTTTCAGCTTCTGCATCTCTTGCATCACCGCCGGATCGGGCTTCTGCTTGGCGCCGTCTGCAGCTTGATTTCGCTCACGCACCTGTTGTTCGAAGGCCTTGATCTTGTCGCCATTGGCTTCGCGGAAAGATTTCATCTGCGTTTCAAAGTCACCACGCAGCGCGCGCACCTGCTCCTGAACTTCCGGCGACAGCGTGGGCATGACCTGTTCAAACGCGCGGCGCCATAGTTCCATGTTGCGCCGCTC
This sequence comes from Phycisphaera mikurensis NBRC 102666, assembly GCA_945878575.1. Taxonomy (GTDB): domain Bacteria; phylum Planctomycetota; class Phycisphaerae; order Phycisphaerales; family SM1A02; genus UBA966. The sequence continues at coordinate 13,238 of CAMDUB010000017.1, read as the reverse complement.
GGCGGCCATGCCAGCGAAGGGGCGCTCTTTATTGTTGTTGCCCTTCGGACCGCCCTTCTCTCCGAATCCCTGCTGACCGGTGCCGGCATCCTTGGCAACGGGCGGACCGCTGAGCGGCGATGCCGGCTCGGTGCCGGGCGGCGTGGCGGCGGGCGCGGCTGCGGGCGGTGCGGCGATCACTGCTGCCGCCAAGAAAGTGGAACTTGCGATGAAGGCCGCGATGATTGTCGTTCGTGATGCGTTCATGGGCGATGGGTCCTGTTCGAGCCGGGCGCGTCCCGGCAACTACTGGGTGCAAAACGCGGGTCGCTGCCAGCGCATTGCACATTTCGGCGAACGATGGCGGTATCCGGCAGCAATTCCCCATCGAACCGCGCCCCATAGCCTGTCCGGACTACGATTGCCGGACTATGGCACTCACGTCGAAGCACCTCCATGACGCCCTCCGCACGGTTCAGGATCCCGACCTTGGGAAGGACCTCGTCACCCTTGGCATGGTCAAGGATGTGCTGCAGACCGGGAACGATGTCAAGCTGGTCATTGAGCTCACCACACCTGCGTGTCCCATGAAGGACAAGATCCGCGGCGACATCGACGAGGCAGTGCGCGCAAAATCCATTGAAACCGGCGAGCCGCTCGGCAAGCTGGAGATTGAGTTCACTGCCGATGTTCGCAAGGCGAACGATCGCACCCGTGAGGGTGGAAATCCCCTGCCGCTGGTGAAGAACATCATTGCAGTTGGTGCTGGCAAGGGTGGAGTTGGCAAGAGCACCGTGAGTGCAAATCTCGCCGTTGGGCTCGCGCGATTCGGCGCCAAGGTCGGCTTACTTGACGGCGACATCTACGGCCCGAGCGTTCCAACCATGCTGGGTCTTGAAGATGTTCCGACCGCCGCGCGCGGCAACATGCTGCTGCCCTTTGAGGTGCATGGCATCAAGACCATGACGCTCGGCAAATTGGTCGACGCAGACAAGGCGCTGATCTGGCGCGGACCGATGGCGCACGGCGCGTTCAAACAATTAGCGCTGCAGACCGAATGGGGGGCGCTTGATTACTTGATCATTGACCTTCCGCCAGGAACTGGCGATGTGCCTCTGACGATGAGCCAACTGCTGCCGCTCACCGGCGCGGTGGTGGTGTGCACGCCACAACGCGTAGCGCAAGATGACGCGCGACGCGCGGTGCGCATGTTCCAGCAACTGGGAATTCCCATCTTGGGCGTGGTGGAGAACATGAGCTACTTCGTCGGCGATGACGGCAAGGAGTACGACATCTTTGGCCGCGGCGGCGCAGAAGTCATGGCGCAGACGATGGGACTGCCCTACCTTGGCGGCATGCCAATCCACATGAATTTGCGCGCAAATTGTGATGCCGGCAACCCGCTTGCTAACTGGGATACCCCTGCCCTTGGTCGCGATATTGATGCGCTGTGCCAACGCTTGGCGTCGCAGATCAGCATTCAAGCGCACGGCGGACTGATTCAGCCAACGCTCAGCGTGCGCTGACGCATGAATTCGGAACGCGCTTAGTCGGTCCAAGCGGTGAAGAGCTCGGTGCTGAAGTAGCGCTCCATGCGGTCGCACAGAATGGTGATGACGCGCACGTCTTCGGGCAGCAGTGCCGCCGCTTGAATTGCAGCCGCTACGTTCAATCCGCTACTTGGACCAACTGGAAATCCTTGGCGAATCAATGCGCGCGCGGTGTTCATAGCGACATCATCCGAGACCTCTAGTTCGCATAGGTCCGGAATATCTTTCGGCTGATAGATCCGACTCATACCATCAAGCACACCAGGAATGCGCGCGGAGAATGAGCATTGTTCGGGGGAACCAAAGCACTCCCCGGACATGGCATGCGTGCCTGACGCGATCGGACGAACTGCAAATGGCTTGACTTGGAATCCGCGTTCGCGCAGACCGTGACACATGCCAACCATCGTGCCGCCAGTACCGATACCAGAGGTAAATGCAATCGTCCGGGGCGCTGCAAAGTCTTGCGCGAGCGAGTGTGCAATCTCCGCGGCTGTTCCCAAGCGATGCGCCTCGGCATTGTCAGGATTTTCAAACTGGCGCGGCAGGAAGACCTTCGTCGAGGCGGCCAATACGGAACACGCAGCCGCCGCCCCCTGCATTCCATCAGCTTTGGCAGTAAATCGCACCTCACCGCCGAAGCCTTGAATCATCAGCACGCGCTCGCGGCTCACACCCTCAGGCATGATGGCAATGAACTTCAAACCCAAGCGCGCGCACACCATGGCCATAGCGATACTTGTAGAACCGCTGCTCACTTCTGCAACCAAGTCACCACGCGATACCGCGCCCTCGGCCAATGCCTTATTCAGGATGTACGCCGCAATACGGTCCTTCGTACTGCCAGACGGATTCATGAACTCGCACTTACACCACACGGTTGGGCCATCGGCTTCAAGGCGGACCGGCACAAGCGGTGTAGACGCCAACTCAAAGCCCGCGACAAGCATGTGCGGCTCCTGAAATTTCAACGAAATTCCTTGCGCAACTTTCGGAGTGCTTCGCCGAATGCATCCAGATGCTGCTTATCATGTGCAGCACTCACTTGGCAGCGCAAGCGCGCGTGACCTTCGGGGACGACCGGGAATCCGAAGCCGATGACGAATACGCCAAGCTCCAGAAGGCGCTTGCTCATCGCGATGGCTTTCGCAGTGTCGTGCACGATGATCGGGCAGATGGCCGTTGGACTCTCCAACACGTTGAAGCCCGCCTCGCGGATCATCGTGCGCGCGTAGGCCACGTTGTCACGCAACTTCTGCACGCGCTGCGGCTCGCGCATCAGAACTTCAATGGCCTTCTGCGCGCTGCATGCCACCGTTGCTGGCAAGGCGTTGGAGAAGAGCGTTGGTCGACCACGCTGAATCAGAAGATCGATTGCCTTGCGTGAACCAACCACGTAACCGCCCGCAGCGCCACCGAGCGACTTGCCGAGCGTGCCAGTGAAGTAGTCCACTTTCGTTGCGTCCATGCCCCAGTGCTCGTGCGTTCCGCGGCCAGTCAGGCCCATCACGCCAGTGCCGTGACTGTCGTCAACAACAAGAAGCGCGCCGAATTCGTCACACACCGCGCGCAAACCAGGGAGGTCACCAATATCGCCTTCCATACTGAAGACGCCGTCAGTCACCACCCAAATTGCACCGGTCACCTGATCGTTGGCGCGCGCAGCCTCCAGCTTCGTACGCAGATCACCAAGGTCAGCATGCTTGAAGACGCCCTTGTGAAGACCCTTCTTGATGACGCCGGCCAAACGCACGCCATCAATGATCGATGCGTGGTTGAGTTCATCGCTGATGATTAAGTCGCCTGGCTCGCACAGCGTTGGAAAGATTGCTTCGTTGGCGTTCCAGCAACTGGTGAAGGTGTACGCAGCCTCGCATCCGTAGAACTCCGCGATCTTCGCCTCAAGCGTTTCGTGACACTCGAACGTGCCGCAGATGAATCGCACACTGGCGGTGCCTGCGCCGTAGCGGCGAAGACCTTCGACACCCGCCTCAACCACCTCAGGATGATTGGCAAGACCCATGTAGTTGTTGGAACAGAAGCACGCCACTTCGCCGTAACCACGGAGTTTGACCGTGGCGCCCATCGGCCCCTCAATCGTCTGCAGGTGTTTCAACTGCCCTGCATCCTTGAGCGAGGCGAGAATCTTCTGCGTGCGGCCCTCAAACGGGCGGTCGGCGATAGTGGTCATTACGGAAGTTTACCGCCTTGGCGCACTACCCCGCAACGGCTCGGCCACCCCGCAACGGCTCGGCTACCCCATGCCAGCGAATACCCAACAGTCGCTGAGTCATCAGTGCACGTAGCGGGCGCGAATCTTTGGCATCAAGTACTTCTCAAAAGCGCTTTCAAACGTGTAAGTCGGGTTCCAACCCCAGTCACGCCGCGCGGCGGAATCGTCGCACTCCTCCGGCCAACTGTCGACGATCGCCTGGCGACCAAGATCTGGTTGAAACGAGACATGCGCACCCGGAAACGCCTGCTTCACCAAGCGTTCGAAGTCTGCAGCGGTGGGGCTGAACGCGGACACGTTGTAGACCGTGCGCGTGAGCTGCTCCTTCGGCGCGGCGGCCAAGCGCAGCAGCGCGTCGATCGCCTCGGGCATAGTCATGAACGGAATCCGCGTGTCTGGCCGCACGAAGCAGTCATACGCCTTGCCCTGCGCGACGACGTGGATCATCTCTGGTCCGTAGTCACTGGTGCCGCCGGACGGAACGGTGTCACTGGAGATGATTCCCGGGAATCGAATGGAACGAAAGTCGATCGGCGACGGATGGCGATCTTTGGCAAGCTTTCGATAGTGCGATTGGTAGTAACGACCAAGTTCCTCGCCCGCCAACTTGTTGACGCCGTACATCGTGTGTGCGTGCGTGAATTGATCTTCGTTCACTATCGGATGCGCGCGCTTGTCCGCCAGCGTTGGCATTCCGTACGCAGCAATTGAACTCGGGAACATGAACTTCACGCTTTGACCGTGACTGCGCGCCTGCTCCGCGGCAAGCTTGAGCAAGTTGAGCGTGCCGCCCACATTGACATGATGTGCAGTCTCTGGCGCAAATTCACCCCGCGTCGAAAGCAGCGCCGCCAAGTGGAAGATCTCGCCAATCTCAAATTGTGCGTTGATGCGCTCAAGCAATCCGGCGTCGCAGATGTCACCCACAAACGCGTCGCGGCAGTGACTGCGCACGCCCGCATCCAACTCACGAACGTCGATCGCCACAATCTGTCGACCATCGCGCGACAATGCGTCAATGAGCCCGTGGCCCATCTCGCCACCAGCGCCGGTGACCAGAACGACTTTATCGCGGCGATGGCCAGACGGTGTATGCGTATCTGCACTCATGAGGGCGAGAAGTGTACGACACCGCGTGGCGTCGAGAGCGTTACGCGCGAACGCCAAACCGCTCAATCAACCGCTTGGTGGCACGAATTCCATCGGGCTCCGACATGGTCTTCCCCTCGAATTCGATGCCCACAAAGCCCGAATAGCGCGCTGCGTTCAAGATGGCAAACATGCGCGCGTAATCAATAGTGGTTTCGTTGCCAGCGGCGTCAAAGCCGTAACTCTTGGCGCTGACATCGCGTGCCCACGGCATCATTTCCGCAATGCCCTTGTAGCGGTCGTACTGCTCCGTCTCACTGAGTCGGAAATTACCAAAGTCAGGAAGCGTGCCAATATTCGGGCGCGCGATGCGCTTCATGAGTTGAGCCATCCAACTGCCATCCGAACTGATACCGCCGTGATTCTCCACAATCACCGCAAGCCCCATCTCCTGAGCGCGATCGGCCAGTATTCCAATTCCATCCGCGCTGCGTTCCATCTGCTCTTCACGCGTGCCTTCACTACGCGCGTTGACGCGAATGGCAAAGCAACCAAGCGACTGCGCCGCGTGCAACCAGCGCACGTGACGCTCGATAGCGTCGCGACGAGCGCCAGCATCAGCGGCGCCCAAGTCACCCTCACCGTCAATCATGATGAGCACGCTGCGCACGCCTTCGCCGTCACACCGCGTGCGTAACTCGCGCAGGTATGACTCGTCGGCAACTTTGCCTACGAAAAATGTGCTGACGTATTCAACCGCGGAGATTCCATACGTACCGCGCGCTTGCACCGGAAAGTCCAAGTTGGTGATCTCGCCAGCCTTCAATGCACGGTTTAATGACCACTCAGCGAGCGATATCTGCCGAACCAGCGGCGCATCCGGAGATGACCCGCATCCCGCCAGCACAGCACCCAGCGCCATACCACCAAGAAGACCGATCGCGCCGCGACGGTCGAGTGCCACGCTTTGGTCATTGGCGCGCTGCCTGGCCAATGCCTGCTTCACATCATCTGTTGATCGCGTCCCCACGCATTCATTCATCGAGGCTTTCCACCGAAGAGTCGCTCACTCATATTGTCGGCGCTGGTCCACTTTCCGGCATGGGCGTGAACGAACGTCGCAACCACTGCGATCGCCAGCGGAATGAACGCCACTGCGCCCAAGAAGCGCAGCTGGCCACCTTCAGGAACCCAGTCGCCCATCATCATTCCGGCAAACGCTCCGCACGCGCCAAACAGCACGACGTTCAGGGCCAACAACTTGAGGACGTGGATGCCCGACATGCCGCGCGTGGGAGAAGGGTGGTCGTGCTGGTGGTCATGCTTATGGTCGTGCTGCTGGTTCATCGCAGGCGAGGATACCGCGTCTGCGGCTACCCTTTGTAGTTGCCATGAAGATGACTACCCCACGTGCCGTCTCCATCCTCGCCATGACTGCTTTCGCAGTGTTCTGCGCGCATGCCTCGGGGCAATCGCCGGCGACCGCGCCGGCGCCCGCTGCCCCATCGCGGCCAGTGCCGGTTCCTGCACCGACATCCGCTCCCGCCACCGGCGCGTTCGGCGCACCTGCATCAGGAGCCGTGGTTGAACCCGAACTCGCCACTCCCAAGCCATCGCCTCGTCCCGCGGAGACGGCCACTGCACACTCCACTGCCAGCAGCTCGCGCCTTCCGGTGGTCATCCCAACGGGCTGCACCGTATGGCCAAACGATCCCGCACTTCTCAAACTTGAAGCCGAGCGCGAAGCACTGGAGATGGTCGATCACGCCTCGCGCTTAGGCGCGGAAGAATCCGGTCGACGTATCAGCGCGATGCACGCGTTCATCGATCAACGCAACATGGAATCAGCATGGGCACGATTCTCACGCCAGTATGTTCCAACGCTCGATCAAATCACCTTTGAAGAAGCGACTGCGCGCGCCAAGTCGCAAGCGGCGGGCACTGCGCCCACTCCAGACACCAACGACATTGATCACTTGGAGCAGGCTGTTGAAGTGGAAGCAGGCGTAGCGCGTTCATCATGGAATCTGCTCAATCGCCACCGACGTGCGGTAGACACGCTGACTGCGTTCCTCTTGCAAGAGAATCTTCTGGGTGACTATCAAGGTTGGGCCCCGGGCTACATGCGCGCCATGGGCTGGAAGGCGCAAGGCCCCGATGCCGGTCAAGCGCCCAGCACCGATGCAGTACGACGACGCGCCGTGCAACTTGAATGGGACCGCGCCCAGCGCGAACAACGCGCGCAAGTTCCGCAGGGTTGGGAGCCAGGAAACGGCGTCCCCGCCGGTAGTACGCCAAGCAACGTGCCGTCAGAGAACGGCGTGATTCCTGCACCGGTCTCGCTGGGCGCCTCGCCCGCGCGCAGCATCTACAGCAACTCCTGGTGGAACGGCTACGCCGATCCGTACTACGACACCGGCGGATTCCCAGGCCGCGATCCGAACCTGAACGTCCCGATGGCTGACGATCCCAAGACCTACGGTTGGGCGCCCGAGGCGTACACCTACACCGCACGACCCGCGTACTGGGATCTTGGTCCGAACGTCCATCCCGCAGCGGGCATGTTCCCAGGCGGAATGGTCGGCGGCGCCGGCTTTGGAATGTCGAGCGGCGCGGGTGGCGCACCATGAACGAAGACGTGGCGAGTGATTACGACCAAACGCTGCGCGCGCGACCGATTCTTGGAGTTGGCCGTGGTCGAATGATCGTGATCGCGTGCGCACTCGGTATTGTCTTCCCCGTCGCAATCATGCGCACTCATGGCGATGCGTTGGTGGAACGTTGGTCCGCTACGCAACGCGCCGTTGATGGAAACACGTTCTGGGCGTGGGCCGCATTCTTTGGAAGTCCGTTCTTCTGGTTCACTGCATCCGTGATTGCTTTCGGCGTAGCAGCGGCATTCAATTGGAGTAACACCGCGCGCTGGACTGGCATGTTGGCGTTCGGAGTGATGTGGTCCGGGCTCGCCGACATTGCCGTCGCTGGTGAAGCACTCGGTACCGCCACCGTCGGCGCGGCGGCCTGCGTCGTCACGCTCTGGCAACCGCGCCTCTGGCCGTTCTGCGCCGCGCTGGCGCTGGTGACGGCCACTGGGCGCATGATTGCCTCGGGAAGTTCGGTATCCGCGGCGGTGATTGGACTCTTCCTTGGGGTGATGGGAGTCCTGATCATTGAGTTCGGCTGGTACTCCGCCGCCCCAAGAACCCCCCCAATTCGGGGCGCAAACCCACAATCCTGACGGCCTCGATGGGGTTTCTTGGCTGACCCGGATGCGCTGGCGTGCCAGTCAAATCAAAAATTTTACGAAGAAGTAACGAGGAAACAATGCACGGCTCCGGTACGTAAGGCACTATGAAGACGGCCTGTGTGCGCGGCCAATCGGACAGGAGGTCCAATCATGTCAACGAATCCGCACCATCGGCGCCACGGTCATGACGACAGCGAATCTGCTCCGCGCATTCGCGCTGCAGAGTCGCTCTTCTCTCGCGCCAACCAATTCCTTGCTGCTGTCTGGAACGCGTCCGATGCCGGCATGTGCATCACGGCGGGATGTTCCGAGTGCGGCGCCTTGGAATTCCGCCGCGCGCTAGCAACGCTTGACGGGCTCTCACCAGACGCCCCACTCACCACGCCCGTCGCACTGCTCCCGGAGGCGCCCGGCCCACTCGCCAGCGCGCTCGCCTCTGTTGACTTTGGTCTCTTGCGTCTCACCCCGCGTTGGTACGACGCACTTGATATCGCACTCTTCTACGTGCGCGACCGCGGCGAACTCCGCTTCGTACTTGACGAATGGGTGCGGCGCGACGCAGTACCGACGCGCATTCTCGACTTGGTGCTGTTTCGCCACGTTCGCTACGGCTTTCCTGACGCGCGACTCACCGATCTATGGCTTGAACTCTGCCTGGACGTAGCGGCGAACACCTGCGATGAAGGGCTTGTTGAAAGCCTCATTCTCACGTGCCCAGAACGAGTCGGAGCCGACCCGCGCGCCTTCCGCGCTGCTATGGAAGCAGCCACTCACAGCGCGTGCGTGCGCGCGATTGTTGGTCGGCTGGGTGAGTGTGCGTGATAGAGCGACGCGCACGACAGCCTTACGGGCACACACCCCACTTGGACAGCAGGATGACAAGGTCCCCGCCGGAACTCTGTCCATCATGATTGAGATGCACGCACTGACTATGGGAATCGCAAGCGCACTGAGCGGAAGTACTCCTGGAGTTCCAGCGCAATGTCAACCAACTCTGGATCGAAGGCACGCCCGGACTCTGAGCGAAGTAACTCGGTGACTTTCTCGGCAGTCCACGGCTCTTTGTAGGCGCGCTTACTTGTCAACGCGTCGTAGACGTCCGCGACCGCAACAATACGCGCAAAGATTGGGATCTCAATGTCACGCAGGGGCTTGGCCACCGGGATAGTGTCAAACTCCACTGGCAATTGCGCCATCATTGCTGCATTCACGCTGCCGGGGTAGCCAGTGCCATCCCACTTGTCGTGGTGATGCATCGTGACATCGCGCATGGCTTCGTCGTACGGATTGCTGGCGTCTGCAAACAGCCGTCCGCCGAGGACGGAATGCGTCTGCATGTGCCGGTACTCCACGTCATCAAGCTTGCCTGGCTTCTTGAGGATGCGGTCCGGAATGGCCACCTTGCCAACATCATGGACCATGGCCGCAAGTCGCAACTCATCGCGTTGCCGGAGGCGCTTTGATTCATCAACGTTGTGCAGGGCAGCCCACTTGTCATACATGGCCACGGAACACTCGGCAACGCGCAGTACGTGAGCACCAGTCTCCGTCGGGTCGCGCATCTCTGCGGTGGCAATGAGGCGCATGATCCCGCCGCGTACCAAGTTGGCGCGCTCCACTGCAAGCGATGCCATGCCCGCAAAGAGTTCCAGCGCGGCCTCGTCGCCCGGTGTGAATACCGCCACATCGGCGGATACTTTGCCACGACCGCGTGCATTGATCAGCTGTAGAACGCCGAGCACTTCATCGCGGACGCGCAACGGCGCAACTAACATACTGCGAGTCTGGTACCCGCTTTGGACATCAACTTGGGAGAGGAACTGATACGGAAGCGAAGCATCAAGGTGTTGCACATCATCAATGCGCAGGGTTTTTTTCGTGGACGCCACGTAGCCAGCAATGGACGTACCGTCGCGCGGCAGTACAACATCACCTGCAAGCGGCAAACGTTGTCCGGGCTGAAGTGCAGCTTCGAGCGTGTCGTTCTGTATGTAGACAAGTCGAATGCCTTCGGCCCCTGCTATCCAGATGGAGCCAGCGTCGGCGTCGGTGAAGCCCCGAGCCAGGCGAAGCGCCTGATCCATGACTTCATTGAGATCTTGAACGGATGCAAGTTTCGTGCCCAGCGCGCCGACTTCAGCCAAGCGTTGCTTCTCTTCGCCAAGCAGCTCGTTCATCGCAAAGAGTTTGCGATTCGCAGCATCAACTTCCGCGTTGCGTCGTACCAACTCTGCCTCGCTATCAGCCAAGGCGCGCATGGCACGGTCGCGGTCGCGCTGCGCTCGACCCATGCGGGCGTGGTAACGGATGCGCGCCACCAGCTCCAGGGCATCGGGTAGTTTCACCAAGTAATCATTGGCACCGGCACCAAAGCACTGCTCCTTGATGACCGCGTCAGAATGCGAAGACAACACCACCAGCGGCGTATCAGCAAGATCCGGGTTCGCACGGATGCGGACGATCTGCTCCATGCCGTCAACGCCCGGCATCATCAAGTCTTGCAGGATGACGTCTGGGCGTCGGCTCAACGCCAAGGAGTAGCCGGTCTCGGCATCCTGGGTGGCGGTAAATTCGATGTCAGTGAACGGGGCCAAGAGTCGGCGCACCGCTTCTCCGATCATTACCTGATCGTCGACAAGTAGGACGAGCGTCTTGGTCTTTGATACTGGCTGTGCCGTGGGAACTGTCACAGCGTCATCGTATCGGCGGTCAGCCGCAGATGAACGGGGCGTCAATGCGCGCGCCTGGGGCAATCACGCCTGCAAGTGGCACCGAACGCAGTCGACCGAGCGCGTGACGAACCACCCGCGAGTCTGCGCGGCGGTCGGCCGTGCTGCGGGACTTGGGCTGCACGCGGTCGAGGCTGCCGGCACGGATGATGGTGGATGATGAGTGGTGCATGGTGGACCCGTTCCCAAATTGCGCGGCTTCGCGACTTCGTTCCCTTTTCGTTCCGTGCGACTCACCACCCATCGCGCAGCGATATTGTCGGCGATTGAGGTCCCCAGGTGAGCCCTGTTCACAAATTCATGTGAAACAATGTCTCCCGGCGTATAAAACCGCGCGATAACCTGCCCAGATGCGCTGGGATTTCCCCTATCGATCGCAGCGGATGCCAACAATCGCACACCAAGTGGTTGCCACTGGCCAACCGCTCGCCGCACAGGCCGGACTACAGGTGCTGATCGAGGGCGGGAACGCCGTCGACGCGGCGATCTGCACCGCGGCCACACTCACCGTTGTTGAGCCCACTGCCAACGGACTCGGCAGCGATGCATTCGGAATCATCTGGGACGGCGCGTTGCACGGACTGAACGCCAGTGGAAGATCGCCGGCCGGACTTGCGCGCAGTGCGTTCGATCATGACACAGAGATGCCGCACCTCGGATGGAACGCCGTCACTGTGCCGGGGTGCGTCTCCGGATGGATGGCACTGCATGCCCGTCATGGCACCCTGCCCTTCGAGCGTTTGCTTGCGCCCGCGATCCGCTATGCGCGCGATGGATTCCCGGTGAGTCCAATGACCGCTGCGGGTTGGCAGCGCGCCGCTGTCCGTTACCGCGACTTCCCTGCATGGATGGCCACGTTCGCGCCGAACGGCCACGCACCGGCGGCGGGCGAAGTGGTGCGACTTCCAGACCACGCCGCCACGCTCACCGAAATCGCGCGCACGAGCGGCGAGAGTTTCTATCGCGGCGTGCTGGCCGAGCGAATGGATGCTGCTGCACGCGCTGAAGGCGGCGCGATGCGTGCCGCGGACCTCGCGGAGCACGCGCCCGCATGGGTAACGCCCTGGTCGATCGATTACCGCGGCGTCACGCTGCACGAGATCCCGCCGAACGGCCAGGGGCTGGCCGCGCTGGTGGCCCTTGGAATTCTGCAACATTTCGAGATGGGCAAGTTCCCGGCGGACAGCGCTGATTCGCTGCACGCACAAATCGAAGCGATACGCGCGGCGTTCGTGGATGTCAGGCGCTACGTGGCAGACCCGGATCGTGGCACTGGTGAAGCGGAGCAGCTCCTTCAGCCCGCACATCTGCAGGCGCGCGCAGCAAGCATTCGCATGGAACGCGCTGGCACATGGACTGCCAGTGCGCTGCCCAAGTCAAGCACCGTCTATCTCTGCACCGCCGATGCGCAGGGTCGAATGGTGAGTTGGATTCAATCGAACTACGAGGGCTTCGGCTCTGGCATTGTGATTCCTGGTACTGGCATTGCCATGCAAAATCGCGGCGCTGGATTCACGCTTGAGCGCGGGCATCCCAACGAGTACGCCCCAGCTAAGCGCCCGTACCACACCATCATTCCTGGATTCCTCACCCGCGCGGGTCAGCCGCTTGCGGCGTTCGGCGTGATGGGCGGTCCCATGCAACCACAGGGCCATCTGCAAGTGGTGGTGCGGATGGTGGATCAAGGCTTGAACCCACAGAGCGCCATCGACGCCCCGCGTTGGCAGGTCATGGATGACGGCACAGTGATGCTCGAACCTGGTTTCCCCGAGTCCACCGTCACTGAACTGGCCGCACGCGGCCACCGCGTCAGCATTGACTCAGCGGCCACCACCTTCTTCGGCGGCGCCCAGATGGCTTGGCGCGGCACCGACGCCTACGTCGCCGCCAGCGACCCACGACGCGACGGGCAGGCCGTGGGGTACTGAGTGACATCACGGGTAAACGGGCTACGCCAGGCCGAACCGGCGTAAATGCTTGTCAGATATCACTTAGCGCGGCGAATTCTTTTTCTTAAGCGCGCCCTGCCGTGGGAAATATACAAACATCTGAATTGTTCGCAATGTTCATGATGGGTGACGCCCCTGCTTTACGTTCTTGCTTACAGAGCATGTTGATTTGGCCCGCAGGCGATTCCTGCGGGCCATCCCAATACGTTCGTTATGACACGGCAACTCCGGGTGGGTTGTCGTGAGGATGCGCTGGCTGTCGCCAGCGCAGATGAATACCGCAAGGACAGCAAGGAACTCACGTTGAAAAAGAATTCACTCACCCTCTTAACCATCAGCGCCTGCTCCGCGAGCGCCATGCTCGCCTCGGGCGCTTCGGCGGCCATCGCCACCTACTCCAGCTTTTCGTTCTGGCAGCAAGACGTCGTAGCCTCGGGTTCAACGGTGGCCACAGAAACCTTC
>CAMDUB010000016.1 GCA_945878575.1 Phycisphaera mikurensis NBRC 102666 | reverse complement strand
CGCCCGCCGCGTTTGTTTGTGCCTGTCGCGATCACGTCGCAACCGGTCAATGTCTCATCACTTCGTGCGACGTCGCGATCCAGCGATGCCGGCGAGTCCCAAGAGCGCAATCGCACCCGGGGTGGGAGTGACGGTGTAAGTGCGGAACGCACCCGAGAGGGAGGGCGAACCCCAACCAGTGGTTGCTGCGTCGGAGCGGCTCAGCAGATCGACCGCTGGGTCGTTGCCGCCACCGGAGGTGCCAACGTCAAACGAGAAAGTCTGACCCGCCGAGAGTCCGAGTGAAGCCAGCGAAGCCGTGAAGAACACCGTGTTGCCAGAGACGCTGTTCGAGAGGGTCTCGTAGTTCCCCCAGTCCCAGGCACCGTTGCGGAAGGTGACGTTCTGAACGTTGTTCGACGGCGCATCAACCCAAGAACCGATGAAGTGCTCGATCTGTGCGCCGTTCAAATCCCAAGGGCGGCTCCATGCATTGGTGCCGGTGCCACCGGTCGGATCGCTATCGATAGCGATCATGTACTTGGTCCAGTTCTGGAAGCCGCGCGTGGTCACGGCAAAGGTGACGTTCGTGCCATCGTCGGAGACGCCGACGCCGGTGATGTCGAGGTTGTCGAGTCCGTTGTCGAAGAGGTCAAAGGTTGCGTCGGTGTACGAACCGGTAACACCGGCGTGAGCTGCCGATGCAATGAGCAAGACGCTTGCAGTAGTGATCAAATTCTTCATGACTGAGAGGCTCCGATGGAAGTCAGAAACGGACAGAAGCCGCGGCACGCCGCGATCGCCCTTGTTCCAAACCTCAAACACCGAACCTTCACAAAGTAACCCAATTTCATGCGGATGCAAGCATCAGTATTAAATCATCACTGATTGTTATTGGACTATTCCCCAAGCAGCAAGCATTCTCCCGATGTCGGAACCACCCACGATCCCGTCGCTATCGAAGTCGGCCGTTCCCGGCCCGCCCCATTGCGCCAAAAGCACGCCCAAGTCGGCCCCGCCGACCAGCCAGTCGCCATTCAGGTCAAACGGGCTCAGCGCTGACTGACTAAAGATCACCGAGGTGTACGGGCCAAATCGGAAGTTCCCACTGAACGGCAGGCCGTCGTAGCCGGAGTTGTCGGCGGTGACATCGGTCGCAGCGTAGTTCCCGTAATCGGCCGAATAGGCGGTGGAATCGCTGTTGAAACGCACCCGCCACAGTCCGCCGCGGGGCAGGCCAACGCGGTAGTTGGGGTAGGAAACATTGCTGAAGTTGGTGAGCACCACCACGTCATCACCCGCACCACCGTTCTGCCACCGATGGAAGCCCAGCACCTTGGCATTGTTGTTCACATGGAAGACGTTGGTCGATGCCCCGCTCAATCCGCGGCTGGTGCCGTCCAGATTGCGTCGTAGCCGAATCAAACTGCGGTACAGGTCGGTGACCTTGCTGTAGGTGGTCGCCTTATTCCAATCCAGCCGGTCCTCGGCAGCAAAGTAACCGTCCTCCAAGAACTCTTGCCCCTGGAAGATCATCGGAATGCCCGGAGCAGTCATCACCAACGCTGCCCCAAGCGTGGAACGCTTGCGGCTGTACCAACTACCAGCATTTCCCGGCCAGATCGACTCTGGAACACGGGTGCGACCGTTGGCCACTTCGTCATGGTTCTCGGTGTAGATGACGCGCTGTTGCATCGAGCCGTTGAAGTTCTTGTTGATTGCATCCCGAACGGCAAACATGTCGCGCGATGAATCGCTGGCTGCCTCAAGCGCCGACCGCACTGGGAATGCAAACGAGCCGTCCCATTGTGAGTCAAAGCCAGCGCCGCCAGCGCCGGTGGTCTTGGTGATCCACGCGTTGTCGCCCAGATCTTCAGCCACCATGAGCTTGCCAGGAAACTGCGCGTCAGCGGACTCGTTGCACCACTGCAGCATGCTCCAACCATCTGGAATTTCCGGTCCGGCATAATCGCGCAGACGCATGAACTTGGTGCCATCAAAGCGCAGCCCGTCGAGCCGAAACTCGTCGAGCCACATCATCGTATTTTCCTTGATGTACGTGCGTACTTCGCCTCTGCCGTAGTTGGGGCGTGCTCCCCATGGCGTACTGGCATTGGCGTCTTCGTAGAAGAAGATGCCGCCAGTGGTGCTACTGGTACTCCATCCGTCATACTTCCAAAGGTCCATGTCCTGCGGTCCGAAGTGGTTGTAGACCACATCGCCCATGACGGCAATCCCGCGCTGGTGCGCCGCATCAACAAAGGCCTTCAGTGCATCCGGTCCGCCGTAGGAACTCTCCACGCTGAAGGGGTGCGCTGGGTTGTAGCCCCAACTGATGTCGCCCGCAAATTCATTGGTTGGCATCAGTTCCAGCACGTTGACGCCGAGTGCCTGCAGATGGTCAAGCTTGGCGGTCGCCGTTGCGAATGTGCCGGGAAGCGCAGCACCAGTCGGCACATGAAATGTGCCGATGTGCATTTCATACGCCACGACGTTGGTCCATGCGGGCATCTGGAAATTATTCGACTGCCACGCGTACCCATTGGGGTTGTAAACCACCGAGGTACCAACCGAGTTCGTGAGCCTCCGTGCGCGCGCGTCATTCTTCCACTGTGTGGTGGCACCGCGTGTAATGGCAAACTTGTATTGCGCGCCCGCTTGAATCAGCGCCACATCGCGCGACCACCATCCATTGCCCTCGCTCGACAACGGATGGGATGTTGCACTCCAGTTGTTGAAGATGCCTCCAACCGCCACTGCGGTTGCATTGGGTGCCCAGGTGCGGAAGGTCACGCCCAGCACACCCGGACCGTCGTTGTACGGAATTGCACCGATCCCAGCGCGCGTGGAAACTTGCGCAGCCGCTGGCATCGCCAACACTGCGGCAGTTAGGACGGTTCCGGCGATCGTTCGGATCGAGAGTCTCAAGTGCAGGCTCCAAGGTGGATGGCAGCGGGGCTTATCAGGCGCAAGTGAAAGAGTAGCCCGGCTACGCGGAATCGGAAGCGAAATCGCCCGAACGGGGCGCCAAATCATGGGGGACACGCCGGCAATTGCCTTCGCGTTTGCCCGACGCACGGGTTTCGGGACGCACCATTCTCACTATTCGCCACGGCTGACCCCGCCCGCGCTCCCCCAACCGTCAATGCCCGAACAAGTCCGTCGGCGCAAACATGCCCTTCGCCTCAAAGTGGGCGAGCGCCTCGTCCACGGTTCGGAAGATCTTGGTGGCCGTTTCAGTAATGAACGGACTTGGATTCTTCTTCGGCTTCCACACCACGTAGACATCTTTGGTGTGCTCGAAAGCGTGTTGCAACTCCCGCTCCACGCCGCTCGAAAGGCCCGGCTGTCCGTTCGGAAGCTCCGGCACCAAACTAACGATCATGTCCGCCTGGTCGATCAATTTAAAGTCACGCATGTAGATCTGCCCGTCAATATCACCAGCGATATCAAGGATCTCGCGCACCGGCACGCGCATGGCGGGTCCGCCGGCGCGTCCGCCGAAACTATGCGCTTCAACATCAATGAAATCCTTGCCGGTGCGCGCTGCTTCGATCGCGCGATCAAGCAACAGCTTCTCATCCACATCACCCGGATCAAAGGTAACAAAGTGCTTGGCAAGTGCGTCGCGGAAGTGGTCGATTTCTGCAAGCACATCCGGCATGTCCATGACATGGCTCATTGGGAAGCTTGGATACACCTTCTTCATCTCCGGCCGAGTAATCAGCCGCAGCGCAGTTTCCACGGTGTCGCGTTGGCGACCACGGCTCAAGATGTAGAAATTCTGTCCGCATCCAAGCGCCTGCGCCATCAATTCAGTGGCCAAGATTTCTTCTTCACGCCACACCATGCAATCCTTCAGCGTGGCGTCAATGTCATGCTCTTGGTGGAGTCGGTAGTGGACCACTTCAATATTGTCCACCAAGCAGATGAACATGTCTGGCTTCAGCATCTGCAATTGGTCAAAGTCAAAGGCACTGAAGAGACCATGTCGCCACCGGAAGGTGGCGTGCGTATTGATGATCAGGTTGGGATGCGCAGATGCTGGCGATGTTGCGGCAATCACATCCTTGAGCACCGCGCGGCGCAGGTTTGCCAAACGCGACCACGGCAAATCCAAGATGCGCCCCGGGCGCACGTCAGGCGCTTCCGCATACATCATGTTGCCAACATTGAACAGCTCCACCTTCTTGTGGCGCCGTCCCGCCGCGTCCACTAAGGACTCAAGGTAGGGCTTCTTGTCGACACCGATTTGGCCTGTGATGATCGCGCGCATAAGGAAGGTGATCGTATGGCGATCTTTCGATCCCCGTCGCCTTCACCGCGGTTCCGCCATCACTTCTTGTGAACCAACAGCACCACTACATGCGCCTCGATGGCACGCCCTTCGCCCACGGCGTCCACGCGTTCGTGCGTCTTGCCCTTCAGGTTGAGGTCGGCGGCGGGCACCCCCAAGATGTGGGACAGATGGGCCAGCACTTCCTGCTTGCGCCCGCCCAATTTGGGGCGCTCGCAAATCACCGTCATGTCCATATTTCCAATATTCCAACCGGCGGCATGCATGCGGCGCACGGCCTCTTCAAGGAATATTCGGCTTGGTCGTCCATCATTCTCAGGCGCGGTATCTGGAAACAATTGCCCAATATCAGGAGCACCGATCGCACCCAGGATGGCGTCGGTGACCGCGTGCATCAACACGTCGCCATCGGAATGCGCCACTGGCCCGCGATCATGTTCGAAACTCACTCCACCCAGTACGAACGGACGACCAGTGCCATGCGGCGCGCATGGTTCCAGCCGGTGCAGGTCATATCCGTGACCGATGCGATATTCGGCAGCCATCAATCAGGTATCCGATGACTGGCGGTCGGTGCGAGGCGCACGCGGCTGTGCAACTGGTCCGGGCGCATCGCTACCAGTTTGCATGCGGTAGGACTCGTCTGCTCGCGCCTGCTCAGGGGCAGGGCGGTAGCTGACAACAATCTTGCGGCACGCGGCGCTTGGGCAACTGAGGATGTTCTCCAGGGTGCCGGTTTGCGTCCCCTTCTTCCAGAGCGAGTACATCATGCGTGCCGGGCGGTTGACTGGATCGTCACCACCGTCAGCTTCAAAGTTGAAGGTCAACTGCTTGCCCGGCGGGATCTCCATAATGAAGAACGGCGTGCCGTTGGGATGGGTCGGCGAGCGGTCGCAGGAGTTAAGCACCATCACCGTGGTCGGCAGTAACTGCGTCGACTCATAGGTGAAGCCACCATCGGTGTGCGGCATGAAGCCACCCGAGGTGCTGTAGCAGCCCGTCACGACGGCACTCGCCATGATGACCGAAGAGGTCAAAAGTGCGGCAACCGCCATGCGGCGCGGAAAGGGTCGATCGGTAGCAGCGTTCATAGCCATTTTGTCGGCAATCCTACAGAGACTTCACCAATGCCGCGAAGGAATCGCCCCGGTGCTCATAGTTGGTGAATTGACCCCAACTTGCGCAGGCGGGCGAAAGGAGCAACACATCGCCGGGTTGTGCCCGCGCGGCGGCCGCGCGCACCGCCTGTTCCAATGTTCCGCAATCGACCGCCGGCGGAGCAGGCGCCAGTTGCGGCGCAGTTGCCCCAATCGCGTAGAGGCCAGCAAGTTGCGGAGCCAAGTCGCGGATCGCGGACAGATCAACCTTTTTGTCGTAGCCACCAGCGATCAGGTGAATGCGCCGCGGATCAGGAAACGAAGTAATCGCCAAGAGCGTGGCATCCGGGGTGGTGCTCTTGGAATCATTGAAGCAGCGCATTCCCCCGTGCGTTCCCACCAGTTCCAACCGATGCGGCAGTGGGCGGAATTCGGCAAGTTTCGCCACCAGCCGTGCGCGGTTGGGCGCTTGACCCTCCGAGCGGATCGCTGCCTCCGCTGCGAGCACCGCGAGCCGGGCATTCCGGCGCTGGTGCTCGCCGGGCACGTATGGCAGATCAATGGACTCCAGCAGTGCCGCACACTCTGCCGCGGTCGGCACCGCCGCGCCTTCCCACCACGCGCCGCCGGTTGCGTGCGCCACGTCCGTGGCTGCGGCCGGCTGCTCTTCCGTAAAGAGCGACACAAACACGTCGCCCGCTCGTTGGCCGCGCCGGATTCCTGACTTGCTGGTGACATAGTGTTCAAACGAACCGTGCCAGTCCACATGATTTGGAGCCAAGTTGGTGAGCGCTGCAACGCGCGCCGCCCACGGTTCCAGCCCCGCCCATGCGGCGCCATCGGTGAGCCACCACAACATGGCGCTGGAGAGTTCAAGCACTGTCCACTCGCCAGCAACGCGCGGCGAACTCAAGATCGATCCACCAATGTTTCCCGCAAGTTGTGCGGCACGCCCTTCATCGTTCAGAATGAGGGCCAACATGCTGGCGGTGCTGCTTTTGCCCGCACTTCCAGTCACCGCAACGGTGCGATCGCGGTTGAGCGTGTCCACCGCCAGCCTGATTTCCGTGGTCACTGGCGTGCCCGCCGCGCGCGCCGCGCTGAGGTACACGTTGGTCCATGGCGTCGGTACGGCCGGATTGGCAATCACCAGGTCGGCGTTCACAAAGTCCGCCTCGTCATGACCGCCAAGCCGCAGTGTCACGGACCCATTGGCAATTGCTGATTCCAATGCGGCTAATGGCCGTGCCAACTTCTCGGCGGGATCACGGTCAGTGAGTAGTACGCGTGCACCGCGCTCCACGAGCCAACGGGTGACTCCCAGTCCACCGCCAAACTGCCCGAGCCCCATGACGGTGACGCGGCTGCCGCTGAGTGATTTCGGAAAGGGCTTCATAGTCTGCATCCGTGCATCAATGGCGCGCCGGTTCCGTGGCGTGCCGCGTACATCAACGCGAAGGCGTGATTGACGGCGATGCGGGCATGTGCCCAAGCAATCCCATCAAATCATCGGAATAACTGGTGAGCGTGCGCCGATCGGTGATCGGCCCAAACGCATCGCCGCGAACGAATTGCCGAACAATCCGGTCATCCTCTGGCATGACTGCGGCCTCATCCTTACTGACGCTGCGAATGCGCTCGTAATCAGCGCGCGGCGCAATCTTCAGGCAACGTCCCTTATCAAGCATCACCATGCGGTCAGCAATGGTGAAGGCACTATCCATTTCGTGCGTCACCACCACGCTGGTCACGCCAAGTTTCTTAGTGAGCGTCAGAATCAATTGGTCAATTTCCGCGCTCGTCACCGGATCGAGACCGGCACTTGGTTCGTCATAGAAAATGATTTCCGGATCAAGTGCGAGCGCGCGCGCCAGGCCAGCGCGCTTCTTCATGCCACCAGAAATCTGTGCGGGGAACTTGTCAGCATGCTCGCGCAGTCCAACAGCTTCCAGTTTCATCTTGACCTGCAGATCAATGAGATCGCCCGGAAGGTCCGTCAACTCGCGCATCGGTAGCGCCACATTCTCCGCAATGGACATCGACTGATAGAGCGCCGCGCTCTGAAACAGAATGCCAAACCGCTTGCGCAGGGCGTCGAGGTTTGCTTCGCTTGCAACCGCAATGTCTTCACCGAACAGTCGGATCTTGCCGCGCGTCGGAGCGATTGCTCCAATCATTAAGCGCAGCAGGGTGCTCTTGCCACATCCGGAACCGCCCATGATGACCAGCGTCTCGCCGCGCCGAACTTTCAGGTCAAGCCCGGTGAGTACGGTCTGGCTGCCGAACTGCATAAGCAGGTCGTCAACTTCGATGACCACCTCTTGGTCAGGGGCGGGGGTCTGCGGCTGGCTGCTCGGGGTCGGTGAGTTCATCGTCAGGGAACACGATACGCGTTCCGTCGGGGAGGTCGAAGCCGAATCGGCGCACCAAGATGGCGGTAACGGCGTCCACCCCCACGGGGCGCTCAAACGTCACTTCCAGCGGCAGGCGGGTAAGCCCGGAATCCTTGCGGAACACCGCGACATACAGGGCGCGCATTTCTCGTTCCGTACGCGCTACGGGTTGGGTGGTCCCAGCGACTGCGGGGGTGCTCGGGGCAAGTTCCACAGCGTCGAGCGTGCCGAATCGTTCCCGAAGCGGCGCAATCCACGCGTTGATGGTGGCGGTGGTGGCATCTTTCCCTGGACCAGCCATCTGCAGCCGGAACTGTTCTGCATCACCCGTCCACGCCGCTTGCAGCGCAGTACTGGGACGAGCGGTCAGATCCATAAATGATCGATAGATCCCATACGCCGACGCCACCATGATGGAACTAGCAATCAACCCGAGGACGATGCCACCCCACGCCAGCCCGCGTCCCAGAAGGTTCGGACGACCACGGAATCGAAACAGCGCAACAATTCCCAGGAGCGGCGCCAAGATGCTTCCGATCGGAAGTACCGAAAGCACGATCGATGCCATCGCCAATCGGCTCCAACGCACCGGACCATCGGCGCGTGTTTCCGAATCCGGGAGTTGCGAGGGTAATGATGTTGAAGGAATCCCGTCGGTATTCATGGTGTGCTCGGAGCCGGTAGCGGTGCAGTAGGCGCAATCGTTGGTGGGGTGGTGGGTCCAGCATCCACGGCAGGCAGCTGCGCGCGTACGCCCGCAAATTCCACTTCAATGGATCGAAGCACTAACTTTGGCGGCAAGGTTGCCGGAACCGTTGCAAACGTGGCGTTACCAAACACCGTACCGCGCTCACAACTGGCATTGAACGCCGTGGAAATAGTAGGGTCGGTCAATCCTTCCACACTGCGCCGCGTCACGGTGACTTGCCGGACTGCTCCGGCTTGCGATGCGATCTGCCGCGCAAACTGCGCGCGTTCATTCTCCTCGGGTGGGGTACTTCGCTCGTCCCACTCCGCCGCTACGGCGGGCAGTACGGTCAGGCTCGCTTCAATGGAATCCACCGCTTGCGTTTCCATCGACTCTTGCACTTCCGTTTGCAATTCGCCGAGCAACCAGCCTTCGGTGAACAGAATTCCGGTGGCAATCACCATGGCCGCAATCGCCAGCCCGTTTCCCGTGCGCGCTACGCCCGGACGCCGAATGCGCCGGAGCGCAATGGCGGCCAACACAATCGCCCCAAGCCCGGTGAGTGGGCACCAACCAAGCACCAGCGCCACCAAGAACGCGGCCAGTGCCATGGGTTCCAGGCGCGGGCGATCGGGGGCGTTGGGTGCGGGATCTGCCATCGGGGTGACAACTGTAAGCCGAAATCAACAACGCCGCCCGGCACATGGCCGGGCGGCGTATTGGTTTCTGTATTCACTCGCCGGAGTCATGCCGGCGCTCACTTCAATCAGCCCCAGTTCCCCATCAGGAAGCCCATATCAGCGCCGTTCACCACGCCGTTGCGATCCAAGTCAGCGAAGCATCCAGCCGTGCCGTTGGGGCACAGACCCCAATTTGCAAGGAGGAGCCCCAAGTCGCCGCCATTCACCACTCCGTTGCAGTCCAGATCGCCGAATCTGCATGGATTCACCGGCACCTGTGTTGCAACGCCTAACGAGCCACCCGTCTTAAAGAGCCCGATTGTTGCGTTGCCGTTTCCTGGTATCCCGTTTGAATCAAACGAGAAGTTGTAGAGCGTGCTCCACCGGAGTGCGTTGGCGTTGGCGTTCTGCGCGAAAGTCTCAGTGCACTCCCACTTCATCATGCCGCCTGCCATGGTCATGGTCCAGTCGGTACTGTTGTACGGCTCGCCAGAGTGATAGGCGATGTCCTTGAACGACATGTTGCTCACCGTGACGCCGACTGGAATCGGCATGGAGAAACTACGTCCAGCGCTGTCGGAGTTGTAGTTAAAGATGGCGTATTCGTAGTGGTACGAACCATCCGTGTTGGTGGTGACATTGCTTGCAACGATGTACCGACCATCGGGCGCATCAGCCACCGCGTAACTCACCGTTGGTGAGACCACCGACCAGGCATAGATGGCGGCCTTCTGTTGGAACGTCGAGCCAGTGAGCGAGAGCGTGTACGCCCCACCGGAGAGCGCTCCCACCGTAAACAATCGGTAGCTGGCGTTGTTGTTGTCGTTATTGTTGGCGGCATCCTGTGGGTGCACGTATTGGCACTCGGCCACGTAGACGGCGCCAGCATTCTGCGCCGGATCAAGGTCCGCGGCCTTGATCTGCACACGGCGGGCGATCGCGCTTTGACCACTCGGAATTGACGGCCATGTGGTTGATCCAGTGGCGGGGAAGTAGCCGGTGGATGGGTTGGCCTCAAAGCGCGGACCAAGGTCAGTCTGTGATCCGTTCAAGCCCGAGGTATACGGGTCGCTGCAACCGATACCCAAGAGGCTCGGGCAGCCACTGCCAGCGGGAACACACGATCCGCACAGCGTTTGCTGCAATGCGCAGAAGCCGTGTTTCATCCAACTGAGTCCAATTTGCTCAATGCGACCATTCTTGATGCGGTAGGCATTCTGCGGGATGATCGGATGATTGCTGGTTCCGCTGTACCAATCGAGTTGCTGAGTGCCGATGTTGCAACTGGTGGAACCAAACGCGTACGCCATGATGCTTACGCCGTTGACGACGGCTCCGCCGTACTTTGACACGTCCGGCATACCGCCAACAATGACGTCCGGTCCGGCTTGCGAGTCACTTGTTCCACCGTCGCCCGGCACTGCCGTTGCGGTCATCTGCCCAACTCCAAGGGCGATACCGGCGGTAGCGAGCGTCCCAATCAGTGTTCGAATCTTCATTGACAGTTCCTTGTCCAAGTCTTTTGAAAGCCGCCGCCCGGCACAATGCCGGGCGGCGGATGGTCTCAGTCACTATGAGGCATTAACCCCAGTTGGAAAGCATCGATCCCAGGTCGCCGCCGTCAACGATACCGTTGTTGTTGAGGTCGCCGACGCATCCAGGGATGCCACCAGGGCATGGGCCCCAGTTGGAAAGCAGCGTTCCCAGATCAGCACCGTTGATGATCCCGTTGCAGTCCAAGTCGCCAACGCGGCAAGGATTTGCAGGAACCAATCCGCTAACAACAATGCTTGCACCGGTCTTGAACACGCCCAGGGCAGTGTTGCCAATCACTCCTGGGCTGTTTGCGTCAAACGCAAAGTTGTAGAGGGTGCCGAATCGCAATGCGTTGGCATTGGCATTCTGCGCAAAGGTCTGCGTGCACTGCCAGCGCAACTGACCACCGCTATTGGAAATGGTCCAGTCCGTGCCGTCATATGGCTCGCCGGAGTGATATGCAATGTCCTTAAACGTTGCGTTGGTCACCGTCACTGCGTCTGGAATCGGAATCGAGAAACCGCTTGCGGCAGAATCCGAGTTCATGTTGTAGATCGCATACTCGTAGTGGTACGTGCCGTTGGTGTTCGGGGTGACGTTGTAGCCAACGACGAAGCGGCCGTCGGTCATGTCAACCACGGAGTAAGCAACGCTCGGAACCACTGTCCCCCAGTGAAAGATGGCGGGCTTCTGCTGGAATGTTGACCCTGAGAGAGCGAGCGTGTACGCCCCGTTGGTGAGCGTGCCGACCGTAAACAATCGGTAGCTGGCGTTGTTGTTGTCGTTATTGTTGGCAGCATCCTGTGGGTGCACGTATTGGCATTCGGCCATATAGACGGCGCCAGTGTTCTGCGCGGGATTCAGGTCATTGGCGTTGATCTGCACACGGCGGCCGATTGCGCCCTGACCAGTCGGAATCGACGGCCAAGTGCTTGTTTCTGCGGCCGTGTCGGCTGGAAATACGCCTGTAGAGGGATTTACCTTTGAGCGCGGCCCCAGGTCACTCTGTGTCCCATTCAGGCCCGAGGTATACGGATCGCTGCAACCGATACCCAAGAGGCTCGGGCAGCCACTGCCAGCGGAGGTACACGGTCCACACAGCGATTGCTGCAATGCGCAGAAGCCGTACTTCATCCAACTCATCCCGATTTGTTCGATACGCCCGTTCTTGACGCGGTATGCATTCTGGGGGATCACTGGGTGGTTGGCTGTGTTGGCGTACCAAGCAAGTTGCTGTGTGCCAATGTTGCAACTAGTGGAACCAAAGGCGTACGCCATGATGCTTACACCGTTGACGGTGGCTGCGCCGTACTTCGACACGTCCGGGATGGCACCAACCGTGACATCTGGTCCGGCTTGCGAGTCACTGGTCCCACCATCGCCCGGCACAGCCGTAGCGGTCATTTGCCCAACTCCGAGGGCGAGACCTGCAGCAGCCAATGTTCCGATGAGTATGCGTGCGTTCATGTGTGAAAGTTCCTTGATCTTTGTATTCGTAAAGTCTGGGGCTTTGGCAACAACCACGGTTGGGCGAGTGCCCGCGTGTAACAGGATCCGTTGGACAAACAACGCTCGTCGCGTTGGTCCAGTTCAAGAGTAGCCCGGAATACTGACCGGGAAAGTGTGATGTCTGAAGGTTTGGGCAGGTTGTGATTTATGGCGAAGGTTTTGCCAATTCAATTAAGTCCTATAACAACGCTCCTTTGCCCCGATTCTGGGGAGTGTTTCAGGCCTTTGGTGCCGTGCAGCCGCCGGCAAAGAAAGTCCCCGACCCCACGTGATGTGGGGTCGGGGACGTGGTTGCATATTCACGGAGCCCATGCGCTCCGGCAGGTGAGTACTTCAGTCGCGACGACGACGCGAAGCGAAGCCGGCGATTCCCAGGAGGGCAAGTGCACCCGGGGCTGGGACAGCAGCGAAGGTGCTGATGCGCTGGTCAGTGACGCCAGTCACACCGTCCTTGATGGACACGGAAGCAGACCAGAGGACGTTCGTCGCCATGGTGCCGGTTCCTGCCACCACGATGTGGCCGCACCAGATGCCGAAGTTGGCGTTGGCGGTTCCCAGGCTGCCAGCAGTGTTGCCGACAGCAGCGGTTGCACCAGTGTTGACGCGACCAATCATGCCAGCGAGACTCTCAGCGCGGTTGTCGACCGAGGTTGGGTCGCCGGTGTACCAGCCAGCGTTGGCAGGAACAGTGGTGGCGGCCGGTGAAGCTGGGGTTGCGTTCCAACTGGTGCCGGTGAAGTTCGGGTCGCCGTTGGTGTTGCTTGAGGCGTAGTACTCGCCACCGTATGCGCCACCAGAGAACGTGCCAGCCGTAAAGAAGCTGTCATCGCTGGTGTTGCGTGTGGAGGTGAAACCAGCGGTGTCCGGCTTCCAGGTCTTGGTGGCCAAGCCAGCCTTCTGTACGAACCCACCAGCGAGCGTGGTGGAGATGTTCGCGTTGTAGACGTTCAAGAACTTGTCGCTGGCGTTGTCAACACCTGCGTACATGTCGATCACCGTGTTTGCACCAACAGTGCGGACGGAGGCGACAAAGCCAAGGAAACCAGCAGCAGCAGCAACAACCATGGAAGCTGCACCAACGACTCCAATGAGAGCGATCTTCATTTGTAGAAACATCCTTTTCCCGCCTGTGGCAGGAGCTTGAAACATATGCCGGGATGATGTGCTAGCCCTTTTCAATGCCGACTGGCCCTTTACCAGCCGCAGCCATCCTCACCTCGACACAGTGACAGTACAACTCTGTCATGCGCAGTCAAGCAAGCATCCGGATATTTCTGTATTACGCCTGCATAGACATGACAGATAGACCTCACTCGTGAGTTACGGCGTGTTGGTTCGCGGACGATGATGTCGTTCACTCATGCGCGCCGGCGGCGCGATGCAGCAATTCCCGCGAGACCCAACACCGCTACGGCGCCTGGCGCTGGAATGACGCTGAAACCCTGCGTGGTAATGCCGGTCACACCATCCTTGATGGATGCGAACGCGCCGTAGCTCAGGTTTCCATTTGCTCCAAACGTGACCGGTGACGTTGATTGCAGCACCAGGTGCGAACACCAGATCCCAAACTGCGCGCCCGAGGCGCCCGAGCCGTTCACTCGACCCGGAAGGCCAGCAAGCCCCTCGGTGGCATTGGTGTCGGCTGTTGGATCATTGGTGTACCAACCTGCCAACGCCGGAACTGTATTAGCAGGCGCACTGATCGCAGTTGGTGTCCATGAGCTACCAGTAAAGTTTGGATCACCAGCGGTGGTCTCACTGGAGTACGCGCCTGCAGGAAGCAGATAGTTGGTGCCTCCAGCAGTCATGAAACTATCGATCGAGTTACGCGTGGATGTCCAGTTGGTGGTGTCTGGGCGCCATGCCTTGTTCAACTCGGATGACCCTTGATAGAAGCCGCCCGCCACCGTGGTGGAGATGGTGGCGTCGTACACGTTCAGGAAGCGGTCACTTGCGTTGGAGACGGCTGCAAAGACGTCCACCACTCGAAACCCGCCGATTTCTCGCACGGAGGCAACAAACCCCATGAACCCCGCGCTGGCGGGTGCTGCCAATGCGGCGGTACCGAGTGTGGCGCAGAGAAGCGTGTTCTTGGTGTTCATGACGGAGCTCCTGTCAGTAGTGGATGAAGTGCGACGGCGCCGTCCAAGGCGAGCCGCGGCTGCAAGCATGGCGATCGCTCCCGGGGCAGGGATCGTGCTGACGCCCTGGGTAGTGACCCCAGTCACGCCATCTTTAATAGACGCGGACGCATGGAATTGCACATTGCCGGCCGCGCCAAACACCACTTGCTGCGTGCCGCTCAGCACCAGGTGCGAGCACCAAATGCCCCACGCGGCGCCTTGGCTACCGACTGTTGGACCCGTGGAACCTTCACCCGCGGTTGGGCCCGAGTTGCGGCGACCAGCCAAGCCAGTCAGGCTCTCGGCCGCATTCTGTTCGGACGGTGGATTGTTCGTGTACCAGCCCGCCAATGACGGAACGCCGTTGGCGGCAATTCCGATGCCAGTCCACGCACTGGAGGTGAAGTTTGGATCGGCCGAGGTGGTGGAACCGGCGTACACGCCTGGGTACCCCGCAACCCGCAGCGAGCCGGCGGTCATAAAGCTGTCGATCGACGCACGCGTTGACGTGGAGCCTGAGCCATCCGGGCGCCAGCCGCGCGTGTCAGCCGTGTCGCGCTGATAGAAGCCACCAGCAACGGTGGTGGTGATCTCCGCGTTGTAGACATTGAGGAACTTGTCGCTCGCGTTGGAGACGGCGCAGAACACGTCAATCATCGTGTAGGCGCCCGACGTCCGGCTAAAGGCAACAAAGCCCATGAAGCCGGCATCAGCGATCGGTGCCAGCGTGGCAGCACTGGCAATAGCAAAGAC
This sequence comes from Phycisphaera mikurensis NBRC 102666, assembly GCA_945878575.1. Taxonomy (GTDB): domain Bacteria; phylum Planctomycetota; class Phycisphaerae; order Phycisphaerales; family SM1A02; genus UBA966. The sequence continues at coordinate 29,614 of CAMDUB010000016.1, read as the reverse complement.
GAATGAAACAGATTTCATCACTGGATCCTTTTCTTCCCGCCGGTAGGCACGGGGTTCGAGTTGGCTTGCAGAGAAAGCGGACGCGAACATAGTCGTCCGGATCACGCGCTCATCACAGCGCGCGATCGGTCTCGCAAGGAGCCATCATGTCAGAAAGACAGCGTTCCGACGCATTTCCTCAGTCACCCGGATGCGGAGGTCGGCCGATGTGGCCGACCTCCGTGGATCCCCGAGTGTGATGGATTCAATTAGGCGCGACGACGACGCGAAGCGAAGCCGGCGAGTCCCACGAGGGCAAGTGCGCCCGGGGCTGGGACAAAGGAACTGATGCGCTGGTCAGTAGCTCCAGTAACACCGTCCTTGATGGAAATGGAAGCCGACCAGAGGAGGTTGGTTCCCATGGTGCCGTTTCCAGCCACCACGATGTGGGCGCACCAGATGCCGAAGTTGGCGTTGGCGCTTCCAACGCTGCCAGCAGTGTTGCCTGAAGCAGCGGTTGAACCGGAGTTGACGCGACCAATCATGCCAGCAAGACTCTCAGCGCGGTTGTCGACAGAGGTTGGGTCGCCGGTGTACCAGCCAGCGTTGGCAGGAACAGTGGTGGCGGCTGGTGAGGCGGGGGTTGCGTTCCAGCTGCTGCCGGTGAAGTTCGGGTCGCCGTTGGTGTTGCTTGAGGCGTAGAACTCACCACCGTATGAGCCACCAGAGAACGTGCCAGCTGTCATGAAGCTGTCATCACTGGTGTTGCGGGTGGAGGTGAAACCAGCGGTGTCAGGCTTCCAGGTCTTGGTAGCCAAGCCAGCCTTCTGGACGAAACCACCAGCGAGCGAGGTGGAGATGTTCGCGTTGTAGACGTTGAGGAACTTGTCGCTGGCGTTTTCAACACCTGCGAAGATGTCAATCACGGTGTTCGCACCAACGGTGCGGACGGAGGCGACAAAACCAAGGAAGCCTGCGTCAGCCGAAGCGACGAGTGAGGCGGTTCCAACGATAGCGATAGCGGCAGCAGTCTTCATTTCTGGATCCTTTTCCCGCCCTGGAGCGGGTTTCGAGTTATTCCGCCCAAACGTGGGCGGAGGTGAACGTATCTGGCCATGTCCCGCGCTCATCACAGGGCGGCGACTGGCATCTCCAACAAACAGTTCGTGTCGTACACCGGATTCGGAGGTCGGCCGACGTGGCCGACCTCCGTTGATCCGGAGATTTCTATTCAATCACTTAGGCGCGACGACGGCGCGAAGCGAAGCCAGCGAGGCTGACGAGTGCAAGTGCGCCCGGAGCTGGCACGAAGAACGTGCCGGAACTCTGCGCCTGGCTCGTTCCGCCCGTTACGCCGTCCTTGATGGACGTGAAGGCGCTGAAGTTGATGTTGCCGCCAGCAGTGGCAACAACAAAGTGCGCGCACCAGATGCCGCGGGTGGCAGCAGCGCCGCCGGAGAGGTCTTGGCGGTTAACCAGACCCAGGAGGCTCTCGGAGACATTGTCAACCGAGGTTGGGTCGCCGGTGTACCAACCAGCCAGGTTTGGAATGGTGGTGGCGGCCGGTGAAGCTGGGGTTGCATTCCAGCTGCTGCCGGTGAAGTTCGGATCGCCGTTGGTGTTGCTTGAGGCGTAGTACTCGCCACCGTACTGACCACCTGAGAAGGTGCCAGCGGTCATGAAGCTGTCATCCAATGTATTGCGGGTGGAGGTGAAACCAGCGGTGTCAGGCTTCCAGGTCTTGGTGGCTAAGCCAGCCTTCTGAATGAACACGCCATTGCTGACGGTGTTGTAGACGTTGAGGAACTTGTCGCTCGCGTTGGAGACGCCTGCGAAGACGTCGATCACGGTGTTCGCACCAACGGTGCGGACGGAGGCGACAAAGCCGAGGAAACCTGCATCAGCTGAAGCGACGAGCGAAGCGGTTCCAACGAGAGCGATAGTAGCAACAGTCTTCATTTCTGGATCCTTTTCCCGCCCTGAGGCGGGTTTCGAGTTGTTGAACGAACTCGTTTCAGTGATTGGTGGCCATCACGCCAGCCAATCCGAGTCATCGTTCAGGGATCAGCATGCCGCGTCTTGAAGGCGTGTCAAATAGCAACGGCACATTTGCCAAGAAATTGGTGAGCCCAGGAAAAAAACCACCGCCCCCGGTGATGCGGGGGCGGCAGTAAGAAGGATCCAGGGGCCGTAGCCCGTTGGAAATGAATCAGATTCAGGCGCGACGACGACGCGAAGCGAAGCCGGCGATTCCCAGGAGGGCAAGTGCGCCCGGGGCTGGGATAGCAGCGAAAGTGCTGATGCGCTGGTCAGTGGCGCCAGTCACACCGTCCTTGATGGACATGGAAGCAGACCAGAGGACGTTCGTCGCCATGATGCCGTTTCCTGCCACCACGATGTGGCCGCACCAGATGCCGAAGTTGGCGTTGGCGGTTCCGGCGCTGCCAAGAGTGTTGCCGGAGGCAGCGGTTGCACCAGTGTTGACGCGACCAATCATGCCAGCAAGACTCTCAGCGCGGTTGTCGACGGAGGTCGGGTCGCCGGTGTACCAGCCAGCGTTGACAGGAACAGTGGTGGCGGCTGGTGAAGCTGGGGTTGCACTCCAGCTGGTGCCAGTGAAGTTCGGGTCAGCGTTGGTGTTGCTGGAGGCGTAGAACTCACCACCGTATGCGCCACCAGAGAACGTGCCAGCTGTCATGAAGCTGTCATCGTTGGTGTTGCGGGTGGAGGTGAAACCAGCGGTGTCGGGCTTCCAGGTCTTGGTGGCCAAGCCAGCCTTCTGGACGAATCCGCCAGCGAGCGTGGTGGAGATGTTTGCGTTGTAGACGTTGAGGAACTTGTCACTCGCGTTGTCGACACCTGCGAAGATGTCAATCACGGTGTTCGCACCAACGGTGCGGACGGAGGCGACAAAACCAAGGAAGCCTGCGTCAGCCGAAGCGACGATTGAGGCGGTTCCAACGATAGCAATAAGACAAGTTTTCATTTCCTTTTCCCTCTTTGTCCCGTATGAACGGGGTAAAACACGGTTGTGGATCCCTTCTCATTGGTAGCCAGCCCTTTTGCTGGTTACCTGAAACCTCACATCCGACACCAACACCATGACGCCATCTCGCCAAGAGTCAAGAAACATACAACGCAACTCGGCAGATTTCTTGGTCCTGGGGGGTAATTTGCCCGCACCAAGCCGACGCAAACGGGTGAATATGGCGTTTCAAGCCATTCAAAGCTATTATTTCTAGACACATCAGGGACTTGCAAACTTGCGCCATAATGCGCTCGTGCCCCCTGAAACCCATACGCGTGTCTATTTGGAGACCTTCGGATGCCAGATGAACGAGCTTGATAGCGAGCTTGTTCGTGGGCAATTGACGTCGCTCGGCTACCAGATGGTGGAAGAAGACACCGCGGCGCAGGTGGTTCTTTACAACACCTGCTCGGTGCGGGAACTGGCTGAACAGAAAGCCATGAGCCGCGTTGGCGCGGTCGCTGCGCGCAAGCGTGCGGGTGAGCAAGTCATATTAGGAGTGCTGGGCTGCATGGCCGAGCGCGATGGCGTGGACCTCATGCGCAGGCATCCACAAGTGGACATTCTCTGCGGTCCTGCAGAGTTAGACAAGTTGCCGCAACTCATTGACAACGTTCGCCGTGCGCAGATTGCTGAAGCGCAGGCACTCACCGATGTTGATGTTGGTGCACTGCGTGCGGGGCGTGGTCGCGGAGTGGCGCTTGCGGGTAACAGTTCGCGGCGCAGTGCCACTCTGAGTGCAGCCGAAGATGGCCTTGAGTCGCTCGACCTTTCGCGCGCGTTTGATCCAGGCGCGCGCGAACAACCGTGGAGCGCGTACGTGCGCATCACGCGTGGTTGTAACAAGTTCTGCTCGTACTGCGTGGTCCCTTACACGCGTGGCGCAGAAGTGCATCGACCCCCAGACAACATCGTTGAGGAGTGCCGCCAACTTGCTGATGCGGGTGCAGTGGAGATCACGCTGCTTGGGCAGACCGTCAACCACTACCGATACACCCATGGAACAGCGATGACCGTCGCTGGCCGCGAAGCCCCACAAATTGGGCCTGGATTACGCGCATTCCGCGGCGATGCTGCGCCAGTGGCGCGGACCACCACGTTTGCGGATTTGCTGCGCCGGATCCATGAAGAAGTTCCGTCGCTGGCGCGTATTCGATTCGTGACCAGCTATCCGCGCGACTTCGGCCTTGATGTGTTGGAAGTGATGCGTGACTCCCCGCGTATCTGCCGCTACTTGCACGCACCTGCCCAAAGTGGAAGCGATGCAGTCTTGGCACGAATGAATCGTGGCTACACGATTGCGGAATACGAAGAGTTTGTGGCGCGTACGTTTGCGATATTGCCGGACGCCACACTCGCTGGCGATTTCATTGTCGGATTCCCTGGCGAGACCGAAGCGGACTTTGAAGCCACTTGCTCGCTGGTTCGACGTCTGCCGTTTAAAAACAATTTCATCTTCAAGTATTCGCCGCGACCGGGCACAGTGGCGATTGATCGATTCACTGATGACGTCCCCGATGACGTGAAGCGTTGGCGCAACAACACGCTGCTGGCCATTCAGACGGAGACCAGTGCTCGCGTGCATGCCTCGTGGGTCGGTCGCGATGTTCCAGTGTTGTTTGATTCGGTGCGTGGTCGTGCGAGCAGTGCGGCGCGCGCGGAGCCTGGAACGGTGGCGCTGCGGGTGGAAGGGCAGAGCATTGCCGCGCCGGCGCCAGTGACTTGGCAGGTGGCTGGCCGCACCATGGGTGATCTGATTGTGTCCGTTGCCGCTGATTCGGAGGCCAGTGCCCGCGCCTTGCTTGGGCAGCAACGGGTGGTACGGCTTGAATCAGCCCATGCATTGTTGTTAAACGGTCAAATTGTCCAATAACAATCGTATTTTCAGGCTTCCGTTCAATACTTGTGCAATCCTTACAATGCGAAAAACTCTGTTTTTTCAGGGCTTTTTAAGCAAATCTCAAAGATTCGACAAAATTGGTGAGACACTTACTTGCGCCTCACCTCATCGGTGGCATCGTCTCCTGTGAGGTTCCTGGCGCCATGGCTGACTCCAGGCACCTCAAATCGTTCCCCAGTGCGTGGGTTGTTTCCCCTCCTCGCGCACCAATTTCCCCCTTCCCCCTTTTGTCAGCCATATAAAGGTTTCCCCATGAAGACTGTTCTCTTTGTTGCTACCGCGGCTTCCGCGATCGTTGCATCCGCTGATGCAGGTTTCCTCGGCTTCGTTGGTTCAGTTCGTAACGTCGGTGGCAACACCGTCGTCGACGTCTTCGCAGGCGTCTCGAACGCGAGCGACAAGTTCCTCAACGTCTACAACACCGTCAGCGACACCGTGTTCGTCCAGAAGGCTGGCTTGGCCACCAAGAGCTGGAAGCCCGACGCGAACGGTTTCACCTCCACCCGCAACACCTTGGATGACAGCTTCATGACCGCTGGCACCTTCTCAGGTGGTCAGTACGGTGGCGAGTACTACGCCTCAGCGAACACCAACGGCGACCCGAACTTCACCGGCACCAGCTGGAATGCAACCCCAGGTTCAGCGCTTGCCACCACCATTCCAAACCTTGCTGGTTGGTACACCGGCGACCCAACCTCGGTTGACAACGTCACCGAGAGCCTTCTGGGCATGATTGGTCGTCAGGACCTCTCCGGCGGCGCTGCTGCCACCCGCGGCATCTGGGTTGCTCACTTCGTTGTTGCCGGCAACAACGCCGTCATCAACTTCAGTGCCTTCACTTCCATCAAGGATGGCGTTTCGGGCGCAGTTTCACAGTCCCAGAGTTCGGGCTCGTTCAACGCGATCCCAGCTCCTGGTGCGCTCGCTCTGCTCGGACTCGCTGGCTTCGCTTCGCGTCGCCGTCGCGCCTGATGCAAGTGATCTGATTCACAGCCCTGGAAGGGGCTCCCAATACGGGTAACGAAACGTCGCCGTCCGAAAGGACGGCGACGTTCTTTTTGCATCCGGGGCGGGGCGAATGGCCGATGTTGTGCATATGTTGCGCTCTAGCCACGGACTCATTCTCGCCGTCCTCGGTCTCCTGATTGTGGCTACGGTCATGGTCAATTCAGCCAGCCTGAGTTTGTCGGGGGCGCATCCCACCACCACTGACGGCATATTCCTTGGCAAGCACACCTGGTTCGCAGTGGGGGCGTTCGTGGCGCTCATCGTTGGGTCGTTGGTACCCGTGGATCGGCTCGGTGCCACCGGTGCTCGCTGGTGGACCACACCCGTCACCTGGGTGGCGGCAGCCATCTTCATCAGCCTCGCCTTGGTGCACGTTCCGGGAATTGGCCGCGAAGTGAACGGTGCCCGGCGGTGGATCAGTATTGGTCCCATCGGCCTGCAGCCGAGTGAGATCGCCAAGTGGGGCGTGCCCATCATTGTGGCTTGGTACGCCGTGCGGCAGCGCGCGCGCCTACGGAGTTTCAAGTGGGGCTTTGCGATACCGCTCGGCGCTGTCAGTGTTCTTTGCGGTCTGATTGCGCTGGAGGATTTGGGCACTGCCGTCCTGATTGAAGTGGTCTCCGTGGCGCTGCTCTTGGCGGCCGGCACTCGGTGGGCATTTGTGGCGGCACTGGCCCCGGTGGGGTTGTTGGCATTTGTGGCGCTCATCGTCACAAGCCCGTACCGCGTCAACCGGATTGCAGCCTTTCTCAATCCCTACAAAGATCCGCAGGGCATCGGCTATCACATCATTCAGTCCATGGAAGCCATTTCCGGCGGCGGCCTAGCCGGGCGGGGACTGGGCAACAGTGAACTCAAGTTTGGCTATCTCCCGGAGGCCACCACCGACTTCATCTATTCGATCGTGGCCGAGGAATTGGGCCTGACGGGTTCGGTGGTGGTGATTGCGTTGTATCTCCTACTGATTGCCTGCGGCGTGGCGATTGTGACTGCGACCGCGCGCGGCGTGATGCGGTCGGGCGACGCGGGGGGTTCGGCGAATACTGGCTCCGCTGCCGCTCCCAGCGCCGCTGCCTCTGCGGTTGAGACGCCGCTCCTCTCAAACTTCTCGCAGCTGCTTGGCTTTGGAATTGTTCTGACCGTTGGGCTGCAGGCGCTGATCAATGTATGCGTGGTGACGGGTTTGGCTCCAACCAAGGGGATCGCGCTTCCGCTGATGTCGCGCGGTGGCACGGGGTGGATTCTCACCTGCCTGTCGTTGGGGCTCTTAGTGGCGATGGAGCGCGCCGCTGATCGCCGCCGCCGTGAGTTGGGCGTACCGGTACCTGGTGAAGGTGAAGCGGCTCCGTTTACCGAACGCGCTGGCGCGATGACGAAAGCGAATGCCGCGGGGATGGCGTGACCAGCACGCGGCGGACCGTGGTCTTTGCGGGCGGAGGTTCTGGCGGGCATCTCAGTCCAGGCTTGGCCATTGCCGAACGTATGCGTGATGTGGCGCCCGGCGTGCGCCCACTCTTTCTGTGCTCCACGCGCGCCATTGACGCGCACATGCTTGGTGACGCGGGGGTGGATTTTCGCCCAGTTCCAGCGGAGGGTTTGGCGTTGAATCCCCGTGGGTTGTGGCGGTTTGCGCGTGCCTACCTACAAGGGCTTTCCGCCGCCAAGCGCATCTTGCGTGAGGAGGGAGTGGAACACGTGGTCAGTCTGGGGGGATTTGTGACCGCGCCGGTGACGGCAGCGGCGCGTTCGCTGCGGATTCCCATCACGCTTGTGAATCTGGATGCCACGCCGGGACGAGCAAACCGCGTCGTCGCGCGTCGTGCGCAGCGCGTGGTGAGCGCGTGCGAGACGCCGGATATGCCAAAGTTTGCCGAGGCCATCGTTGGGATGCCGCTGCGGCGATCAGCCATTGCACCTGCTGGGCGTGCGGAATGCCGGGGGCAGTTGGGGCTCGATCCGGTGCGGCCGTGTTTGTTTGTCACCGGTGCTTCGCAGGGCGCTTCCAGTCTGAATTCATTCATGGTGGCGTTTGCGTTGCAGCATCGGGAATTGCTGGCACACTGGCAGGTGCTGCACTTGGCAGGTTCCAAGGGATCCCCGTCGGCCGCGGAATTGGATGCCGCCTATGCGCGCGCGGGCGTGAAGGCGTTGGTGCTTCCGTTCCTCAATGACATGGGTCTGGCGTGGGGCGCTGCGGAATTGGCATTGAGCCGCGCGGGTGCCAACAGCGTGGCAGAAGCGGAGGCGAACCATGTTCCCACCGTGTTCGTTCCGTATCCGTATCACCGCGACCTTCATCAGGAAGCGAACGCGAAGCCGCTGGTGCGCGCGGGCGCCGCGGTGTTGGCCTATGACCGTCTTGATGTGGCGGCCAATATGCAATCGATCGGCGAGCCGCTCGCCACGCTGATGGCGGACGGTCGCCTGCGCGACGAGATGGAGTCCGCGCTGCGGGCACGACCACAACTGGATGCAGCCGAGGCGATCGCGCGCACGGTGCTCGGCGTTCAGGGACGCATGAGTCACTGAGAGTTAGGCGGCGCGCAGCCACTCAAGCAATGGTTGGAAGCCAAGCAGCGAGCAGGTCGATCACGGCTTCAAGGTCGGCCTTGTCCAGCATTTCCGTACTGGTGTGGATGTAGCGCGTACCGGCGCCGAGTGCTACGCAACGTGCGCCGCGACCAGAGCGTTGAATGGCCGCACCGTCTTGACCACCGCGCGGCAGGATGGCGCGTTGGTGCGGAATGCGGTGCTTCTTGGCAACGGCGCAAATCTCTTGCACCAGCGTGTAATCGCTGATCATGCTGCTGTCTTGAATCATCACTGCCGCGCCATCGCCGTGCTTGGTGACGCGTTGTGAATCTGGAACGCCGGGCGTATCGCAGGCGAGATTGACATCCAGACCGACGCCGATATCTGCGCCCACCTGATTTGCAGCAGTGGTGGCGCCGCGCAGGCCAACTTCTTCTTGTGTGCAGAATGCAACCACAATGTTCGCCGCATGCTTGACGTTTTTGCGTTGCATGTGTCGGAGCGCTTCAATGGCAACAAAGCAAGCCATGCGATTATCGAGCGCCTTGCTGACGATCTTGAGCGGCGTTTCCATGAACGGTTGGTTGAGCACCACATAGTCGCCCACCTTCACGCGCTTCTTGACGTCCGCTGCAGTCATACCAAGGTCAACGAAGAACTCTTCAACGCCAGGCACTTTGGTGCGTTCGGCATCGTTGGAAATATGGATCGGCTTGCCGCCGGGATTCATCACGCCGTGAATGTCGCCACCGTCAGTGACCACGGTCACGCGGCTGGCAAAGAGATTGCGGGTGTCAAAGCCACCAGCGGCGTTCAGCCAGATGAATCCGTTGTCATCAACGTGTCGAACGTAGAAGCCGATCTCATCCATGTGTGCGGCTAGCAACACGGTGGTTGGCTTTGCGCCGCGACTGCCGCCGCCCTTGGTGGCATTGCGGGTGCAGATCAGCGAGCCCATGGCATCGACATGGGACGTGTCAAACAGTCCACCGCCTGCTTTGCCGAGTACGGTCTTCTCGATTACCGCACGGACGCGCTCTTCGCGACCAGGAATGCCGGGGGTTTCGCAGAGACGACGGAAGAGTTCAATATCAAGAGTCATGGTGTTGGGGTCTTTCGATCACTGAGCGGTGTTCGTTCTGGTGGGCGGGACGGAAATAGTAGGCGAACTATGCTTCCGGGATGCCTGTCAATCCACTCCAACAAGAGCATGAGCGCTACGCACGCGTTGAAAGCGTCCGCTTGGGCGGCGTGCCCGTGGAGGTTGAATGGATGCCTTACGGCGTGGGCGCCGCGGAGCAGGCGGCAACGACTGCGCCAATTGCGCCCACCGCGTCGACATCAGTTGAGGCTCCAGAGATTGTTGCCGGGTACGGACTACTTGAACTTGAGTACGCCGCATTCCGGCGCGGCGCGGCGGTGCTGGATATGGCGCATCGCGGCACCATTGCTGTGCGCGGCGCGGATCGAGTGGACTTTCTCAATCGAATGGTGACGCAGGAACTCAAGGACATGGCCGGTGGCGATGTGCGCGCGGGTTTCTGGCTGAATAGAAAGGGTCGCATTGAGGCTGATCTGCTCTTTGTGCACGTGCCCGATATTGACGGCACGCCACCGTTGACACTGGTTGATGTTGATATTCATGATGCTGCTCGAACAGTTGCCACACTGCATGCGTTCTTGTTTGCAGAAGATGTGCAGATCACCGATGAGTCAGCGTTGTGGGGGCGTCTGGCAGTTCACGGGCCCGAGGGCGCTGCGTTACTTTCGAATGCCGGCGTTGAAGATGCTGCACTGGAGGTGCTGAATCATGATGCGCGTTGCGTTTCGTGCACGCTGGCCGGCACTGCTGCGGTACTTGCGCGGCGCGATCAATGCGCTTCGCCGGGTGTTGAGATATTCCTGCCACGCGAGGCGATCGGGCGTGCATGGGACGCGCTTGTTGCGCAACATGATGTTCAAGAGCTTGGCCGCCGCCGCGCGCGTCCAGCCGGATGGCACGCTTACAACATTGCCCGTATTGAAGCCGGAACGCCGCTTCATCATGTTGACTTTGGGCCCGACAATTTGCCGCATGAAACAGGCATCTTGCACGCGCGAACCAGCTTCAAGAAGGGGTGCTATCCCGGGCAGGAAGTGGTGGCGCGGATGGAGAGTTTGGGTAAACCAAAGCAGCGGCTCGTGGCGCTGCGCATGACAGAAGATGCGTTGCCAACATCCGGATCGCCAGTCTTTGAACGCGGTGCGGACGGTGAGCCTGGCAACCCCGTGGGGGCGGTGACCAGCAGCACGCTGGCACCGATGATGGGTGCAGCGAGCGTGGCCTTTGCCATGGTGCGGACTGCACACACAGAGCCGGGCGCAGTGTTGTTGGTGCCTGCTGAAGGCGGGCGAGCCACTGCGACGGTGCAGGCTGGCCTTCGATTTCTTCCAGAACGAGCGGAGGCAACATGATCGCTGCATATCTACAGGAGAGTGATCCGATTGAAACGACGCCGGTGACCGGCAAAGACGGTCAGCGCTCGGAGGTGGGGATGCGCATCTCGCCCGAGGTGGTGTTGTTTGTGGGTGCAGTGGTGCTCACGGTGGCGCTGATTGCTGTGTTCACTCCGTTCTTGGTGCGGATCTGGCGCGACGATGCGGTGACTCGCGGCAACGGTGCATCGCGCGATCAGCAGCGTGCCGCCACGGAGCAGCGCCGAGGCAAAGTCGAATGACTGGTGCATCGGCCGATGCGCTCGGGTTCATTCGCCTGACCGAGGTGGGTCCGCGCGATGGATTGCAGAATGAGAAGCGCTTGGTTTCTACCGATGCCAAGGTGGCGTTCGTGGATTTACTTTCTGCAGCCGGCTTCCCTGAAATCGAAGTTTCTAGCTTTGTGAGCCCAAAGTGGGTGCCGCAATTGGGAGACGCGGCGGACGTCTTTGCGCGCATTCAGCGTCGCCCTGGCACCGTGTACAGCGCATTGGTTCCCAATGAACGCGGCATGGACGCAGCGCTGGCGGCGCGTGTGGATAAGGTGGCAATCTTTGCCGCGGCGAGCGAGGGGTTTAGCGCAGCAAATACTGGCGGCACCATTGCCGAAGTCATAGCGCGGTTTGTTCCGGTGGTGCGAGCAGCGCAGGCAGCAGGAATTCTGGTGCGGGCGTATGTCAGTTGCGTGGTGCGGTGCCCGTATGACGGAGCAGTTGCGCCAGCAGCAGTGCGTCGCGTGGTTGAGCAGATGCTTGCACTGGGTGCCGATGAGATTGACCTTGGAGAAACGCTCGGCGTTGCAGAGCCAGAAGACATTGCGCGCTTGTATGGAGAGCTTGCCAGCGTCTTACCGCCTGCGCGCACAACCCTCCATCTGCACAACACCAATGGTCGTGCATTGGACAATGCGCGCATGGCACTGCAGCTTGGTGTCCGCAGCTTTGATGCGAGCGCGGGTGGTCTTGGTGGATGCCCGTACGCGCCCGGCGCGCGCGGCAATGTGGACACCGCCGCGTTGCTGGGAATGTTGGAGTCTGCTGGCTATGAAACGGGGATTGATGGCGCCGCGGTGGAGCGTGCGATTTCGTCAATCACCCAGGTCCTGCGCGCGGATGCATCCTGACGCCATTCGCCAGCCACGCGGGTGAGTGGCGTGAGCGAGATGCTGTCATCAGAAACAGTGACGACGTGAGGCTGTCCTGGAAACGTGAAACTTCCGGTGTTCAGTACCAGTTTGCCCCGGACCAGCCATGCACCGGCTCGATGCGAATGCCCAGCAACAATTGCTTGCGGAATGGGTTCGGCCCGTTCCTGTGCGGCTGCGCCGGCGCGTTCCAAAAAGCGTGCCGACAGTTCCGGAAACATGCGCCAGTATCCGATCACAACCGGAAACACCCAGGGTCGAGCCGCCATGCGGCGTAGCACTGTGAATGGTGACGCGGCACTGTCGAACCCGCGTTCCGCAATGGCGGCGGCGCGTGCGGCAAGCAGGGTGCGTTCAGGTTCTGCGCATTCTGCAGCTGCGTGATGCGCGCGCATAAATTCGGCGGCAACGTGGTGAGCGGCAGCGGACCACGGCGCGATGGCTGGGTGAAATGCATGCCCGTGGGTGATGAGTACGCGGCCGTTGGCACGTAATGCAGCAAGTTCTCCGGTGGCAGGATCATGATTCCCTTCGATCCGAAGCACGGTGCTGCTGACCCGCGCGAGACGTTCGCGCAGTTCTGCCAGAAAGTCCTCGCCACGCACGCCGAATGCGCTGGATGCAGACTCCGCGGCATCGCCGTTCAGGATGACCTCGTGCGCGCCTTCAAGCGCAGCGATCAGTTCTGCTGGATTCGGCGCGGCCCGGAGGCCAAGGTGTAAGTCGGAGAGAATGACAACCTTCACGGGTCAGACCTGATTGGAACTTGCTGCGGCGCGTCGGGCGGCAAGCTCAAGGAGCGAATCAGGATCGGTTGCATCCCAGGGCGCGGCGGCCACTCCCACGTGAACGACGAGGGACCGTGGCCCGTCACCGGGAAGGCGCGCAATTTCGGCGCGGAGTGCGGCGGCAAGTTCTTGCGTTGCTGATTCACGCAGAGAAACAAGCACGAATCCGCCCTCATCAAGTCGGGCGAGTTCGTCTCCGGGAACCACCGCCGCATCAAGCGCGGTGGCGATCCGGGCCATGAAGGGAGTGTCAAGGAGTATTTGCGAACGGCGATTCCACAGTTCCACGTCCTCAATACGCAACAGTGAAACAGTGAGCGACTCGCGGCGTAAGCGCGCAGCAGCAATGCGGTGCGCGACCTGCTGGCGCAAGCGGGGCCACGATGGAAATCCGGTGGGGTCATCCCACAGACCACGCGGCGCATGTGATCCAACCAGGGCAGCCAGTTCCAGCCATCGATTCAGCCAGAGCGCCCACGCAGCGCGCGCATCCGGAGCGAGCGGCGCAACAAATGCGCGACCTTCGCTGATCATGGTTGCGGTGCCAGTCGCCACCATTGCATCTGCAGCGCTACCAGTGATGATGCGCGCGAGTTCCTCGCCGGTACGTTCGCGAATAGCGCGCAGTGCGAGTTGTTCAAAGTTGGGTGCGCCGGAAAGTAATGCCTGCACCAAGTCAGTGTCGCCGATGCAGCGCGGCGTGCCGGTCGGAAGTGCAACGGCATCGGCCGCTACTGATTCCGTGACGACCGGTGCAGCGAAGCTGGCACGTTCATCGGTTGCAACATCCAACACCGTCGCTTCGTGGGCGGGTGTGGGCGCAAATCGGTCAGGACCGAGCAGGAGCGAGAGTTCCTCCGCGCTCAGTTCGATCCGACGCGACAGTCGTTCGGCGTGCGAGTGCTCGGACACGAAAACGAGTGTAACCTCGGTGGGACGTTACTTTTGTGCCCTCCGCGCGAGTATTTCCGCAGGAATTGCCGATCCAAGCCCTTCGAAATGCCCCCGCAGTGAAGGAAAGTGCGGCGTTTGGGCTACACTGCGCGACTCTCGCCGCTCCCGGTTCATTCCGGGGGCTCCTACTCCGAGAAGCCAAGGCGAGCTGGCAGCGCGTGCTGTCAGGACACTTCACCCAGTCGGAACGAGCATCTATGTCAAACGAATCTTCAGGTAACGGTTACGGTTCTTCCGCCTCTTACGGTTCTGGCTCGCGCGATCGCGATCGTGGCGACCGTGGCGACCGTGGCGACCGTGGTGATCGCGGCGACCGTGGCGATCGCGATGGCGGCTCTTCATACGGCTCCCGCGACCGCGAGAACCAACCACCAGCCTTCGGCGCCGTCGCCGTGGCTCCCGGCGAGCGTTCTGCCAAGCAGAAGCTCACCATCGACTACAAGAATATTGACGACCTGCGTCGTGTGCTCACTTCCAACGGCAAGATCATCTCGCGCAAGCGAGCCGGCCTCTCCGCGCGCGACCAGTCACGCGTCGCTCAGGCCATCAAGCGCGCGCGCTTCATGGCACTGATCCCGTACGCCAGCCTGCTTTCCTAATCGAAAGCACGCAGCACACTGCTGAAACAATCACGATGGGCGCCACTGCAAGGTGGCGCCCGTCGGTCGTTTTCGGTGGTGGCGTTCTGCGCTTGTGTGCTAACTGCGCCGGAAGATCCGCGTGCACTGTTTGGCAAGGCTGCGGACGCGCGTGAGGAGTACCCGCGAGCGCAGCCTGCGCAGTCCTTCATCAGTGCGTGCCAACGTCAAGCCGCGACGCACCCAGCTGCTGGCGCCGCTCAGGTCGCCGGTTCGCAGTGCAGCCAGTGCCAAATTGTGATGGCTGAGGGCGCACTTGGGGTCAAGCTTCAGTACGTGCAGACTGGCCTCGCGACCGCCAGTGATATCGTTTGATTCAAAGCGCGCTCGTGCCAGTGCGCGCCACGCGTCTGGTTCTGCCGTGTGCAGCTTTACAAACTCGGGAATGATCTTGGCGGCCGAATCCCACTCGCGCAACAAGGCGAGCAAGGCGCCAGCCCGCGCAAATACAGCGCTGTGCGCGCGCAGGGTACGCACGCGTTCATGCTCCGGGCGCGACGCAAATCGATCATCCGACTGCGGTGTCTCGGGTAGACCTTCGGTAAGGAGCGCGCGCATGGTCTCGCGTGCTTCGCGAATTCGACCGCGCCGAAACTGTGCGTCAGCAAGGTCAAGGCGCACCAGATTTCGTTCTGGCTCCAACTTCAGTACCAATTCAAATTCGATGGCCGCTCTGTCAAAGCGCGCGGCGCGCAGGTCAAGGGCGCCCAGCATGTGGTGTGCTTGCACATTCGCTGGTTCGATCTCCACTATGCGGCGCAACTTTTCTGCGGCATCGGATTCGCGGCCGAGATGGGCGAGCGTCTCGGCACAACCAAGCAGCGCCTCGATGTAGCCAGGCTGCTCGCGCAGTACATGCATGTAATTCTGGAGCGCCTTGGAGTGGTCGCCTTGATTGGCAAGGCAGCGCGCGTACATGGTGCGCACTTCCGCCATCTCTGGGTCATGGCGCAACGCTTCGCGGTAACACCAAGCTGCTCGAGGCATATCACCTTGTTCTTCAAGCCCGGACGCCATGGCGATCATGGAGAAGGCAGGACTCTCAACGAATTCTTGCGCTTCATAGAAGGCATCGCGCGCATCGTCGTGGCGACCAACGGTGGAAAGCAGTCGAATGCGTCGCGCGTGCGACTCATCGGATTCGCGGTCGAGCGAAACGGCACGCTCGACGTAACGCAGCGCGGATGCGGTGTCACCTTCAATCTCATCAACCGATGCGGCGGCAAGCAATGGCTCGGGCGCATCGGGATCGAGTTCATGGCATCGCAGGTATGAAGCGCGGGCCTCTTTGGAGCGATCGGTTTGTTCGAGCAGGCGACCGAGGTGGAAGTGCCATTCCGGGCGATCCGGATTGCGCGCGAGTGCCTGACGAAGCGCAGCCTCCGCCTCAACGAGACGGCCGTCTTCATAGTGGCGCCGGGCCTCTTCGGCCAGTTCGTCGCCATCCCGCCACTCGCCTTGAGAGTCTCCCATGGCCATAGGGAAATCCTAGCACCGTCTCCTTTGATGTCTCTATTGGAAGTCCAAAGGGCCCGAAGTCTTCCGTATTGACGCGGAAATCCCGGACTCCGGCACTGCCAGAACCGACTTTCAGGAGCGGGATGCGTCCGGGAACGCGCTCAGTACACCTCAAGCATGCAGCGCCGGGTGGCATGAACGCGTCGCTTTACCTGCTCGGCAGTCCAGTCCGCGGGCGGAATGCCCGCGAGGTCGGCGTGGATGTCCAAGTAACCGCTGTCCAGCCCGCGCTGCGCGAGCGTCTGGAACACCCCCACCTGCATGCCCGCGAGGCCGCAGATGTAGGCAAGGGTTCGTTCGCTGCGCAGCAACTGGTCGAATTGGGGCAGGGTGCGATCCATGTAGTGGTGGATGTACTCACCCTTGCCGCCGTCGAGGCGGACTTCTCGGCTAATCACCGTGTGGTAAGTGAAATTGGGGTGTTGCTTGGCCACTTGGCGGAAGAAGTCGTCGTAAATCAGGTCGCTGGTGTACGGCGTTCCCATCACCAGGTGCACGGTGGAGGTGCATGGCCGCCACGCGGCGTGCAGCGGGCTTCCCTCCGGCGGGCCAACGAACAGCTCATGAATGAACCCGCGGAAAGGAGCGATGCCGGTGCCGGTGGCGAGCAACAAGTAGTCGTGGGCGTTGCGGTCGGTGGGCAGGATGAATCGCTTGCCTGCCGGGCCGGCCACTGGAATGGCGTCGCCCTCACGCAGGTCGCAAACGTAGTTGGAGCACATCCCGGTGAAGAGGCGATGATCGGTGGGGTCGTCCTTGGCAGTCTGCGGCTCGCGTTCGGAAAGCAAGCGCTTGCAGGTGGTTGAGAGGACCTTGCCGAATCCGTCCTCTCCGTAACTGGGGCTGGCGATGGAGTACAGGCGGACTTTGTGGGGCTTGCCGTTGCCATCGGTTCCGGGTGGAACCACGCCGAACGACTGACCAGCGAGCCACGACCCTTCAAGCGGTGTGCCGGAGACGTCCACGCAGACGTGTCGAACGAACGACGCGGACTTTGACTTGGTGCAGAGTTTCGAATGCACCACCTTCCCGTCCACTGGACTGGTAGGGAGAACGATGTGCATCCGTGCCTCGGGCAGGATGGGCTCTCCGGGCAGGCGGGGGGTTTCAGTTCCGGCGTTGGCGGCAGACACGGTGCTCATAAGTTGGATATCTTATTGGCTCGTCGATCATTGAGGGTCGACCACGCGGAACGCCGATTGGTCTTAGAGAAGCGAGTCACGGATTGACTTGCACCGATCGGTGTTATTTAGGGGCATTTCCCATGGATTACTTCCGCATTCAAGGCGGCCGCAGATTAAACGGTCGCATCTCCGTCGAAGGCGCCAAAAACGCGGCTCTGCCGCTGATGGCTGCATCGCTCCTCACCACGGGACGGGTCAAATTGACCAACGTCGGCCCGTTGGCTGACATCAAAAACCTGGGGTCACTCCTGGAGCGACTGGGTGTCGCCATTCACTTCGGTGATGATGACACCATCACGCTGCACACCAGCGATGAGTCGTGCGTTGAGACTCCCTATGAGATCGTGAAGACGATGCGCGCTTCCATCTGCGTCCTTGGGCCGATGCTGGCGCGACGCGGACGTGCGGTGATCAGTATGCCGGGCGGATGCGCATTCGGAACGCGACCAATCGATTTGCATCTGAAGGGTCTTGCCAAGCTCGGCGCCAAGATTGAGATGGACGGCGGCAACATCATTGCTACCTGTGACCGTCTCAAGGGTGCAACCATCTTCCTTGGTGGACCGAACGGGCCAACGGTGTTGGGCACCGCCAACGTGATGAGTGCGGCGACGCTTGCCGAAGGTCGCACGGTGATCGAAAGTGCTGCATGCGAGCCAGAGATTGTGGATTTGGCCAACATGCTCAATCGCATGGGTGCCAAGATTCGCGGCGCTGGTTCGCCCCGCATCATCATTGATGGTGTTGAGGCGCTTGGTGGTTGTGAACATCGCGTGATGCCCGACCGCATTGTGGCTGGTACTTACGCCATTGCTGCAGCCATGACCAACGGTGATGTCACGATTGATGACTTCCCGTATGACAGTTTGCTTGCTGCGGTGAACCACCTTGAGGAGGTGGGCGTTCATGTGACGAAGGTGAATCCGAATGATGAGGATGCTCGTTGCAGTGTGCGCATTTCATCCAATCGCGTCTTGCGTCCGACCATCATTACTACGCAGCCGCACCCTGGATTCCCGACTGATTTGCAGGCGCAGTTCATGGCTTTGCTTTCCATCGCCGACGGTAACTCGATCATCACTGAGAAGATCTACACCGAGCGATTCTTGCATGTTGCTGAACTCTCACGTATGGGCGCACAGGTGTATCGCCAGGGATCGACTGCGGTGATCTCTGGCGTGCGTCACCTGCACGGCGCGCCAGTGATGGCCAGTGATTTGCGTGCGAGCGCTTGCTTGGTCTTGGCGGCACTCGCCGCTGAGGGTGAGACCACGATCAGCCGCGTCTACCACCTCGATCGTGGATACTCGGGGATGGAGCGCGTGCTGGCTTCGTTGGGCGCGGATATTGAGCGTTGCAAGGAGACCAAGGCCGAGCCTGCAGAGGATGCGGTGCCGGCGATGCTGCCATCGATCCGTGGTGCCGGTCTGACATCGCGTGCGGCGCAGGAGCCGTTGGCGAAGGCCGAAGGTAACTGAGTGAAGCCTGAAGGTAACTGAGTTACCTCCGAATACTGCCCTTTTCTCGCGGGACGTCCCTTCAAGGGGGCGTCCCGCGTTACTTGCTGGGCTTCTTGTTGCTCGGCGGACCGATGATCAGATCCTCCATCCGCTTGGTCTCTGCTTCAAAGATTGCAGTGGCGGAGTCGAGCCGCGTGCGGAGGAGTTCAGCGAGGCCGGGAACCGTATTGAGTAGTTCGCCATCGCGGCGGAGCGCGTCTTCAATGCCCTTCATGGCGAACTGGTGTTCCACTGCGGCGGCGGTGTACTGGCGGACGATCTCGCGATTCGCGATGTCGATCCGTTCTGATCCGACGTCTTCAGCGCCGCCGCCAAGGAGGAGCCACGGTTGCCACACGACTTCTTTCGCTGCGGCATCAAGTTCCTGGGACGCAATTGAGAAATCGGCGGAACCTCGACCGAATGAATGATCCGCCGAGGTCATGCTGCTGCGCAGTGAACCCGTCTGCTCACCGAGCTCCTTGATGGATTTCACGGCGCGGTCGAGCGTCTCTGCAAAGTTCGTCAGCCGATGACTATCGATACGTGGAAGAGTGTCGGCTTCGGCGCGGGCAGTACGAACGAGCGACAGGACTTGCTCTTTGGCTTCACCCTCGGGAGGTGTGACCGGAGCGTTGGATTGCGTGGATCCGAGTTTCTCGAACGCGGCGGTTGCTTGATCGCGCGCGGTGGCGTAGTCAGCCTTCCAGCGCGTGAAATCGGGGGCGGCTCGATCCGAGAGCGCAGCGATTTCGGTTTGGGATTTCTTCACGCGCGTGGGCACGTCTTCAGTGATCGCCTGCAGGCGATTGCTGAGGGAGTCAGCGGTGGGGTGCTCCGGGCTCCATACGGCGAGCAATTCACGGACGGATTGAGACATCGGGGCACCGAAGAACCCTCGGTACCGCGGCGGTGCCGTCCCAGTGATTTCCGAACCGGCGGCCAGCAATGGTTGTGCATTGGCACCGGACTGTCCACTCCGGGTCTTCTGCTGGCTACCGAGGCCGCGAAGTTCCAGTATTGCTTCGCCATTGATACCTGCTTCGGATGCTTCGCAGCGCACGTTGGAGGTAATCGGAATACCGGCTTCAACCAAGAGCACGATTTCATAGCCAGTCAGCGTTTCATTGCTGAAACGGGGAGTAATCGACTCAATGCTCCCCTTCTCCATTCCGCCGATCCAGACCGGAGTGCCTTTACTGAGCCCGTAGACACCTTGATCGGCGCTAAATCGAACGACGTAGCGCACCTGTGTTGAATGCGACCACGCCAGCCAACCATAAATTGCCGCGGTGAAGAGCCCCACGCAGGTCAGCGTCAGGATGCCGGCTCGGATGTTGTTTCGTTCCGCTTGCACTGTGATGGTGTCAGCCGACCCGCTACTGAGTGAGGGTCGAGGTGAGCGCGTGAGTTACTGCGAGTTGGCTGGGACCGGCACTGGAGTTGCGGCAGGCGCTGCCTTGGGGGTGGCGTTCTGCGTAGCAACATCCTTGGTGGGGAGCACCATCGGAGGCTGAATGGTGGCGTCGTCGGTTGGCATCGGCTGGCCCTTGAAGTCCGCTTGCAGGACATCAAAGAGTCGCTTCTGAGCAATCTCGTAGCGCTCAACCGACTGCAGCACCTGCGTGCGCAGGGTCTCGCGGAACTTTGGATCAGAACTGAATCGCTCCGGCGTGTCATCAAGCGTGGCGCGCAGTGTTTCGCCGGTGACACGAAGGTCCGAGCTGGCGATCGCAAAGGCTCGCGCGGATTCATACAGGTTCTCGCGCGCAAGTTCGTCGCCGCTGGGTCGATAGAGCAACTTCCACGGGCTGCGGCGTACTTCCATGGTGGCAAGTTTGACTTGCGTGGCGGATTGGCGAAGGTCCCACATCATCGCGCGCAGGTCGGGGATGCGTGCAGTGAGTTCAATATCCAAGTTTTCCATCGCGTTCGCAAATCGCTCAGTTCCAGCCTGCGCATCCGTCAAGAGTGCGTCGATCTGCTTGATATTGACTTCGCGGAAGTGCTCCATCGCGAGGCGTGCTTCCTTGACGGTGACCACGGCATCATCCATCGATGTGTCAAGTTTCTTCATCGATAGCGATGCATCCTTCAGGCTTGAAGTGATATCGCCGCGCCATCCTTCGTAGTCCTTGCGCAACTCGGCAACCGCAGTCGCGGCATCGTCGAGCATGGGGACGACCGACTTTGGATATTGCACGCGCGCAAAGTCATCAAGGCTGGCAGTGAACGCCACCATGTTGGTGAACATCTCCGTGGTGCGACCAGCGTTTTGTGGACCGACGATGGTGGCCAGCAGGCCGCCACTGGTCTTGGCATCAATCATTTCGCCCGGCTCAAGCTTGCCCTTCGCCTTGGTTCCAAGGTTGGAGAAATTCAGCCACGAGTAATTGCCCAGCAGAGGCTGTGAGCGGACGACTTGCGCATCTTTGAAGAGTGTGATATCCGCATTGATCTGAATGTCGACCAGAATCTCTTCGGCCTCAAATCGCTGCTCGATGCGGACTACGCGGCCGACTTTCAGACCACTGACGCGGACTTCGGCGCCAGCATCCAGCCCAGCGACCCCTTCGTCCATGGTGAAGCGCACCTGGTAGTCCGACTTGCGCGTGAAGAGCGCAGACTTGGAAAGGATGAGTATGACCACCAATCCCACTAAAGCGGAGGTGATGAGAAATGCGCCTGCGCGCACGCTGTTTGAGTATCCGGGTGCTTCAGCCATTCTGCGTCAAAGGGTACATGATGCGTGGATGGATGGCGTGGTGATCGCCTGCCTTTACCGATCGCTAAAAATTGCGATTGGCGTAGCGATCTGCGGCGCAATGCCCGCTTGCTTACCCCTTCAGCATGTCTTCATTGGCAGGGAATCGATTGAGCGCCCCCAGCAATTGCTCCATCTGCACGTGCGGCGGGGCGTTGAGGAGCCGGCGTCGGAGGGCAGTGATGGTCTTCAGTTCGCGTTCGGGCATCAGTAGATGTTCCTTGCGCGTACCGCTTTGCGCGAGGTTGATGGCCGGGAAGATCCGCCGCTCAGCGATGGTTCGATCCAGGATCAATTCCATGTTGCCAGTGCCCTTGAATTCCTCAAAGATCACCTGATCTGCGCGGCTTCCGGTATCCACCAGGCAGGTGGCGATGATGGTCAGGCTTCCGCCTTCTTCACACTTGCGAGCGGCGCCGAAGAGTTGCTTGGGCACTTCAAGCGCGCGACTATCCACGCCGCCTGACATGGTGCGACCAGAACTACCGTAGCGGCGCGAATTGTTGAACGCGCGTCCCAGCCGCGTGAGGCTGTCCAGAAGCACCACGACATCGCGGCCGGCCTCCACCATGCGCTTGGCGCGCTCGATGGCAAACTGCCCGAGCGCCAAGTGGCGATCAAGGTCTTCGTCATTGCTGGACGCAAGCACGTGCGCGGGCACGTTGCGGCGGAAGTCGGTGACTTCTTCTGGTCGCTCATCAATGAGCAACGCAATGAGCTCAATTTCTGGGTGATTATGCTTGATTCCAAAGGCGATGTTCTGCAAGAGAATGGTCTTGCCAGCCTTGGGTGGAGCAACGATCAAGCCGCGGGTTCCGAATCCGATCGGGCAGAACATGTCGATGAGCCGGCATGCTGGTGGACAGCCACGATGCTCAAGTGAGATGCGCGGCTGCGGATCGAGCGCAGTGAGTTCGCTGAAATTCTTGCGCTTGCGATAGTCCTCGGGGGTCATGCCCTCAATGGCCACCAACTTGCTGGCCACCATGTGCATGCGGTGCGTGCGTCGTGATTGCCGCTCCTCGACCTCAACGGTAATCGCCGCGCCGGGCGCGACGCCATTGCGCTGCATGAAGTCCGGGAGGACCACAGGGTCATCCTCGCGCTCAACGAGTCCGTCTGAAAACTGCCTGATTCGACCCTCGGATGAGCCTTTCATGGCCTCCAGGATCCCGCTTACAACTGTCATCAATTATTCCTCGCTCCGGGCCGGCGATGCATGTGCATCCCAACGGGTTGTGTGGGGGGGACCGCGAAGGGCCTTGCCACCGTTCCGGGTTGTGCTTGGTTGTCGCTCTTAGGAAGGGCGACGCGTGCATAGTAACTCAGTAATTGACTCAATGAGTAGAAATAATGGAAATTCCTAGCAGAACTTGCCAATGACGCAGGTTAACGGCGGATTGAGGCCAGTTCCACAGCGATGGCGGCACCCACGCGCGCGTTCGACTCAAGGACGGCAACATTGACACCGACGGTTCGCCCTGCAGTGGCTCGTTGCACGCGGTCGAGAAGGAATGGCGTGACTGCCGCCCCGCGAATACCGGCGCGGGCTGCTTCAATCAGCGCGGCGGCGATGGTGGTTTCGACTTCATCAGCCGGGATCGCCCACTGCGCGGGTGGGGGATTCGCAATGAGTGCACCGACGTGCGGCGCAAAGAGCCAATGTGCGGCGCAGATAGCCGCGACCTCAGCGGCATCTTGAGCGTGCGCTGACACTCCCAACGAATCGTTTCCTTGGGAAATGAAGCGCGGGAATACTCGAGTGCCTAGGCCGATCACGGGGACGCCGAGGGAATCAAGTGCTTCCACTGTTGCAGGAAGATCAAGAATGCTCTTTGCTCCGGCGCTGACAACGGCGGTTGGAGTTCGCGCGAGTGCAGCAAGATCGGCGCTGACGTCGGGTCGATCGGTCCAGCCGCGGTGCACGCCGCCGATACCACCGGTTGCGAACACACGAATGTTGGCAGTGGCGCATGCCGCAAGCGTGGCAGCAACGGTGGTTCCGCCACTCGCGCGCTGCGCACTCGCAGCGCCGAGATCGCGGGTACTGAGTTTGCGCACATCGAGATCGTGACCAAGGCGCTCCAGCTGTGCGCGACTCAGTCCAACGTGCAGCGTTCCGTCAAGCATGCCAACGGTGGCGGGAACAGCTCCGCCGTTACGTACGGTGGTATCAAGCAGGACACTCAGTGCAAGATTTGCGGGAATTTCAGCGATCCACTCGGACAGATCGCATGGCGATGCCATGGGCGTGCGCGGCAAGCCGTGCGTCAGCACAGCGGTTTCGAGCGCCACAATCGGCAGCCCCGATGCCAGCGCATCGCACACTTCTTCGGAAATTTCAATAGCGACGCGGGGACCCATTCGTTGTTCGCTTATCAATCATCCTCTGCGCGTGCGGACCACTCCGCCGAGACGCTTCATCGGCATGGCCGAAGGAACGACGCCGCCTGGGAATGCATTCGGATCGGCAGCCTTCGCTGCAGTGGGGGCCACTGCGGTCGCCATTCGGCTCTTGGCACTTGCGGATTCTTCGCGCCGGCGCTTTTCGGCTTCGCGATAGCTGGAGACGTCAACTGGAATTGGTCCAGGCGTGAAATCAGGGTATTGCTTCTGCGGAATCTCGATGTTGGCAAGCATCTCAATTCCAGAAAGCAAATCACCTTGGTCGGGCTGAATGAATGTCCACGCCACGCCATGGCGACCAGCGCGCGCGGTGCGGCCGATGCGATGGATATAGATTTCCGGATCTTCAGGGACGTCGTAATTGATGACGTGACTGATGTCATCAACATCAAGTCCGCGTGAGGCAAGGTCACTGGCAACCAACACTCCCAGCGAGCCGCCGCGGAGCTGATCCATCACCTTGTCGCGCTTGGTCTGGTACATGTCGCCGTGCATGGCGTGCGCATCAATGCCGTGCTTGGTGAGGTATTCGGCTACTTGATCGACGGTCTTCTTCATGCGACAGAAGACGATGGTCAGGGCCGGTTCTTCGTGTTTCAGCAGGTGATGCAGGAGTTTTCGCTTGTCCCACGGCTCAACCGTGAGCCAACTCTGATCGACCGCGGACACCGTGAGACTCTTCTCGGTGGTGACGATCTTCTCCGGGCTCTTCATGTAACTGCGGGCGAGTTTCTCAATCTCCGGGCTAATGGTTGCACTCACAAAGATCGTCTGCGGGCGCTGCTTCATGGCGCCGAGGATCTTGCGAATGTCCTCGCGGAAACCAATGTCGAGCATCCGGTCCACTTCGTCCAAGATCACCACCTTGAACTGGTTGTACGGCAGCAGTCCGCGCTGGTGCATGTCCATGACGCGGCCGGGCGTTCCAACGATGATCTCTGGGTGGCTCTCCAGTGCTTGCGCCTGCGCGCGCATCGGCTTGCCGCCATAGACCGGAATAGCCTTAATTCCAGTGTGTCCGCCCAGTTCCTCAACTTCGCGGCACACTTGGATTGCCAATTCGCGGGTCGGTACCAAGACCAGCGCGCCGAATTGGTCGCCGGGCTGCAGGAGACCAAGGACCGGCAGGCTGAACGCCGCGGTCTTGCCGGTACCAGTCTTGGCTTGGCCGATGACATCCTTGCCGCTCATGGCAACGGGAATCAGGGCCGATTGAATCTTGGTGGGGTGCTTGAACCCGGCTGCATCGACGCCCTTGAGGACGGACGCGGGAAGGCCGAGGTCTGCAAATGTCTTGGTCGTGTCGAACGTCTCGCTGCTAACCATCCGTTGGTGCGTTTCTTTTCTATCGAAGTGCGTGCCGAGCCGGGTCTCGGGGAATTGATGACCGGGGTTTTTATGGTACTTTGCCCGGTAAGCCGATCGTAACAGGCGGAAGGCATGGATGCCGCCGCATGAGTGATAACAGTCTCATCTCCGTTGATTTTGACGCCGTTGACCACAACATGCGAGTGGTCAGGTGTGCTGTTGGCCCTGGAGTAGCCATCAATGCGGTGGTAAAGGCTGACGCGTACGGGCTCGGAGCCGCCCGGATCGCGCGCCGCTTGGTGCAGGGGGGTGCGTCCATGCTGACGGTGTACAGCCCCGCGCAGGCGGAAGCATTGGAAGGCATGCCGTGCCCGGTACTGATCTTGCAGCCAGTGTCGCGGATCGAACGCGGCAGCGCGATTCACTCGATGCTGGTCTCGGGTCGCCTGCATCTGGTGGTCCATGACATTCATCACGTTGCGGAACTCATTGTGCTTGCACACGAGCACGGCGTGCGATTGCCCATTCACCTGGAAGTGGACACCGGCCTCGCGCGCGGCGGTTGCACGCCGGACGATGCTGCTCGCATCTTGCAGGCGGTTGCCGCCAATCCATCGTTGACACTTGCTGGCGTCATGACGCATTTCTCTCATGCAAAGACCAGCGCGGATCGGTGCGCGGCACAGATGCGTACCTTCGACCTCTTTGTGGATGCTCATCGCGCGTTGATTCCTTCGGAGTGCGTGTTGCATGCTGCAAGCACCTACGCGTCATTGCGTGGAAGTGCAGTGCATGCTGGCATGGTGCGCATAGGAATTGCGTGGACTGGTTACGCGGCCGATGGTCCGGATGATGGCGAATCAATTCCCGGATACAGCGAATTTCGGGCTGCAATTCGTTGGACTAGCTCGTTGATTCACGTGCGCCGCATTGCACGCGGCAACAGTGTTGGATACGGTTGGTCTTGGACTGCGCGTCGTGATTCCACCATTGGTTTGGTGCCAGTTGGTTATGCAGACGGCTATCCGACGCTGTGTGCAGACGCGCCGCAATTGCTGCGCGAGCAAGTGGAACCGTCCCGATGGGTGCGTATTTCCGTGGGTGACTGGAGCGCGGAAGCGCCGGTCATTGGCGCAGTCAACATGGATCAGATTTGTGTTGATCTCACCGGACTTGAGCAGATGCTGTCCTCGCAACCCAACGGTGGACTTGGTGCGGAAGTGGAACTGTATGGCACTGATCGCACGGCGCGTAATTACTTGCCGACCATTGCGCGCCGATTGGGAATGCGCTCCTATGAATTGTTGTGCCGCCTGAATCCACGTATTCCGCGTGTGGCGGTTGAAGCCGCTGCTCCGCTTGGACGTGTTGAGCAAGGGGCATTCCGACTGGCTGTGCGCGCTGCACCGGATGTGCCGTGAGTACGCCGCTGCCAATGACTATCGGCGTGGTGCGTTACATCAACACGTTGCCGCTCATTGATGGGCTCAGCGGTTTGGCGGGATGCACGCTGGTGCCCGATGTTCCTGCGCGCCTCATTGATCGGCTGGTGAGTGGTGCGGTAGATATTGCCCTGTGCTCAGTGATTGACGTGCTCCGAAGCCCGGTGCCGGTACGCATTGTTCCGGTCGGCATGCTGGGGTGCTGCGGTCGAACGCTGACGGTGCGGTTGTACGCGCGGCGACCCTGGGCAGAGGTTCGCACCGTGGCGGCGGATACGGACAGTCACACCTCACGTGCGCTGGCTGAATTGGTGTTGCGGCAGCGGTTTGGAGCGGATCCCACCATGGTTGACTTTGATCACGCCTCGGGTGCGCGTGACCCGGGCACGGATGCCATGCTCTTGATTGGTGACAAGGTCATCAATGATGCTCCTGCGAATGAACTGTGGCCGCAGCAACTTGACCTTGGCGAGGAGTGGCATGCATGGACCGGGCTGCCGTTTGTCTTTGCTACCTGGTTGATGCGCGCCGATGCGGATGAAGCGGCATACGCCCGGGTGCGCACGGCGGCGCGCGTGTTGGACCATCAACGCCGTCACAACGCAGAGCGGATCGAGGGGATCATTCGACGTGAAGCGGCAGCGCATGGCTGGCCTGAGGAGTTAGCTCGCCATTACCTTGTTGATCTGCTGCGCTTTGACTTGGATGAAGCGGCGCGCGCTGGTTTGGCGCGCTTTTTCCAGGAATGCCGTGCGGCGGGAATTGCACCTGCTGCAAGCGATCGTGCTGAATGTGCTGATTTAACCTGGTAATCAAGGCGTCCACGCACTATGCCCACCGCTGCGCGATTTCGCACTGAATGCGTTGCAGCGCTGTGGGACGGTACGCGCTTTGCGGATGTTCGGGCGCGAGGGCGCATGCTTGCAGACGCGGAAGCATTTGTAGCGGACATCACTGCGGATGGTGAGTATCCACATGAGTTAGTGGTTGACCGTGTGACGCGCTATCGACCGGAAGGGGTGCGCGTGGGATCCGTGGTTCCTGGGTCCGCGTTGCTCCATGACATGACGGCGTTCATACTTCGGCTGAGTCGCCGCGATCCCTTGCCGTCAGCACTGCGTGGCGGGGCATTGCAGGCCGCTGATGTTGCGCATGCGTTGAACGTGTCGGCGCGAACCTTGGCAAGATTTCGGTCGGACGGATTGGTGATGCATCATGTGCGTGATGCTGGCGGTCGAGTGCGCGTGGCGTGCTTTCCGGATGCATTGCAGGCATTTCGGGAACGTGCGGCAGTACGGGTGGATCGTGCGGGACGAACGGTACGCATGGGTGTTGATGCGCGCGTAGAGCTGCGTTCCCGTGCGGTGGAATTGTGTGCGGCGGGTGGGCGAGTTTCGTTGCATGCCATTGCCACACGCCTCGCGCCAGTGTTTGGATGCAGCGTGCGTGCGGCGCGGGGAGTATTGGAAGTGGACGCGGTGGTGGTGGCCGCGGTGCGCGCGGCGCAGCGCGTGGGCGAGCCTGCGACGCAGGGCGGCGCGCGTGGCACGCAGGGCGGCGGCGCGCGTTCCTCCGGCGCCGCAGCGTTGCGTGTGGCGCGTGGTGGCGGCGAAGTTGTTCGCAGCCCTCGTTGGATTCGGCAGTTTGCGGCGCGAGCGGTCGGTTTGGGATGTCCGCCCGCAGCGCTGGCGCGGCGGCTTGAAATGGCTGAATCCACAGCGGCGCGGGCGGCGGTGCGCGGTCGGGTGGAGCGCCTGCGTCAGGCCATGAACGGCGTGAGCCCGGTGCTGTTACCCATCTTTGTGTTGCCGGATGCGGCTGGATCGATTCTTGCGCCGCTTGCGGTCTGTGCGGCATTGCCGGTGGGACCGGTGCGATGTCCGGATCCCGCCCGCGTGCGCGGCGGGCGTACACCAAATCGTGGCGATGTTGCATTGGTAGTGGCGTTTCGATTTCTAGTGTGGCGAGCGCATGCCGCACTGCAAGCGATTTCCAGGACCCCCGTTGCGCGTGAAGTGGATGCGATTGAGCGCGATTTGCGTTGGGCGTATCGCATCAAGCGTGCGCTTCTGGAACGGGTTCTGCCGGTGGCGTTGGTCCCATGTGTTCAGCGCCTTGGGCGTGGGTGGGACGATGTCCCCATATCGCTGCGTCTGCGCTGGGCGGCGTTCGCCGCCATGGAGTGCGCGCACGCGCTGGAGTTTGGGGAACACGCTTCAGTAGCAATCGAAGATGTGCATCCGGCGCATGTTGCGGCACACGCAGTGGAGCGTGCCATCGCGCGTGGTGGTCCAGAATTTGCGCCGAGTAACGGAGACGATGCCAACGCGCTCAACGATGCGGTCATGCGTTGTGTTCCGTGGTGGCATGTCGTATGCGCGGGTGATGGCTGGTTGACGGCCAGCGCCAAGTGTGCGCCAGAGCACGGCCGCGTGTTGACTCTCCACTTTGGTCTTGACGGCACCATGCCGCGGACTTTCGAAGAGATGGCACGCGAGTTGAAAGTTTCCACATCGCGTGCCACCGCCGACTGGTATGCGGCGATGCATGCAGTGCTGCACGTTCGTTGACGAAGTTCGAAAGCGTTCGCGGGGGACGTATGCGTTGTAGATGCACAGACACCCGCGCGTTGGCGCGGGTGTCTGGAAGTTCTTGGGTTGGCTGGCCTCTCGACCAGTGCTCGTTGCGGTTTAGCGCTTGGAGAACTGGAATCGACGACGGGCGCCCGATTGACCGTACTTCTTGCGCTCAACCTTACGAGCGTCGCGGGTCAGGAACCCGTGCTCGCGGAGGATTGGCTCAAGGCTTGAGTCGTAGCAGAGGATCGCACGGGCGAGGCCCATGACAACTGCGCCGGTCTGGCCTGTGAATCCACCGCCAACGAGCCCAGCGGTGACATCAACCTTGCCCTTGGTGCCGGTCTTCTCAAGCACGGCGAGCACGGCCTTGCGGTCGCGGTCTTCGGTCAGGTAATCGTCAAGTTCCTTCTCGTTCAACTTGATGGCGCCGGTGCCTGGTCGAACGCGGACGCGCGCGATAGCAGTCTT
>CAMDUB010000015.1 GCA_945878575.1 Phycisphaera mikurensis NBRC 102666 | reverse complement strand
GGTGGAAGTCACTGGATCGCCAGGAATCACTGCATCATGCACGCGCGCTGCATCAAAGACGCGCGCAATCAACTCTTCGCTTGCCATCGGCCGCGCCCCGTCATGAACGGCAACGTGCGTGCAATCGGCTGGTACTTCCGCAAGCGCGTTACGAACTGTTTCCCAACGCTCAACCGTGCCGCCAGCCACCACTTTGGCACCGTGGAAACCCAGTTGATTACCATAACGATCCCGGAACGCGTCCACTTCGTCCGGCGGTGCTGCAACAATGATCACTGCAACATCTTCGCGCCGAGTAAAGAGTTCAACCGTACGCAGAATCATCGGGCGCCCGCCCACATCTTGCGCGAGCTTGTCGACGCCGCCAAATCGGCTACTGCGCCCCGCTGCCGGAATGATGACGGCGACGCGGAATGCGTTCATTGACTGCTCCATTGTGCGGGCGCAGGAAACTCCGGCCGCTGCAGAGCCATGAGTGTCATGGCAGTACCAAAGTTTCGAGTGCGCGGAAAGACGCGGTCGTCCCAGGTTCCGTCTTGGTCACGCACCGCAAATAGCAACTGTTCGAATTGTCGGCGATATTCCGGGCGTTCTGCGGCGGGAAGCAACTCAACCGCGTCGCAGGCGTTGTAGAAACCGAAGAAGAAGTAGTACGGCGCAACCCCGTATGCCCCAACGTGTGTTCCTGATTTCTTGCGGCGAATCTCCAATTGCCGCCAGTTGTCAAGAAATGCGTCCACCGCGCGACGCACACTTGCGACGTCTGATCGACCCGCGCGCAGCAACACGCTTTCGCTGCACACCATCCGTCCGATCGCCCCGGGAATGGAACGCGCCGGTTCACGCGTCTGTCGCTGCGCGCTGTAGGCAACGTTTCCATCTTCAGTACGACAGCGCTGTAACGCATCAAGAGCGCGAGTGACCACTGCGCCGTCCACTGGCAATCCTTGTGCCTTTGCTTCAAACAACACTTGCAAACAAGGGGGCGTCATGAACGGCGAAGCGGGCGAAGGTGTCTCTATCCCAGGCTGCCGCGCATAGTTCCAGCCACCGACTTCTGGAATCTCCGTCTTCTGTATGGCATCCAAGTACCAGCGCAGTGCTGCGTCCGTTTCCGTCTCCATGCCGGCAGGCACCACTTTGGCAGCACGCAGGACTAAGAGGAAACGTGCGCCGTAGCAGTAGCCCCACCCGCGCACGTCATAGCCAGCCTCATACACCGGGTTCATGAGCGGTTCGCGGATCCCGGCGCAGATGAAAGCGCACGCACTGCGAACCGCTTCTTGCCGTGCAACATCCGCTGAATATCCGGGCGTGCGCACTAAGCATTCGCCAACGATTCCCGTGCCGCCGATGCGGTAACCAACCGGAATCTCCCCGCCGACGCGGTACACACCTTCGTACGGCCACTGCGCTTTCGGAGTGCCTTCCTGCGCTGAAAGAAGGAAAGCAATGCCCTTCTGAACTGCGGCATCGATGGCGGCGGCATCCGGTGGAACTGGTGGCCCGATCGGCGCAGCGGCGGTCGCATCACGCGCCGTGCCAGGCTCGGTATCGCCAGCAACAGCGCGCGCATGCAACACGCAAAGCGCGACAACGCTGGCAACGATGGATATACGGCTCAACGCGGTGCTCTTCATGTTGACTCCTCCGGGGTTTCATCCACCTGCACCGCTGCCGCACCCGCGCGCGGTGAATACAAGTGAACGTGCATATCACCAAATGATCGAACTTCCGGGCCGTTGAAGCCTGCAATCGTGCCTTCATCGCCTTCCAAGACATACGGCAAACGCAACACCATCCAACCGCGGTCACCCATCGCGCCACGCAGGCGCGCACACTGGTCCAAGATGCGTCGCCTGCCGCTGGTCTGTTCCGCGATCGGATACGGCGGATCGACAAAGATCACGTCGACCACTTCCTTTA
Organism: Phycisphaera mikurensis NBRC 102666; assembly: GCA_945878575.1. GTDB lineage: Bacteria > Planctomycetota > Phycisphaerae > Phycisphaerales > SM1A02 > UBA966. The sequence goes on along the minus strand of CAMDUB010000015.1, from coordinate 44,539 downwards.
GCTCTGAAAGGAGCGCGGGCGCAAGTGCGTCCGCTTGCAGCGCTCGTGATCGGGCGCCAAGACCAAGCATGTCAATATTCTTGCGCATGCAGTCGTAGACGCCACGGTCGCGTTCGACAAAGATGGCAAACCGAGCACCGCGGCTCAAGGCCTCCAGACCCATGGTTCCAACGCCCGCAAAGAGATCAAGGACTACCGCGTCCTCAAACCAACCACGCAGGATGTTGAAGATGCTTTCCTTGACCCGGCCGGTCATCGGACGGGTCACTTCCTCGCCGCTGGGCGTGTGGAGAATCCGCGAACGATGCTCGCCGCCCATGATTGTTACGCGTGAATGCACGGATTGAGGATACGTCCTGCTACATTTCCACGCGCGTGCCGCAGCCATTCGACCAACTTCCATCAAGCGTTCTTGCCCTCTCGCGGGCGGTACGGCTTGGGGGTGGCGCAGTGCCCGCTCTACTGGTGCATCCATACTTTGATCGCACCACTGGCACAGTGCTACGCCCCGCGCCGGTACTGGTTTGGATGCACGGGCGCACCGTCACCAAAGAACTTGACCCCGGTCGTTACCTACGACTTGCGCGCGCCGGCATCGCCACCTGTGCTGTTGATCTGCCCGGGCACGGCGAACGCCTGGATGCGCCGCGCCAAGCGCCGGAGGAAACGCTCGGAGTGGTCGAGCAGATGGTTGACGAGCTTGACGCAGTTGTTGCAGATCTCGACGCTTCCGGTGAATACGCGGGCTGTCGGCGCGCCTTGGGCGGCATGAGCGCAGGCGGCATGGCGGCGCTGGTTCGCCTCACGCGCCCGCACACCTTTGATGCCGCAATAGTGGAATGCACCACGGGAAGTTGGCGTTGGCAGCAGCATCGCGCCATGTTTGATGCAGCCCGAGTGGCGGCAATGAATCCCATTGACCACCTGGAACATTGGCGCGAAATCCCGTTCTTGGCCCTGCATAATTCCGAGGACGAATGGATACCCGTGGACGGCCAACGTGAGTTCGTTGAAGCAGTGCGGGCACGTGCAACTCACCCCGAAGTTGTTCAGTTTCATGTGTATGGACCCACGGGCGCGCCGTTTGAACATGCCGGATTTGGGCGGATGGCTTCGGACGCCAAGGAGCGAGTCACCGGATTTCTGACCGGTGCCCTCTCTGGTACTGATTGACCGCTCAGACAGAATTTGAGCGATTCAACGAGGGATGCTGCCCGAAATGCCGTATCTTCTCAGGATCCATGTTTACGCCGATGACTACGCCGACCACCACGCTGATTTCTACGCGCGCGCTCCGTACCCCGACCCCGCGCGCGTTCACGATCGTTGAACTCCTGGTGGTGGTGGGCATCATTGCCCTGCTCATGGGGATCTTGGTCACCGGTGTTCGCGGAGCCATTGGAAGCGCGCGCAAGACGCGTGAACTCAACGGCCTGCGTGGCGTGTACGCCGCGTGGTACCAGTACGCCAATACTTATGAAGAACAATTGCTGCCCGGGTTTCTTGATGAAGCCACACAGGCAAACTGGAAGGTCAATTACACCAATTCATCCTCGACCACGGTCGCTCGCTCACTGTCGCAGACCTATCCGTGGCGCCTCGCGCGGTTCATGGATGATCCGTACGGAACGATGGTGAGTTACCTCGAGTCTGACAATGCAGATGCCAACAGCGATGTCAGTGGCGAGTGGGACGGGGCACCCACTCACCCAAGTTGGATGTCCGCCGCATTCGGAGCACCGGGCAGCGCCCTCGCCCTGCAGCCCGCCTTCGCCTACAACGCGTACTACATGGGTGGCTGGTACCAGTCCTCGAACGGTGTTTCGTCACCCGCATTCGCCGACGCCGGATGGAGCACGGCCGATGGCAGTGCAGTCACCGGTCGCTTGGTGAGCACGCGACTTGCAAACATCTCGCGCACCACGGAAGTGATCGTCTTTGCCTCAAGCGCCCTGCGTGCGCCGGGCAACTATCGCACCGGAATGAACCCTGAGGATCGTATTCCGGGGAATTCATGGATCGTGCCGCCGATGCTTGGGGCAACCGCTGTCTGGGAGCCGTTCATGGGCTCGCAACAGAGCATCACCATGGCTGAGTCGGAAGGCGGCGCCGCCTCATCCTTCATGCGTCAATCAGGAATGACTGATTCCGGCGTACTTCAGGTGAATACGGTGCAGGGCGTTCCGGTGCGCCGCCACAACTTGTTGATCGCCACTGTGAAGGCCGATGGCAGCACTGAAAGCGCCAGTGTCGGCGCACTGATGGATATGCGTGCGTGGATTGATGCCGCGGATCGCGCCGACTTCTCGCACGCGGACAACTGAGATTCAAGGCTTCCGGGTCGGTCATCAACCGCATCGCGAAGCGACACCGCCGACTGGTTGCCGCTCGACTGCACCGCACTCAAACGTGCTGCGGAGCGCCAATCTCTGCGGGAGCACGCTCATGGGTGTGATTTGGGTCGGTCGATGGCTCGTGATGAGCGCGCGGCGGCGGCGCTGTGCCGAAGGTGAGCTGCGCAACTGCAATCATGGTCTCTAAGCGTCCCAGCGTGTTTTCACGCTGCGCGCCGTAGCCCATGAACGGGAACAGCGAAAGCAACGCAACGACCAGTCCGGATGCGGTTGCCACCAGCGCCTCACCGATACCACCGGAGATCGCGCGCGGATCAACCATCGCCCCGCCGCCACCAAGCAACTCAAAGCTGCGGATGATTCCCGTGACGGTTCCCAGAATGCCAAGCATCGGGGCTGCGGTAATGATGGTGGAAAGCGTGGCCATGCAACGGTCCATCCGAATGCGCTCGGCTTCAACCGAACCCACGGCGACTGCATCGCTGGCGCCATCGTTGAGGAGCGCTGTGGCGACCCGCGAATACACGGTGTCACTGGTACCCGCCAATGCATCCACGCGGGCACGATCGCCGCGGCGGAAGGACTCCATGAGCAACACAAACCCACGCTTCGCGCCGGGGCCGTTCTGCTTGAACCAAAATACCCCGCGCTCAAAGGACACGGCCACGGAAACGACGCTCAGGATGAAGAGCGGCCACATGACTGGTCCGCCGCGGTGCATCAGTGCTAGGAATGATTCGATCATGGTGGGTGGGGACCGCGGGGGGAGCGGCGAGTGAGGAATCATACGGAGTTCGGTACACTCCGCGGAATGACCGCGCTCGGCACGCACGCAACGGATTCCCAACTCATTATTGAGGTCGAAACTGCGCTCAATCAGGCGCTGGCCGATCATCTCTTGGCGCCCAGATTGCGCGAAGCGATGCAGTACGCGGTGTTAGGAGGCGGTAAGCGCGTGCGCCCGGTACTCACCTTGCGCGCATGCGAGGCAGTGAGTGGCCGCCGTGCGGACGCCGTTCCTGCGGCGATCGCCCTGGAAATGATCCACTGCTTTAGTTTGGTTCATGATGACCTTCCGGCCCTGGACAATGACGACCTCCGCCGCGGTCGCCCCACCACTCATAAAGCCCACGGCGAAGCACTCGCCATCCTGGCTGGCGACGCATTGACTTCGGTAGCGGTGGAAATTGCCCTTGAATCACCGGTACGCGCGGCGGACATTGCCCGGGAATTGGCCTCCGCTACCACTGCGATGATCACCGGTCAGGTCTACGACACCCTTGCCGGATTCCCGGGAAATCTTCCCGCGGCCGAGCGCCTTCGCTTGGTGCACGACAACAAGACCGGCGCGCTGATCCGCTGCGCGTGTCGCATGGGCGCCCTGTGCGGAACGCCCGACGAATCCCGCCTCCACGCGCTCACCACCTACGGCGAGTCCATGGGACTGATGTTCCAGGTGGTCGATGACATCTTGGACGAAACCCAGTCGACCGAGCACCTCGGCAAGGCTGCCGGCAAAGACCGGGATGCAGGAAAGCTCACCTATCCAAGCGTCTTTGGCCTTGACGAAAGCCATCGCCACGTGGCGCATCTCTTGGAAATTGCCTTGAGCGCCCTCCAACCGTTGGGAAATGCCGCTGAACCCCTCCGTTTGACCGCCCACGCCCTGGCAACTCGGACTAAATAACCAACACTGCGCTACACTTTCCCACCGCTTCCGAAAGCCCCCGTGGCGACGTTAGCGGAGCGCCCGAATCACCAATGGTCGTGCGCTGACAGGTACCCAAGACTCCCCCATGAAGCTCCTCCCATCGATCGCTGGTCCCGCCGACCTCAAGAAGCTCTCCATCGAACAATTGCCGCAACTGGCAGCTGAAGTTCGTCAAGCCATTTGTGACCAAGTAGCAAAGTCGGGCGGCCACCTTGCGCCGAATCTTGGCGTGGTAGATCTGACCATCGCCATGCATTACGTGTTTGACTTTGGTCATGATCGTTTGCTGTGGGATGTTGGCCACCAGTGCTACACGCACAAGCTCCTCACCGGACGGCAGCACCTCTTAGGAAAGCTGCGTCAGCGCGGCGGCATGTCCGGCTTCCCGGAGCCACGCGAATCAAACTTCGATCTCTTCTCGGTTGGTCACGCCGGTACTGGTATCTCCACCGCTGTTGGTGTAGCGCGCGGCGATACGCTCGGTGGCGAAGGCTGGACCGCTGACAACGCTGATGGTCGCCGCGTTGCGGTGGTGATTGGCGACGCCAGCATCGTGAACGGTGTGGCGATGGAAGGCCTGAACAACGCCGGCACCCTGCACCGTCAGTTCTTGGTGGTGCTCAATGACAACGGCATGTCGATCGCTAAGCCACAAGGCGCGGTCGCTGCGTACTTTGACCATGTGCGCCTGAGCCAGGGTTACAGTGAATTCAAGAAGACGGCGCGCGAATTTGCTAAGCACATGCCGGGCGGCAGCACGCTGGCGGAGATCTACCACCGCTTGGGCGAAGTCTCCAAGAATCTCGCGCATGAAGTGCACACCAACGGATGGTTTGAGCATTTCAACCTCGTCACGGTTGGACCCGTCGACGGCCATGACATCAAGGCCTTGGTGGATGTCCTCAATGAAGCCAAGGAATTCGATCGCCCGATGGTGCTGCATGTGAAGACCGTGAAGGGCAAGGGCTTCGGATTTGCCGAGCAAGACAGTTGCACCTTCCACTCACCGAGCCCGTTCAGCATGCTCGACGACATGGAGAACGAAGGCTGCCGCGTTGAACTGAAGAAGAGTGGTCGATCCTTCACCGCGGCGTTCGGCGAAGCGATGACCAACCTGATGGCGCGCGATCCAAAGGTGGTGGCGTGCACCGCTGCTATGCCAGACGGTACGGGCATCTCCAAGGTGCAGGCCAAGGTCCCTGACCGCGTCTGGGACACCGGCATCTGCGAGAGTCACGCGGCCGACATGATGTGCGGTCTTGCCAAGACTGGCTGGAAGCCGTTCATGGCCGTGTACAGCACGTTCCTGCAGCGCGCGTTTGATCAGTGCTTCCAGGAAGCTGCTCTGCAAGGCCTGCCGTTGCGTCTCTGCCTCGATCGCGCCGGACTGGTTGGCGGCGACGGCGCGGTGCATCACGGCTTCTGCGATATCGCCATGCTTTCCGTACTGCCGAACGCCGTCATCATGGGCGCTCTCGATGAGCCAAGCATGAAGGCTGCGCTTGATTTCATGGCGAATTACGAAGCCGGTATCACCAGCCTCCGCTATCCGCGCGAGGGAGTGATCGATCGCTTCACCAACACCGCTTGCCCACCGTTTGAACTCGGCAAGTCGCGCGCGCTGATTCGCCATGCACGGCCGGATGTTGCCATCGTTGCGTTTGGCACGATGGCGCATGAGTCTGCAGAAGCGATCGCCCTCCTCGGTGAGTACACCGTTGACCTGTACGACGCACGCTTTGCCAAGCCCATTGATGTGGCGCTTCTCAAGGACCTGCTCGGACGCGGGATCCCGGTAGTAACCATTGAAGATCACTCCATCCGCGGCGGCTTCGGCGCGTGCGTCTTGGAGGCATGCAATGATCACGGTTTGGATACACGACTCGTCACGCGCTTGGCGATTCCAGACTTCTGGATCCACCATGGCGAACGCAAGGAACAGTTGGTCGATTGCGGGCTTGATCCTGCAGCGATCGCCCGTACTGTTCGATCAGTGATTGAAGGTCGATCCACACCAGTCAACGCGACCAGCGCACCAACGCGCTCTACGAGCGCTGTCTGATCCGCTAGCGTCACCCTGTTTGATCCACCCTGTCAGTCCCACCTCGAGAACCACGATGGCCATCCTTGTCATCCAGCATTCCAAGATCAGCGACCCGGGACTCCTGGGAGTTTCGCTCCGCGCCCATGGTCAACGCGTTCGTATCGTTCGCGTTGATCTTGGACAACCGCTGCCCAATGATCTTGATGACGTGCACGGTCTCGTTTCGCTCGGCGGCCCGCAGTCTGCCAACGGCAACGATGCCTGGAACGCACCTGAGCTGGAACTCATGCGCGAGGCGCACGCCCGCCAGGTCCCCGTTCTTGGAATCTGCCTCGGCGCACAGATGCTTGCGAAGGCGCTTGGCGGCGAAGTAGCCACCATGACCAAGCCTGAACTCGGCTGGGTTCCCGTACGTGCTACCGGTATCGGCGTTGAAGACGTGCTCCACGCTGGCATTGGCTGGACGCAGTACGTCTTTGAGAGCCACGGGGACCATGTTTCAAAGTTGCCGGAAGGCGCCACCGTGGTGATGAAGGGCGAAGCCTGCCCGGTGCAGGCGTTCCGCGTGGGCGCACTGAGTTACGGAATTCAGTACCACCCCGAGTGGACCCGCGAGACCATCCTTGGCGAGATTGATTCAGCCACCGATGCAGAACTCGCTGTAGTTGGCACCACCAAGTCCAATCTGCGCCAAGCCACCGCGGAGCACTACCCGGCTGCCGAGCGCAACTCGAAGCGAGTCTTTGAGTTGGCAAATTTGCTGCTCTTCCCAGCTGGTCGACAGCAAACCGGTCTGGTTGCGCCGGGCTGGGTGCATCACTAACTGATCGCCATCAATCTGCGCTGCCTTTCCGCCCAATAGTGGTGGGTAGGTGCATTGCTCTCCTACGCTCGCTGCGATGGAGCCAACGAGCAACTCATTGTCACGCGCCGAAATCGGAGCGGCTGGCGAACGCGCCGCCGCGCAGTACTTGGCAGATCGCGGCTACACGGTCATGGAGCGGAACCTGCGCATCGGCGACGATGAAGCGGACATCGTTGCCCTCGCGCCGGGTGGCGCGGTAGCGATTGTTGAAGTGAAGACGCGTCGTGGACCGTGGAACCCCGAGGAGCGCGTCGACGCAGTGAAGCAAGGGAATCTGGTGCGACTTGCCGCGACGCTGCTCGAGCGACCGGAATTCCATGACCGCATGTTTCAGTTTGACGTAGTGGCGGTATCGGTGGAGACCGATGGCACGTTCACCGTGCTGCACTGGCCACACGCGTTCGATGCGGGTGGGACGCCTTGGTAGGGCCTCAACCCAGTGAGGCGCCCAAGTCAGCGCGCCGGACCCTGCGGCGCACCCTTCATCGGCCGCAGCGGATCCAAGTACCGCTCACGGGCAATCTGCACGAGTCGGATTTCCATCTTGGAGATACTCGCACCCAACCATCGCTTCTGCAATGACTGGATGTAGCGGGCCTGCTCAATACGCTCTTGCGTTCCTTGCAATTCGCCCCGCAAGGAGAGCTGCAAGTCAGTGTCATAGATGGACATTTGCGGCGGCGTTTCCTTGCTGATGACTGCAAACCAGGTCATGGAAGTACGCGCGTCGAGTGGCTCGGAAATCATTCCCGGCTGCAGCGGTGCGATGAGTTTCTGCAAGTCGTTGGTCATATCAGCAATCATCATCTTGCCGTCCGACACGGTGACTGCGCGCCACATGCCATGCTCGGGGATGCCTATGGCATCAGCAATTTCCGTGAAGGACTTCTTCTCTGCCATCATCCGCTTCACCGTTTCAATCTTGTCCGCCTGCTGCTCCTTGGCAAGGCGAATGCGGCCAAGCCGGTAGATCGGATCCGGCTGATACGCAGCGTGCCGTTGCCGATACAAGCGTTCAACATCGCGCCAACTGACCACCACGCGCGGCTCGACTTTGCGGCGCAGGATGTCTCTGGTCAACTCGGCGTTCTTGCGGAAGGTGACAAACTCCTCAACGGACATTTGCATCTCATCACGGAGCGCCTCTTCAGCGCTGGCACGGTTACCGCCACGCTCCGCAATCGTGGTTTCCTGCAAGTCGCGCAGCCAACCGAGCAAGCCGACCTTCATTTCCGGCGAAAGTCTGCTCTCTGCTTCCGCAAGAATCAATTCGGATTCCACCTGCTGCCGAAAGGCACGGCGCACCAACGCGTCAACCTGCGTGCGTGCCGATTCTGGATTGGGGTCCTGCGACGCCAACAACACCGCTGCCTCAATCTGCTTGAAGATCTCTTCAGCAAAGATCGGCCGGCCGTTGATCTGTCCGATCAAACTCTCCACCAACCACCGCTGTCCAACCCGCAGCGTCCGCTGATTGCCTTGATCGATGAACAAGCTGTCGTCTTCGGCGGTGGCGGGATCGGCTGCGGTGACTATTTCTTCTTTACGAATCACCTTGGTGCCGTCCGCCAGCGTGACGGTGTGTTCAATTTCGGTCACACCCGGTGGCTCAACTTGCGGCAGGGGTGTCGCCACCACCTCTGGTAGCGGCCCCATTGGCGGCGTTGAAAACGCGCTGATGTCCACGTCCCGAACGGTCTGTTCCACCTCCGGAGAAGGCGTGCAGCCCATCGATCCCATGGTGCCCAACACAGCAATTGCCGCTAATACGCGGCAGAGAGTGTCGATTGGGCGCTGGCGGATCGGGTGAAGCATCGGGCGCGGGAAGTGTACGCCGGGACCGACCTATACTCCTCTCCTTCTTACAAGGACCACCATGATCGACCCGAACAGCCAGCACTCGTCCGACGCCCCCGCCCCCAGCATCCATGTGGACAGTGACTGGAAGGCGCAAGCCGAGGCAGAGCGCACCCGACTTGCCGCGAAGGATGCAGCGATGGACGCACGCGCTGCCGAAGCCGGCAACGAGCAGCTTCCACCAGCAGAATTCCGAAGCTTGGTTGGCTTGCTTGCATCGCAAGCAGTCATGGGCCTCGGAACCATGGCTGACCCGCAGGGCCGCGTGGTGGTGGATCTTGAGGGATCCAAGTTCGCCATGGACCTCCTGCAGGTTCTGCATGACAAGACCAAGGGCAATCTGACTCCCGAAGAAGCGGGCGAACTTGATGAAGTGCTGCGCGAACTCGGCATGCGATTCGGCGCCATCGCCCGGATGGTGGCCGAGCAAATGCGCACCGCGCCCGGTTCAGTAGTTGCAGGCGCACCCGCCATGGCAGCACCGTCGGCAGCTGCACAGAAGCCCGCCAGCAAATTGATTATTCCGTAAGCGTGCCCGCGGCTCCGCTCAGCGGAAGACGGGCATCCAGTAATCGAGCGTAGAGATCGTTGCCTGCACCCCCGCAAGGAGGAGCGCGCCGAGTACCGCACGTCCGGCGGAGTGCGGTCGCGTGCGGTTGATACCCAGGGAAATCAGCCACGCCAGCGCCACCAAGATGGCTGGATCAAAGTAACGCTGCCACACCTGCGAATTGCCGGCTTGCACCACCATGAGCGCTAACAGCGACACCAGGACGATGGTGGCTTGACGACCGCGACGGATCTCCGCGGCTCGAATCCACAACACGGCGGCAAGTACTGCACCCACGACGGCCGCAGCGACAATGACGATCGATCGCCCCCCAATGGCTGGGAACGCTTTCACGATCATCCAATACGCCCCGCCCCAACGACCCTGCTCCACCGACCAGGTGCTGTCCGCTACCACTGCTCCCAGAAACGCCAAGCTTGCCACCAAGGTGATGGCCAAAGCATGGCGTCGAACCGTGTGCAGCACTTCAGGCGCCATCGGCAGCAGCGCAATCGCGGCCCATGTGCCGAGCAGCGCTAACCCGTACGCCGGCGCTACCGGACTCAATCCCTTGTCATGCATCGAACGGAACGTGGCGGGCATCAAACCGCCCCACATATTGACGAGCGCAAGCAGCAGCAACGCCGCCGGCACCAGCGCCAAGAATGCGGCGGCCAGTCGGCTCCATGAGCGCGGTTCGTCACCACTCCACTGCTCCGCGTCGGACGCCGAACGACCAAGTGGCGAGCCAAGAATGCCGGCCGCCAGGATCGGCGCAGCCAGGAATACGTTGGTTTGCCGCACGGAAAGCGCGGCAACAAACAACACGGCGAGCGTTAGAAACGTACGCGTGGTTGGCATCCACCACGCGGCGATGGCAACCATGGTTGTTCCAATCAAGACCGAAAGTACATCGGTGGTCAACCACGCGGAACCGCTCAGTACATAGGTAGAAAACAACAGCGGTAAGGTCAGCGCTAGCGCCACTGCTGGCCCCGCCGCGCGCGCCGCAGTGCGCCATACCAAGAGCACCAGCGCTAATCCCGCCAGCGAAGCAATGATGCGAAGCCCATGTACGCCAACGCCAAGTCGCGCAGGAACCGCCATCAGCAAGTGATATCCCGGACCAGTAGCGCTGGGGTAATCGTGCAGGTCCGGTGTTGGCAACTGCGCAGCAAACTGCAGCACCGTGGGTAGATGCGCAGCAGCCTCATCCGAGGCTTCGCTGGTGGCGTCACTACCAAACATGATCACTGGCAGCACGGCACATGCAAAGAGCACGGCCAATACGCACGGAGCACTCCGCCACCAACCGCGATTTGCCTGAGTGAATAGGTCCACGCGTTGAATTTACTTGAAGAGTGTGCCGAGTGCAGTTTCGGCAGGCGGCCAGAACAGCACCACCAGCACTCCAATGGCAAAGAGGACCGATGCCGCCCGTGCACTGCGATCGGAAAGAACAACGGTGACTGGACTCTCCGCACGCCCGGAGTTGGCGCGCAAATACAGTCGGTGAATCACCACGAATACCAGGGGCGCCAGCAACGCAAATCCAGTGGCACGCACACCAAAGATGCCGCGCGCATGATCGCTCAGCGCGTAGACCAAGTAGGCCATCATGGTGATGGCTCCGGTGGTTGCAAGCAGCCAATTGAGATCTTCAGCGCTGTCGTAGCCAGCGCGTGGTTTCCAGTCGGTGCTGTCGCCTTGCGCGCGCGCCATGTCCGCGGCGCGCAGATCGCCCAAGCGCTTGACGAATCCCAAGAACAGCGTCAGTGCAAAGACCACCACCACCAGCCACGTCGACACAGCAATGCCAAGTGCCAACGCTCCAGCAATGGCGCGCAGGACAAATCCACTGGCCACCGTCAACACATCAACCAGCCGTACCCGCTTCAACTTCGCGTTGTACGCCACCTGTAGAACGATGTACGTAACGATCACTGCCAACACTGCCGGCCGCACGCACCACGCCACGGCAATCGAACCAACGATGAGCGCAACACCCATGGAGGTTGCAAACTGCGGGGTGACCGCGCCCGATGCCACCGGGCGACGACGTTTGGTTGGATGCTTGCGATCTTCTTCAAAGTCCAGCGCATCGTTCACTGCATAGAAGCCGCTACCCGCCATGGAGAACGCAATCACGGTGAGCGCCACGTTCCACAGTTGCTCTGCGATCTGTTCTGGCTGCGCACCACGCCCTTCGCCAGCGAGCCAAAAGACAAGTGGGACCAGAACGAAGACGTTCTTGGCCCAGTCGCCGGGTCGGAGGAGACGGAGGGGGGCGGGCAGCATGCACCATCAGTATCGGAATCTGCGGGCGCTTTCATTCCCAAACTTCCCCAGGAAGCGGCGAGATCCTCCGGAAACTCCTAAAAGTGCCATTGGGAGCACCAGAAATCTCCGCCGTCGCGGGTGACCGGGGTCATTCGAACGGTTACTTCCAGCCCCTTAGACCAAGCGCGCCAGGACCGTATTGGCCACCATCATGCCCGCGGCAGTGAAGCGCAGCGAACCTCCCGCGTGCTCCATCATGCCCTCCGCAACCGCCTGCGCAATGGCGCGGGTTCGCTCCGAGCCGCGTTCGCCAAGCTGCAGAATCTCCGCAAGTTCAACTTCGGAAATGCCAGCGTGCAGCCGCAGGCCCATCATGAGCCGTTCGCCGGCACGCATGTCGGGGGTCACTCGTTCCACATCAACGGCGGGGCTGGTGCCTTCGGCGGCAAGCCAATCACCCAAGCGCGGAACATTCTTCCAGCGCACACCCTGGGCATGACCCGAGGCGCTGGGACCAATGGCAAGCCAATCGCGATTGCGCCAATACAGCAAGTTGTGCCGACACTCTTCGGCGTGCGGATCGCCTTTCCGAATCCGCCCCCAGTTGCTGACCTCGTAATGAGCAAAGCCAGCGTCACGCAAGACGGCAGCGGCGCGCTCCAGCATGGAGGCCTCCAGGCCGTCATCGCACGGCTCAAATTCGCCGCGCTCCATGCGCACGGTCATCGCCGTGTTTGCCTCGTAGGTCAGACCGTAGCAACTGAGATGATCGGTTCCCAGCGCCAATGCTTGGCGCAAGTCTGATTCCCACTCCGCAAGTGTGCCGCCGGGAATGCCAAAGATCAGATCCACATTGATGCGTTCGATACCAGCGGCGCGCAGCAATCCAATGGCGCGCGCAACGCTTGCTGGATCATGCCAACGCTCCAGCGTCTTCAAGTGACGTTCGTTGAAACTTTGTGCGCCCAGAGAGACGCGGTTCACGCCACTCTCAACAAGTGCGCACGCCACTTCTGCAGTGACAGTTTCTGGATTCGCTTCGACGGTCCATTCCGCACCGGGCGCCAGCGGCAGCCGAGTACGGATCGAGCCCAGAACCGCGCGCAATACTGGGGGCCGCAACAGCGTGGGTGTTCCACCACCAACGAATACCGTGTGCAACGGCGCGTGCACCCAGGGCGCCATGGCTGCCAATTCCTGATCGGCACGTGCGGCGTAGGCCTCCTGACGATCTTGGGTATCAACAAAGCTGTAAAAATCGCAGTAATGGCACTTATGGAAACAAAACGGGACGTGCACATACGCGCCCTCGAACTGCGGCGTGATGCCAGCAAGGGCCTGATCCACACGCATGGCGTATGCGTCGGGCGAACCCTGCCCGGCGATGGTGAGCGCAGTGGCCATGGAACGCAATCGTAGGAACAACCTGCGCGCGGTGCGCTACCATTCCTCGCTTCGCGGCAAACGCCGCACCTTCGCACCGGAGCCCCGCCCGTGACCACTGGACACCGCGTTAATCGAACTGCCCATACCGCCGTTGTTGGACTCCAGTGGGGAGACGAAGGCAAAGGAAAGATCGTTGATCTGCTCACCTCTGAGCATGATGTGATCGTGCGCTACAACGGCGGCGCCAATGCCGGCCACACCGTGCAGGTGGGCGATGAGCGCTACGCGCTGCACCTCATTCCTTCCGGCATTCTGTACGGCGACAAGACCTGCGTCATTGGTAACGGCGTGGTGGTTGATCCGGAGAAACTCCTGCAAGAGATTGATGCCCTCCGAACGCGCGGCATTCGCGTTGGCAACAACCTGCGCATCAGTGATCGAGCCCACGTGGTCATGCCCTATCACAAGGAGCAAGATGCAGCGCTGGAGGAGTACCTCGGTTCCAAAACAGCGCATGCGCAAGGAAACCTCTCCATCGGCACCACGCGCCGCGGCATTGGTCCAGCGTATGCAGACAAGATTCGACGCTCGACCGCCATTCGCGTTGGCGATCTGCTTGACCCCGCGTACCTGCGCAGTCGTCTGCATGTGATTTGCACCCTGCGCACTGCGGAACTTGAGGCACTCGGCGTGCACACTGCGCCACTTGATCCGGATGCGTTGGCTACCAAGTACGCCGAGTTTGGTGAACGCCTGCGACCACACGTGGATGATTCCGTGTACGCACTTCATGACGCCATGAGCGCCGGCAAGCGCATTCTGTTTGAAGGCGCCAACGCCAGCCTCTTGGACATTGATCACGGAACATTCCCATACGTGACCAGTAGTAACTGCTCAACGTTGGGTATCCCCTCCGGTACCGGCGTTCCCGGCAGCGCCATTGGACGCGTGTTGGGAATCATGAAGGCGTACAGCACCCGCGTTGGCGCGGGACCGTTTCCCACCGAACTCGACAATGATCTTGGGCACCGGATTCGCGAACGCGGCCGGGAATACGGCACCACCACTGGTCGACCACGCCGCTGCGGATGGCTTGATTTGGTGGCCGTTCGTTACAGCGTCATGGTGTGTGGAGCCACTGGAATTGCTTGCACACTGCTGGATGTCTTGTCCGGATTTGATGAAATCAAGTTATGCGTTGGTTACCGATTGCCCAACGGCACCACCACGGACCGCTTCATTCCTGATGCTCATCGACTTGAGGGCGTCACGCCCATCTATGAGACCATGCTGGGTTGGAGCGCAGAGATTCGCGATGCGTCCGACCGCACCACGCTGCCACAAGAGGCGCAGCGCTACCTAGCGCGCATTGAGGAAATCACCGGAGTGCCGGTGGAAGTAGTCAGCCTTGGACCGGAGCGAACGCAAACGTTGGTGGACGGTCGGCGCGCCGTGGCGCTCGCCACCGCGTAAGCAATGCGCGTCCCCCGTCACATCGCCATCATCATGGACGGCAACGGACGCTGGGCGGCCGCGCGTGGGTTGCCGCGCATCGCCGGTCATCGCGAAGGCGCACGACGAGTGCGCGCCATTGTTGAAGAGTGCGCTCGGATTGGCGTTGAAGCGCTCACGCTGTATTCATTCTCCAGTGAGAATTGGAAACGACCGGAAGATGAAGTCTCGGCGCTCATGGAGTTAGCCAGGCATCAACTGCAACTGGAACGGCAGATGATGCTGGCCAACAACATTCGGTTCCGCCGCATTGGCCGCCGCGAGGGACTGTCCGCCGCGGTGCTCGCCGAGTTCGACCGCACCGAGGACGAGACCAGCAACTGCACCGGCATGACCCTGTGCCTGGCCATGAACTACGGTTCTCGGCAGGAAATGGTCGACGCCGTCCGAACCATCGCCCTGCGGGTCCGGCGCGGCGACCTTGACCCGGCGGCGATCGATGAATCGACCATGTCCGCGGCCCTAGAGACCCACGGACTGCCCGATCCGGACCTCTTGGTTCGGACGGCCGGGGAGCGCCGATTGTCGAATTTCCTGCTCTGGCAGGTGAGTTATGCGGAGATCTTCGTCACCGACGTCCTGTGGCCGGAGTTCAAGGTCCCGGAACTTCAAACGGCCCTGGCTGACTTTGCCGCGCGGCGGCGCACCTACGGCGGGCTGGATGGGGCGCGAGAAGCCGCAGCCACCTGAACTGCGGGGGTGGATCCGGCTGAGAATGTCTCTAATCTGGGCGATTCACCGGGGATTCTGGGTGTCGAGTTGCGTATACCCTGAGGTTCCTCATGCCATCACTGCGCTTCGCATTCCCGGCCTGTCTGCTCGCCATCTTGATGGTGGTGGTTGGCATGGCGGCGCGCCCGGCGGCAGCACAGTGCAACGATCCATCTGCCGCATGCACCACCGCTGGCAACTCCACGTGGCTGGGTGACTTAAACGCGGACAACTTGGTCAATCAGACTGACATTGACGTGTGGGCAAGTTGCATGCTTGGTCAAACGGACATCTGCATCAGTGGCGACTTCAATTTCGACGGTGCCATCGACGATGTCGACCGTAACTACCTCGGGCAGCTCGTGGCAATGGCGTCCAACGCCGCCATCGGCAAACTCCCCCGGATCACCCTGTCAGAATTGCGCGTTCGCAAACCGAACAGTCAGACCGACCCCACCGTTCCACAGTCACGCTATGTGGAGATCCGTGTTCCGACGTCAGCGGTTGGCGTTGCCAGCGCACCCACGGTCAATGGGGTGGTTGGTGCCGATCCCAACATGCGTGCGTTTCTGGACGGTTGGTTCTACATCAAAGTAGCGCGCTCCAACAACAGTTCCGGCACCGACCAAGTGAGTGGAACCATCGCGGTGGTGGAACCACTGACTGGAATGGCATGGGTATCCAATCCGCTCGACACTGCGTCGCGTGGATTGGCGCTGCTCGCAGATTCATCGTTCACTGGTGATGTACTCGCCGATGTACCAGCAGCGCTGGACAAGTACATCTTTTATGGCAGCACATCACTCGCGTTTCCAACCGGCGCCGCAGCCAACGGACGGGTGTTTCCTGCTGAATCCGCCACCAATGTCACCCATCTGATTGTCTTTCGCAATCCGAATCCCGCCAACACTCGCGCATTCCCCACCGTTGGCCAGCGCGTCAATGTGCCCTCCACGGTTGATATCGCACAGGTCTGCGAACTGGCGTGGAGCGTGCCCGGTACGGTGACGCTGCCCCCGTGGGACGCGATTGTGGACACGGTCACCATCGTTCGTGGCACCGATCAGAATATTTACGGATGCATCTTTGCTGACAACGGAAAGGCGTACATCGGACCAGTGGGCGATGCATCGGATTCGTTCGCGCCGCCGCACATCTATCGATGCCGCAACGCCGGTAGCCTGACCAAGGGTCCAACGGCGATCACGCCAACCAGCGACTCGCCGTTCGTTCGCAATCCATCCTGCACCGCCAACGTCAGCGGATGCGGCGAACCGAACCAAGACGGAACCACGCGCAGTTGCTTTGAGTCGCAGACCGGACCGAGTTGCTCGGACGCCGACTGCTGCAACGCCGTATGCAATATTGACCCCGGTTGCTGCAACGTGGTGTGGGACCAGGGCTGCGCGAATCAAGCAGCGATCACGTGCCAGACGTGCGGAAGCACCACGGCCAGTTGCTATGTCACGCACTCGACCCCATCCTGCAGCGATGCAAGCTGCTGCGAGCGAGTCTGCGCGATCGACCCCTCGTGCTGCAATACTGCTTGGAGCTCGGGCTGCGTCACACTTGCCACCACCAATTGCCTCGCCTGCGGCGCTGAGGGAAGCGGTGCCTGTGACACGGTGCACACCCTGCCCTATTGCGACGATTCCACTTGCTGCACCACCGTTTGCAACCTGAATCCCTATTGCTGCACCACCGGTTGGGATCAAACCTGCGTTGATACGCAAGCGACTTCCTGCCAAGGCTGCGGCTCGCTGAACACCGGACCGTGCTGTATTGCGCACGCAACACCGTACTGCAGCAACAGCGAGTGCTGCGCAGCAGTCTGCGCGCTTGACCCGTTCTGCTGCGAGTCCTCTTGGGACATCAGTTGTACGCAGGTTGCAGTTGTCACGCCAAATTGCAGCAGCGAGAGTTGCGCATGCGGCGGTGATCTGGACGCTGGGAAGGAATCAAGTTGCTTCATCGTTCACGCGCGCATCGGCTGCGCGGATTCGTTCTGCTGCCAAACGGTGTGCATTCGCGATCCGTACTGCTGCTACGTCACCTGGGACGAAGCGTGCGTTGAGATTGCCAATGACCTGTGCTCATCAGAGCCTGGCTGCATCGATCCGGTCACTTCGCTGCCAGTGAATGGAAGCTGCTACATCGCACATCCAACGTCCGTGGGCTGCGACAAGCCTGGCTGCTGCAGCCAAGTGTGCGCCGATCCAGATTTTGTTTACTGCTGCCAAGTGGGATGGGATGCCAAGTGCGCATTACGAGCTATTGAAATCTGCGACCAATGCGGCGATCCGCTCTCCGGAAGTTGCTACTCACAACACGCGTCACCAAACTGCGCGGACGGAACCTGCTGCACGGCAGTGTGCCTCATCGATACATTCTGCTGTTCAGATCAGTGGGATGACCTTTGCGTCTCCACCGCGGGTGTCGCGTGCGCCAATCCAGCTGATGTGTGCGGATCGAATGATGGTTCGCTGCGCAGTTGCTGGATTCCCAACTACACCCGTGGGTGCAGTGATGGTGAGTGCTGCGCCGCCGTGTGCGAGTCGATCGACCCCTACTGCTGCGAAGCGCGCTGGGACGCCGTGTGCGCACGCGAGGCAACGTTCATTTGCACTCCGTCTTTTGTAGTTTCCATCGGACGCGAAGGCTGCCTGACCGCGCACAGATCGGTCGGATGCGCCAATGCGGACTGCAGCCGAGCGGTATGCAGTGTTGATCCATCGTGCTGCACCACGGCGTGGGATCAGGGATGCGTGCTCGTGGCAACGGCCGTCTGTCCGGCACCTGAGGGCTGCCCAGCAGAGGGTGATTGCTTTGCCGCGCATGACAACCCAGGCTGCCGCGATTCATCCTGCTGCAACGGCGTGTGCGCGGCGGATCCATTGTGCTGCCAAGGCGAGTGGGACAGCGCATGCGTCACCCTGGCACGCGATCTGTGCAAGGTGCCCGCCGACAGCGGCTGGACCTGCCCATGTCGCGGTAGTTGCTTTGAGACGCATGACAACCCCGGCTGCGAAGATGGCTCATGCTGCTCCATCGTGTGCAATTTCGACCCATCGTGCTGTGATGCTAACTGGGATGGCGCCTGCGTTTCCGTCGCGCGCGAGTATTGCTGCGGTGCCGTTGGATGCGGCTCTGGATGCAATAAGCCCTGCCTGATTCCTCACCAAGAGCCCTACTGCAACGATCCGTATTGCTGCGACGCCGTGTGCCGAAACGACCCGTTGTGCTGCAGCGCTTCGTGGGATGCATTGTGCGTGGCTGGCGCGCTCGACCGTTGCGGCAGTGCCTGCGGATTGCAAGATTCCGGCGGTTGCTTCGTAGAGCACGATTTGCCGAGTTGCGACCAAGGCCTGTGCTGCGCGGCAGTGTGCGTACTTGATTCCTCCTGCTGCACCATTGCATGGGACTTTGAGTGCGTCAATTTGGCCTCCCTACCAGCCAACGCCGCCGCGTGCGTGCGACCCGTGTGCGGCGACTTCAGCGCCGGACCATCCTGCGAACCACACCCTGGCGCTGCATCCAGCGACCCGGTGTGCTGCGCCGCAGTGTGCGCGCAAGACACCTACTGCTGCGACACGGAATGGGACGCGGATTGCGTTGGCATTGCGCGCACCATCACTTCGTGCGGATGCACTTACGAGTGCGGCGATGTGTGCGCCGGCGATTGCTGCCGCCCCCATGACAGCGGCGCTTGCGACGATGCGGCGTGCTGCGCATCGGTCTGCGCGCAAGATGCCTATTGCTGCGACACCCAGTGGGACAGCGTCTGCGCTGGTGTTGCCCGTGATACCTGCATCGGCAAGGATGAGGCTTGCCCAGTGCCACCGTGCGGCAGCGATTTGCTGCAGAGTTGCTGCGTACCCAGCACGCTGCCAAACTGCTCCGACGAGAGTTGCTGCAACCGCGTGTGCTTGGTCGACTCGTTCTGCTGTGACACGTCTTGGGACGTCACTTGCGTAAATCTTGCAGCTGAAGATCCGTCGTGCGGTTGCGACCAGAACAGTTGCGGCGATGCAAGCGCTGGTAGCTGCCTGCAAGTGCACGCCTCACCGTTCTGCGATGAACTTGGCTGCTGCCAAACCGTGTGTTCGTTCCAGCCTTCGTGTTGCGACACGACCTGGGACGCCAACTGCGTGGCAACCGCCCAGTTCTTCTGCGGCGATGCGGGCTTCACTGGGCTGCTCGATCACTACCGTGGCGGACCACTGGGTAACACCGGTCGTGCGCAGCCGCCTGCTGGTTGGATCCCGCCCCGCGAGCGTGGTGCGATGCGTCATCCAAAGCCGCTGCCACCGTCGATTCCGATGCCCAAGCGCCCGGCAGTTGAGCCGCAAGCGATTCCGCGTTCCGACGGCAAGCAGGGGCAGTCAGTGCCCGGAAAGCAGTTGGACGCTGCAGGGCAGCCGATGAAAGAGATGCAAACCGGCAAGTTCGGAGCGAATGCCGGCAAGCCTGGCACTGGGAAGTAATGCTCAGATCATGAGTGCGGGCACGCGAACACCGGCAGTGTGCCGGGCAGTGTGTCCGCTGGTCATTGCTAACGAAAGTCCCGCGACTGCTGTGCGATGTGATCGCCCATCGCCATCTGGCTCAATTCTTCGGACAGATCGGTGATACGACGCACTATCAGGTGCGTGACCCCGGAACGATGCTCAACCGTGCCTTCCGCCAAGAGCGTGGTTGCATGGCGCACGATGCTTCGAACTCGCTCGTACACACGGGGCCGAATGATGAGATTGGCAATGCCCGTCTCGTCCTCAATCGTCATGAACATGATTCCCGATGCCGTGGACGGGCGTTGCCGGCACAGGACTAATCCAGCCACGGCGGCGATGGGTCGTTCGGACGCTGCGCCGATAGCGCGGAGTTGCGCGCACTCGGATCCTCCGCGACGCGCGATTGATTCGCGCAGGAATCGAATCGGGTGGTCGTGCAATGAAAGTCCGGTGCTCGAGTAGTCAGCAGCAACGGAGCGAAGCGCTGGAACTGGCGGCAATGGCTGCGGCAGCATGTCAAAGAGCGTGGCGCCGCGCTGCGCGGCATCGTCAAGAACGGGAGTATCGCCGCCGCGCAAGGCACGCACCTGCCAGAGTGCTTGCTGGCGGGAAATTCCCATGCCCGCAAACGCGTCCGCCGCTGCCAAGCGCCGCAGCGCGTGCAGACTGCAGCCAGACGAGCGCCACAGGGATTCCACCGATGCAAATGTTGGGTGGGAGCGCCGACTGCGCGCCACGGACGCTACTGCGTGGCCGTCTTCTGCACGTAAGCCAGACACCATGCGCAGGCCAAGGCGAAGCGCGGGGTGCGCGTGCACCCCGTACTGATGTTTGGATGCGGGATCCTCGCCCGGTGCGGATCCGTCCTCCAGCGTGCAGTCCCATTCGCTTACCAATACATCAACCGGCCGAACATCAACCCCGTGCTCGCGCGCATCACGCACCAACTGCGCGGGCGCGTAGAAACCCATCGGCTGACTATTGAGAAGCGCGGCAGTGAATGCTGCCGGATGATGACACTTGAGCCATGCCGATACATAGACCAAGAGCGCAAAGCTCGCTGCGTGACTCTCCGGAAATCCGTAACCAGAGAAACCTTGAATCTGCCCGAATACCTGCGCAGCAAACTGTTCGGAATACCCACGGGCACGCATGCCGGACTCCAGCTGATCCTTGAATGCAGCAATCTGATTTCCAGAACGCTTCCATGAAGCGATGGCGCGTCGCAGTTTGTCCGCCTCACCGGGGGTAAAGCCGGCTGCTACTACTGCAAGCAACATTGCCTGCTCTTGAAACAGTGGCACGCCAAGCGTCTTTCCAAGTACTGCGCGAATGGACTCATTGGGATAGTGCGTTACATCAGTACCGTCGCGCCGACGCAGGTATGGGTGCACCATATTTCCTTGGATAGGCCCAGGGCGCACAATGGCAACTTCAATCACTAGGTCATAGAAACAGCGTGGTTTCAGGCGCGGCAACATACTCATCTGCGCGCGGCTTTCGATCTGAAAGACCCCCACTGTGTCGGCGCGACATGCCATCGCATAGGTTGCTGGGTCTTCGGCAGGAACAGTGCAGTACGTCAGCGCTCCAGTACCGGACGGACTACACGGCCAGCCCGGAACCGGACAGCTATTGCCAAGATCAATCGCTTTGCGAATGGCGGTGAGCATCCCCAGCGCAAGTACGTCCATTTTTAGCATGCCCATGGCATCAATGTCATCTTTATCCCACTCAACGATGGTGCGCGCGTCCATACGAGCGTTGCGCACCGGCACCAGTTCGCACAGCGGACCATCGGTGATGATGAATCCGCCAACATGTTGCGAAAGATGACGAGGGAATCCTTCTATTGCCGCGGCAATCCGCACTGCTTCCGGTGATTCGGGCGGAACGCCGAGCGCTTTCGCTGCCTCACGGAGTGAACTACGGTCGCGAAAGCAAATCACTTCCGCGCACAACGCGGCGCGGGCTCTTCCCCATGTTTGATAGATGAATTGAATGACTTCTTCGCGCCGTTCGTGTTCAAAGTCGACATCAATGTCTGGCGGCTCGTCTCTTTCTCGGCTGATGAATCGCTCAAAGAGCATGTCGCTGCGAGAGGGGTCAACAGCTGTAATTCCAAGGCAGAAACAGACGGCGCTGTTTGCGGCGGCGCCTCGACCTTGGCAGAGAATTCCTCGTGAGCGTGCAAAGCTGACAATGGCGTGCACGGTCAGGAAGTAGCACGCATAGCCGAGTTCAGCAATGATGGAGAATTCATGTTCAAGTTGCGAGCTTACTTTTGCAGGGATACTCGGCTCTGATGCAAAACTCGCTGATGGCTGATCGACGGGTGATGGCGGAGAGTGCTGTGGTGGAGAGTGCTGTGACGGAGAACGCTGTGACGGAGAACGCTGCGACGGCCAGTGCAATGCCGCGCCATCTTCGACTAGTCGCCGTAAGTGCGTCATTGGATCAACGCCAGGTGGTGCGACTTCGCGCGGGTATCGATAGCGAAGCATTGACATGGAGAATCCCGCGCACCGCTTTGCCACTACAGCGCTGCGTACGATTGCTGCGTCGCACACTTCGGCCGGAACATCAGTAAGCACCGCTCGCATGTCATCCGCGTCAACCAGGTGTCGCGCGTCGTCGGGAAAGAGGCGCGCGCCTTGGTGCGCACACCCATGAGCTCGATCGACTGCGCGGGTTCGTTCAAATGAACGTAGCTCTTTCACCGTGTGTCCGGCGCGGATTGCGGTCAAAATATCCTGTATTTCTTGTCTATCACGGACATGGCAGTATGGATCGTTGCTTGCCACAAGCGGCACGCACGCTTCAGTAGAAATCCACTCCAACTGCAGCAGCCGAAGTGCGGCATCAGTGCCTGAGCGACGCACGAATCCAAGTGAAAGTCGATCATCATCAAAGACGGTACGAAGCCAACGAAGTGATTCAAGAAACCGCGGCTGCATCGCGCCGTATTCATCGGGTGGCATCACGATGGCTTGCACGCCAGGAATGGCAAACGGAGCAAGCGGCCGATCTGTCCCTGGCTTACGTCCGGATCCATGACCCGATCCATCACCAGGCTCGCCGCTTCCAAGTGACTGCACGCTGGCATCGACCAGATCATGGAGCCACAGATGGCACGCAGATGAATTGCGCGCAGCGGTGCGTGATTCAATTCCGGCCGCAACAGCTGCGACATTTTCGTCCATGTCAAGCGTCCAGCCAGCTCTGCGCTTGCCGAGAGTGAGCAGCCGGCACAGGCGCGCGTAGCCGTCTGCTGACTCAGCAAGCAACACCACCTCGAGATGCGTTGGCTCATCATCAGCGCCAAGCAGAAAGTTGCAGCGCGTTCCAACCACCAACTGCATTCCATGCTGCTTCGCGGCAACATGCGCGCGCACTACCCCAGCCATGGTGTGGCGATCAGCGATCGCCACTGCGCCAAGTCGAAGCTGCGCCGCGCGGGCAATGACCTCTTCAGGATGACTTGCCCCTTCAAGGAAGGAGAAGTTGCTGAGAGCCGCCAGTTCACAGAATGGTTGATTTTCAAGCACAGAATCGGCGCCTTGATTATTTGTACGGTGTTTGTTAGTATAGTAAATCAGAGGGCGAAATTCCAATGAGTCACCGCGAATACGCTGACGTATCCACCTGTACGTTGGCATCTTGCGGATCATTCTCATGCACATGGCACACATCACTCTTCTCGCTTCCGCCCTGCTCTGCAACGCGTTCGTGCATGGGGGCGCAAGTGTCTGTGCGCCGCCGTTGGTAACTGATCAAGGAACGCCGAGCGTGCCCGGTGCAGCGCCTGTTGCGGCACCGCCGACGGCGCCCGCCACAGCAACCGCCACTGCGCCGCCCACGGCACCTGCTGCTGCACCTACGGCACCCGCAGTAACACCTGCCGCTGCACCTCCTACGACACCCGCCGCTGCACCCGCAACGCTGATGCCGCAATCGCCGCTGCTCAATACCCCGGAAGCTGTATCGAATGCTGCCAACGCGACGCCAGAGCGCACCTTGCCGGTGGATCCGGTGCTACTGCAATTGGGCAAAGTGGTTGCTGGTGAACGATCAATCTTTGTGACGTATGAGGGGAACACCTACATCTTTGCGAATGCTGCCACGCGCGACCAGTTCAATCGCGAGCCAGCCCGCTTTGCTGCGCAACAAGGCGGCGCATGCGGGCGAATGGGGCCGCTCGGTGGACTCGGTGATGCGCGCCGATATGCGTTGCAAGAAGGGATGCTGTACTTCTTTGCATCCGACGAATGCATGAAGTTGTTTCGTGCACAACCGCGCCGCTATATGGAGCCCGCTGATGAAATACCAGCAGGCACGCCCGAGCAGCAAGCCGCTGGACTTGCGGCACTGGACCGATGGATTGCTTGGTCAGGCGGAAAAGACGCTGTGAAAGCCGCAAAGATGTTCACACAGGTGTCGACACGCCGCGTCCTGCAGGGCGCTGATTCATGGGACATCACGGAGACGCTGGAGTTTGCTGGCCCACACACCATGCGCCGCGTTGATGTGTGGCAGAAGGTAGGCGGAACGCCAAAGGACAACTATCAATATGAAACGCTGGTGACTCCGGACACCGCGGTGATCACTTCAAGCAATGGTCGAACTACTGCACTCGCCGATTCACGACGCACGGCCTTTGAGCGACTCATGAATCGCCAGCCGTATGCCATTATGCGCGCGCGCTATCGGCCCGAGGCGGGACTGCTTGCGCTCAAGACCGGCGAAGGAACGCTCGGCGATGCCCGTTGCGATTACATCGTCACATGGTTTGAAGGAAACGCTACTTACCTGGCGATCGACAAGGAGACCGGTCGATTGGTGCAGATCGGTCATCCTGGTCGTGTTGGTGACGCAAGTGTTGCATCGCTGACGCTGGATGCTGTGGCCTATGCCGGGCCGGAAGCGCTGCGGCTACCTACGCAATGGGTGGTCTCAAGCAATGCCGAGAAGGACGGATTCAAAGGACCAGTGGCTTCAATCAAGATTGCCCCGGCAGCGGCACCGTAATGGACGCTGACTGAATGCGGCCAGGGGCGGGATTACCCGCGTGGCGTTGGTGTTGACCCGGATGCGGCGTTGGCGCGCCAGAATCGTGCCGTGTACTGCCATGACTCGCGTTGGCCAGGAAGGGGGGCATAGGTGCCAAAGTTGCCGCGGCCTTCGGCGCGGCGCTGGTAAACCGGATCCAATTCCGTCGACTGAATCTTGCCGGCATTCACACAACTCCACTTCACCATTCCAGCCCCCACCTCGCGGGCTGCTTCGATCGCTTCGGCGTCGCCCGCCTTTGGAACGGACGCAAGGAAGGTGCTCGAACCGATCTCGGTGGCGGTTCCGTCGGCTGGCGCATCCTGCACTACTTGAGCTTCAAGAACCGGCGTCATTCGATCGCCGCGGTAATTCATGATGAAGGGATTCATCGTGCAGCCTGCCAGAAATACGCCCGCAAGGGTGAACGAAAGAACGCGGCAGCATGCCAGCAGGCGCGCCGATGTCAATGTGCAGATGAGATTCATGCGAAGCATTCTACGCATGCGCGCGCTGCACGACATCACTACCAAGGCGGGCGCGCAATTGATCAACAAATTCACCAATAGCGCGCTCTGTGGCTGCATGGTGATCGTTGTTGGAATGAACGGCGGTACTGCGATCTCCCCCGCCGCTCCCGCGCGTAATGTTCGGTTCGTGTGTTCCGGAGGCTGCCATGCCGACCGCGCCACCAAGAAATGGGGTCCCGCTTTGGCAGCGACCCATACGTGCGGCAGTCAGCAGAATTCGCTCAATACCTTCGCCGCGTTCATGCTCACCCAGATGCATGCGCTGTATGCGCGGACGCAGAATGGACCACAGGTGTCGCGCGTCACGGGTGGGTGCGCCAAAGTGGATGGTGCCAATGACCGGCGCTAAGCGCGCGCGTTCAATGCGTACCTCCAGCGTCCGTACGCCACGACTATGCGCGCAGCCGATGCGGGGTGCACGCACGGATCCATCTTCGTTTCTACGTGCATTACCTGCAGCCGCCAACGCTGCACAGAGCAATTCCACTGCTTGCATGCATGCCAGATCTACTGCTTCCTGTTGCGCGCACGGCGATGCAAAGATAAATTCGCCAAGCACCGGACCCGGCGGCGCCACCGCGCGAAATGGCCACGCGCGCACGCCCGCCGCCATGTCAAGCCGTTCGCTGAGCTCTGGTCCATAGCGATCCGCCAGCGCCGAGCGCGTGATGACGCGCGCCTCCCCAATGCGCGTGAGATTCACCTCCCGCAGCGCGGTGCAGATGGCATGAGAGAGCCGTAAGCATTCAAACGGCAGTTCATCAATCGCGGATTGGCACCCCAGCGCAACGCCCATAGCTTGCACGACTGCCTGACCGCTCGATGGTGCGCTGCCAATCGCGTGAACAATGCCACGACGCGTGAGCCCGCGGGTCAAGCGCGTCACAACGCGATTGGCACCGCCATTCACACGGAGGCAGCCGCTGACATCAAGCAAGATGAGGGGCGGCAGCGATGGCGGAAGTGATGGTGGCAGCGATGACGTTGACGCCCGCTCAGCAGCGCGTTCGATCTGTTCCACATGAACACGCGGCGTGAATCGCATGCACCAGAGTGCCATGCGATTCAGCGTTGCTGGCGATCGCGTCCATTCGGGAAGCACAATCGCGATGAACCATGGAATAACAGTGGGCGGCATCGATGAATCTCACCTGGGGCTCACGCAGCGCCTCGTCCGTCACTGCCACGCGCCCAACGTGTGCCGCGGCTGGTGACTCGGTCATGCGAACGCGAGCGAGCGATGGCGCCAGCGGTTGGCTCGGCGCTCTCCGTATGTTCCAAGGCGCGCAACTCCTGAGCACTCCGAGCGGCGTGATCCGCCATCAATCGCTCGCCACGCATGGCGCGTCTTCGCGCAACAGCTGCCTCGGGCGCGGGTGGATCAATCGCCCCCTGCCACTGCCAGGAATGCGCCGCCTGTGCGCTGCATTCACTGGAAATGTGCATGGATGTCCCCTTCGAACGCTCAAGCGTCACGTGCCACGCAGGCTCAGGCGGAATACGTGCCATCAGTGAATCGATGGCGCGCTGCTCCCATCCATTGCGCGGTTCCTCAAGTGATGCACTGGCCGCATCCGCGCTGAATCGAGCTTCGAATCGAGCTTCCGTCACACCGGGCTTGTCCATCGTTCGTAACCACGGTACGCGTTCGGTGATAGTGCGTGCAGTTCTTTCCGCGCGCTCCACCATCCAGCGCGTCGCGCATGCCGTCAGCACACCGCGGCGCGCACCGCGGCGATGTTCTGCTCCGCGCATCGAAAGAAGACACGTGTCGGACGCTGCGAGTTGCAATCGACGCGTTGCAGCAAGATCAAATCCACGTCCATCGGCAATCACGGCGCATACACCCGGGCAGCGCACCGCTTGTTCGATCGCCCAGAGTCGCGCGCCAGGGTCGTGCGCTGGTACATCAACCAAGAGCGAACGATCGTGCAGTCGTGCATCCGGCCACGTACGCGGAACCGGCTGACCAAACATTCCAGCGATGGGCGCGCGCATTCCGCGCACCAGCGCATCTGCTGACGGCCACGCCTCACGACCCACCCACACCACATGTCGATGCGCACCCACGCGATGTTGATCGTCATGAAGGATGGCGTTCCATGCCAGTTGCACCAGCACCGCACGCACCTCGGGCAGCGCGCCCCACCACTCGTGTAGCCCCGCACGTGCAATGCCGCCACCGAGCGCGGCATCGATCGCCGTCCACCCGGTAGCGATGTGAATGGGACGATCGGACACCGCTTGCCCACGACCTTCCAACGCACCAATGCGCTCAGCCAACGCCGCACGTACGGCGCGGCGTTGCTCGGTGCCTTCGGATGGAAGTGAATAGCCCATGGGGTTTATTGTACGGTGTTTGTTAGGATACTATCGGCGCGACACCACGTCCAACAACAGGCGTTCACAAAGGCGAAAAAGAATCCTTCCCCGCGCCGCACCCACACGAATTAGCCTGAGCTGCACAGGTCACCCCTCATGCATCACACCAATCGATTCGTCACCCTCGCTGCGCTCCTCATTACTTGCACCGCGACCGCGGCACCACGGCTGCAATCCGCGCGCCCTGGCCCTGCAACGCAACCCGCCGCAACACCGGGTCCGAAGACCGCCGCCAAAGCAGCCGACAAGGTGGTGGACAAGAGTGCGCAGGCGCCTGCGACGACGCCGGCGCCGACACCTGCACCGACGCCTGCACCGACGCCTGCACCGACGCCTGCAACGACGCCTGCGATAACACCAGCACCGACGCCTGCGGCAACACCGACACCAACGCCTGTAGCAACGCCTGCACTAGAGCCAGCGCGCACATCGACACCTGCACCGACACCTGTACCGACGCCTACGCCGACATCCGAGCCAACACCGACCCCTGAGCCAACACCAACCCCCGAGCCAACACCAGCGCTCGAGCCCGAGTCACCGCAAACACCAACTCCCGCACCCGCTACTCCACCCGCCACCACTCTCGAAGCGGCGCCGACCGACACCGCCACACCGGATGAATCGACCCCGCCGACCGCCGCGCCGACCGACGCACCGGCTATGCCAACTGCCCCCGCCGCACCCGTTGTCCCCGACACATCCGCCGCCACCACTGCCACCGCTCCCGCCCCCGATCATGACAACGGCGAAACGCTCTGGCCGCA
Source organism: Phycisphaera mikurensis NBRC 102666 (assembly GCA_945878575.1). Classification (GTDB taxonomy): domain Bacteria; phylum Planctomycetota; class Phycisphaerae; order Phycisphaerales; family SM1A02; genus UBA966. The sequence goes on along the minus strand of CAMDUB010000015.1, from coordinate 16,030 downwards.
GACCGCCACCGTGGACGCCACCACCTACACGCTCTACACGCCGCAGTTTGAATCAATCTCCGGAACGCGCGCCACCGCACGCGCCGCGTTCAGCGTGGAAATCACTGGAATGCCTGCGATCTACGGCGCAATGTTCTTCACCGCCGACCTGGACAACGATCTCGCCGCAGGCCTGATCGAAGTCTCCAACATGCTGGTGCAACACTCGCAACTCTCGAACAATTCCGATGCATCTGCTGCTGCCGCCGAGTTGCAGAAGATGCTCTTTGGCGTGACCTTCACGGTGAACCGTGCAACAGTCATGCAGAATATGCAAGTGGCCAAGGACCAAACCGCAACGCGCGCATCACTCAGCAATGCGCCGCCAAAGATTCGTGTCATTGGTCACGCCGCTGTACTCCTACTACTTGACGGCAAGCCCGCATTGCGCGAACTCGGCGATAGCGGCATCGGCCTTGCACAGAACACCCCTTCACTGCTGGTGTTCGACAAAGCAACGCGCACGTGGTTCACACGCATCGGTACCGATACGTGGTTGCACTCCTCGCGTTACACGGGTCCATACATTGCGGGCAAGATGCTTTCTGCATCCGCACTGAAGACCATCGCTGCCGCACTGCCAGAGCGCCACCCCGCCGCCGTGCCGACCACGCCGCCTCCCGCCGGCAAGACGCCCGAAGTGATCGTCAGTACGTCACCGATGTGCCTGGTGAGCATCAACGGTCAACCAAACCTCACGCAGGTAGCCGACGGTCTGTTTGCCGTTGCCAATGCCAACTGCGATCTCTTCACTACCAGCGCGGATAATGCCTGGTGGCTCTTGGCCTCTGGGCGCTGGTTCACCTCCACCGACCTCATGAACGGACCATGGACGTATAGCAAGCCCGCGTCCATTCCAACATCGTTCGCACAGATTGATCCGCATGGAACATGGGGCAACGTGCTTGCTTCCGTGCCCAACACGCCGCAAGCCACGGAGGCCGTCTATCAACAGACCATCCCACATGTGGCAACGCTCGATCGCGCACTCGCCAAGGCAAAACTCTCCACCATCGGTGGTCCCGCACGCTTCAAGCCCATCGCCGGTACCAGCATGCAGTACGCAGCGAACGCTAGCTCGCCGCTCATCTATTGCAAGGAAATGTATTACCTGTGCGATACCGCTGCATGGTTTGTTGCCAACGCACCGAACGGACCGTGGACGCTCTGCGATGCAGTTCCCGAAGAGATCTACACCATTCCGCCAAGTTGCCCGATCTATACGGCCACCTACGTGCAGGTCTACAACTCCGACGCTGACAGTGTCACATTCGGATTCACCGCTGGCTATATGAATAGCTATGAGAATGATGGCACCGTGGCGTACGGCACCGGCTACACCTATCCCGGTTCGATTGGTGCACAGGACTTGGTGCTTGGCAACAACTCCGACATCACCGACGAAGACACTTGGGACACGTACGGCGGCTATCCAAACACGTACGGATACTGGCCAAGTTACGGTGCTGACTACGGCGGTTGGGGCTTCTATGGCTATCCCGGTTGGGGCGACTACGGCCTCTACCCCGGCGCCTATTGGAGCGGTGATGGTTGGTGGGGCGGCGGCCGCGGCTTCGGCGTTGGCTTTGCGTTGGGCATGGGTTTCGGTGATGCGTGGCGTTGGGGCTATCACCCATGGGGCTGGCGCGATGGCAGCGGTTGGTGGAACAACCACTGGGGCGGCGCGTATCGGCGCGGCTGGGACAGCGCCGCGCGCAGCTACAACCGCGCCGGCGCTGCAGGCGACATCAGTCGCTACGGGCAAATCGGTCCGTACCGAAAGACCACTGGCGGTGCGAACCGTGCCGAAGCAAACGCCACACGCGATGATGCTGCATGGCATCACGGAGCGAACGGCAACGACAATGTCATGGCCAATCGCAACGGTCAGGTGACGCAACGTCGCGGCGATCAGATGTACACGCGCGCCGACGGTGCGTGGCAGAAGTCTGCTGGTGACGGGACCCGTATGGATGACAGCCGAGCGGGCGCAACAATCGGTGCCGGCGCAGCACGCCAGAATCAATCAGCTGCACGAACCCCGGATGGATCGTGGCGCGACGGCGCCGCTCGCGCAGTCCAACGCAACGGAAGCGGCAACTTCCAAGAGCGCGATGATTCACCCATGGCATCGTCACAAGCTCGCAACACCAACTCGGACGGTTTCCGCCCTGACCCAAACCACAACTTTGATGGAAGCCCGCGCGGCGCGTTCGCGCGCGGTGACACGAACTACGCCACCCGTGGTAACGGCGGCAACAATGACAACGGCGCTCAACAAGGAAACGGCGCCTCCGAGGGCGGACCCTATCAGCGCGGCGGCAATTTCAACGGCGGCGGCTGGGGTATCAGTGATCAAGGCGGCACCTACGCACAACGTTGGGGCAATGACTACGACCGCGGCCTACCCGGCTTCAACCAAGACACCGGTTGGTATGACCGCACCGTCTCGCGTCCGGTCAATCCGTACGGCTACGGATACGGAGGATGGTCGAACGGCTACCGCGGCTATGGACAGCTCAGCGGTTGGGGCGGTATGAACGGATACGGCGGCATGAACGGCTACGGCGGTATGAACCGCGGCGGCATGGGCGGCCGTGGCGGCGGCGGTGGCGGGCACGGGCGGTGATAGCGCGCCGCAAGCGCCACGTTCGCCGCATACATCCCGGCTACGCATCGTTACGGCCGCAGTAAATCATCCGTGACATCGTTGACGCCGGTGCAACCGGACAGCGCAAGCGTGACGTCCAGTTCCTGCGCCAGAATGGCAAGCACGCGGGATACGCCTTCTTCGCCACCAGACGCCAGCCCCCAAAGAATCGGTCGCCCCACGCAGACTGCTTGCGCACCGAGTGCCAGCGCCCGCAAGATATCGGTGCCGCGACGAACGCCGCCATCAACCAATACCGGAACACGCCCGGCAACTGCATCAATACAGTGCGGCAGCGCTTCAACAGTCGCCGGCGCCCCGTCCAGCTGACGGCCGCCGTGGTTGGAAACCAAGATCGCCTTCGCGCCAAGCTCAACGCCGCGCTCAGCATCTTCAGCGCGACAGATTCCCTTGAGAACAACAGGAAGCGGCGTGGAATCACGCAGCCACTCAAAGTCTTTCCACGTCAGGCTCGCATCAATCGTCCAAGCGAGCGCCTCTTGAATGCCGCTCCCGGTATGGCCGGTCGGCCCACCCGGGCGTTCCAGATGAACGATGCTCAGACCCTCCGGCACACGGAAGTGATTACGAATGTCGCGCTCGCGGATACCCCAGACCGGGGTATCCACCGTGAGCACCAACGCATCGCAACCGGCAGCGTGTGCGCGTTGCGCGAGTTCGCGCACCACACCGCGATCACGGCCGATGTACATCTGCATCCACGTGCGCGCAGCAGGATCAATTTCCGTCGCCGCGGCGCGGACGTCCTCAATAGTGGTGGTCGATAGGCTCGAAAGGATCATCGGTACGTCAGCGCGCGCAGCGGCGCGGGCAGTGGCTAACTCACCATCCGGATGCGCCATCCGTTGCAGCGCGGTCGGCGCGATGCAGACGGGCATGGACGCCTCGCCGCCAAGAATGGTGGCGCTGTTTGAGCGCGCAGAGACATCACGCATGACGCGGTACCAAATCCGCAGGCGCTCCCACGCGGCACGATTCTCATGCATGGTTGTTTCCGCCCACGCGCCGCTCCGGAAATAGTCGCGCGGCAAGACGCGGAGCACCTCAAGCGCATGGCGTTCAAAGTCATCAAGGCTGACGAAATCTGAAAATTCACCTGTCATGCACTGTTCATGGTACGACTTCCTCCATCGCTCGGCTCTACCCTATCGCTATGCGAATCGTCCTCCTGCGTGCAATCTGTACCGCCAGCCTCGTGGCCATGCCGTTGGGATGCGATCACCCGCCATCGCCTGCGCAAACGGGCTACGAACAGTGCGAGGCCAGCGCGGACGGTATTGGCCGAAGCTATTACGGGCGCGAGATCGCTGCGTTCATGAGCCACCAAGGTATCTATTGGCTCGAACGCGGGACACGCGAATCGGAAGAGCGAACCGACCTCCTCATGGACGCGCTGGATCTGAAGCCAGGCATGACGGTTGCAGATATTGGCGCAGGAAGTGGCTACTTCACCGTTCCCATGGCCAAGCGGGTTGCCCCGGGAATCGTGTACGGCACTGACATCCAAACGGAAATGCTGGAGTTTCTTGAAGCGCGCGCACGCACGGAGAAACTCACCAACATCAAGGGAATTTTAGGGGACACCGATGATGCCATGCTGCCGGTCGCAAGCGTCGATCTAGTGCTACTGGTTGATGCCTATCACGAGTTTGATCAGCCACTGGAAATGATGACTTCCATTGCGCGTGCGCTCAAACCTGGCGGTCGCGTTGCATTGGTTGAGTACCGCGGTGAAGATCCAGAGGTTCCCATCAAGCCGCTGCACAAGATGACCGAAACGCAAGCGCGCCGCGAAATGTCAGCGGCGGGCCTTACGTGGATCCGAACGGATGCACGACTTCCGCTGCAGCACCTCATGTGGTTCGGGAAACTTCCCTGATGAGCGCGCTGCGTTTAAGCAAGCAGCGCGTTGACGACGTTTCCCTTGACATCCGTCAGGCGGTAATCACGACCCTGTGAGCGATAAATCAATCGCTTGTGATCAAAGCCCAAGAGGTGCAGCATCGTGGCATGTAAATCATGTACATCCACCGGATTCTCAACGATGTTGTATGAGTAATCGTCAGTCTTGCCGTAGGTGATTCCTGGCTGCACGCCGCCGCCAGCCATCCAAATGGTGAACGCGCGTGGATGGTGATCACGCCCGTAATTTTCCTTGGTGAGTTGCCCTTGGCTGTACACCGTGCGACCGAATTCACCAGCCCACAAGACCAGCGTGTCATCAAGCATGCCGCGCTGCTTGAGGTCAGTGACCAACGCGGCCTGCGCACGGTCCACCGCGTTGCACTGCTGACTCAATTCACCGGGCAGATTGTTGTGCTGATCCCATCCACGCATGTACAGCTGGATGAAACGGACATCACGTTCAGCAAGCCGGCGCGCCATGAGGCAGTTGGCCGCAAAGCTTCCGGGCTTACGCACATCCGGTCCATACATCTCAAGCGTTGCTTCGCTCTCGTCACTGAAGTCCGTGAGCTCCGGCACCGACATCTGCATGCGGTACGCCATCTCATGTTGCGCAATGCGAGTTCGCGTCTCGGTATCAAGTGAATCTTCAAACTCCTCAGTGTTCAGCCGTGTCACCAGGTCCAACATGCGACGCCTGTCGGTGCGGCTCACGCCATCCGGATCACGGAGGTGCAATACCGCATCGCGGCCAGCGCGCAGTCGGCAACCTTGATGCTCGCTCGGCAAGAAACCGCTCCCCCAGAAACGCGCGCTCAATGCCTGCATGTTTCCCGCGCCCTGGGTGATCATCACCACAAACGATGGGAAATTGGAGTTCATGCTGCCAAGACCGTAACTGGCCCAACTACCAAACGACGCGCGACCCGGCTGCTCTGAGCCCGTCTGGAAGAAGGTAATGCCAGGTTCATGATTGATGGCATCGGTGTGCATGGAATGCACAAAGCACAGATCACCCGCCACCCGACCGGTGTTCGGAATGAGTTCCGAGAGCATGATCCCGTCTTGACGATTCGAATACCGGTCGAAACGGAACTTGCTGGGCGCCACCGGGAATCGGCTCTGCCCGCTGGTCATGGTGGTGATGCGCTGACCGTTGCGAATGGAATCCGGCAGGTCTTCGTTGAACCGCGCGAGCAAATTCGGCTTGTGGTCATAAAGGTCAAGCTGACTTGGCGCGCCCTCCATGTGCATGTAGATCACACGCTTCGCCTTGGGCGCAAAGTGAGGTCCGGGAGTGAACGCCGTGCCCGTCGGCGCCGCATTTGGAAGCGCAGCGCCGTCCGCACCAACAAGTTGATTGGCGCCTGCCGCGGCACTGCGTCCCAACAAACTTGCCAGCGCCACACCGCCAAGACCGGCGCCGATCGTCGAAGCGACTGTTCCAAAGAACCGGCGCCGCGTCAGATTGAGGAGGTATTCCTCAAGTGCGTCGGCGTGCGGGGTCATGGGGCGCTTTGAAGTCATGGATCGATCAGTCCTTCACAATTACCGGGTCACTGGAAAGAAGTGCGTTGCAGATCATTGTCCACGAAGCGAGCTCTGCAGGTGAAATATCCGTCGGAACTGGCGAATCACCTACCGCCAGCAACGTGAGCGCATCCGCTCGGCCCGCCTCCGAGCCCCAGCGCGCTCGCTCGGCAGTGAGCGCTTCGCTGATATCCGTGAGCTCACGGTCGTCCAGCACGCGCCCGGTCACGCGCATCCACAGCCGAGCAATCCGGGCACGATCGTCACCCGGCTCGCGCAGGGTGCGCTCTGCCGAGGCGCGCGCGGCCTCCACCAGTTGTGGATCGTTCCAAAGAACCAGCGCTTGCAGCGGCGTGTTGGTCACGAACCGACGAACTGCGCAGAATTCGCGCGTTGGTGCGTCAAACGCCAGCATCGAGGGCGGCGGCGAAGCACGCTTCCAGTACGTGTACAGGCTGCGGCGCCAGAGATCGTCACCCGTGCCCTGCTCGTACGCCTTGGTGTTGCTGGTGGGCATACTTGTTTCCTGCCACAGGCCGTCCGGCTGATATGGCTTGACACTGGGCCCACCGAGCCGCTCGCGCAGCAAGCCCCCCACGTACAAAGCCTGATCGCGAATCTGCTCCGCCGATAGACGCTGCCGAGGGAACCACGCCAACATCCGGTCTTCCGGATCATGCGCGGCGACATCCGGACGCACGCGCGATGACTGCCGATACGCCTGACTGGAGACAATCTGCTTGACCAATCGACGCACGTCCCATCCGTGATCGCGGAAGTCGGTAGCCAGCCAATCAAGCAATTCCATGTGCGAAGGCCACTCGCCTTGTAATCCAAAGTCTTCACTGGACTTCACCAGACCGCGCCCAAAGAACTGTTCCCAGAATCGATTCACAACCACGCGCGCCGTCAGTGGATTTTGCGGGCTCACCAGCCACTCCGCCAGGCCGCGTCGATCATTCGGCGCGTCGGCAGGCAGTGCACCGAGCGCAGCAGGAATTCGCCGCGAAACCTTGCGCGTCTCATCGGGCTGGTCATACAGGCCGCGCTTCATGACAAACGTATCCACCGGAGTAGCGCGCTCTTGCATCACCATGGTGCGCGGCGATGTTTGCGCAAAGGCGGTTCGTTCCCGATCGGCCGCAGCAAATGCCTTGGCACGAACCTGATACGTGGGCGACTGCGCGGCACGCCAGGACGCAATGGCCGTGTCAATGACTGCGGGTCGCACCGAATCTGCAGGCATCGCCAACGCCACCGCGCCGCGCCCAATGTCTGAGGGGCGCGGCAATTCGCGGTGATAGAAGCCACCGTCTGATCCGTTATTCACCACCTTGCACACCAAGAGATTGGAACCAACAACCAGCGGAACCACCACATGATCGCGCGCGGAAGCAATCGATCGATCGATCTTGTTCTCATGAATGCGCACGCCGTTGGCGTACACCTGCAATCCGTCGTCGGACCCAAGTGAAAGTTCAATGGAGCCAGGGGTTGCCGACCACAACTCGCGCGCGACAAACTCCGCATCAATTCCTTGCGCAAGTCCAACTGGCTCCGCTTCCTTGACGCCGGGCGCGTACCGCCACTTAAACGTGCCGTCCCCCTTGCCCCCGAAGGTTGCATTCAGGTCGAGCGGCACAGCCTTCTCCGGGCCAAACACCGTCTGGTAGCCAGCATTGGCGTCGCTAATCGGAAACGGCCCCACGATGTACCAACTACTTGATGCCGTTGGCAGTTCTGCAATCAGCGAATCCGAAGCAGCGCCTGCATGAATACGCACACGACCAAACGCGTGCTGCGGGTACGGCGACTTGGTCACTAGCTTCACACGCAACTCCGTGCCGCCCGGGAAACCGAATGGCTGCGCCGCCATGAACAGTGCAGCGCGCGCACCCGGTTCGTTCTGTGCATTGACCGCCCACACGCGCCCATCACGACGCAGCGCATTGGCGACTCGGTAATCGCCATCCGCCTGCTCCACATCAGCCCACGCCCACGCCAGCGAAACATTGTGCCGCTTGGTGGGATCCGTCACCGACACCGCCTCCACTTCGATGGCGTCCAGCACGGCATTACCGTTGCCGGCTCGTCCAACGCGACCGCCAGGAAGCGACGGATCAGTCATCGCCTCTAAGGCGATGGCACGCAAATTGGTGGCGTCGGTGCGGTAGGTAAAGGTCTGTTCATCGTTGTCCGGATTCTCACCCGAGGAAAGCACGCTGCCGTCAGGCTGCACCGTGAGCGTGGTCTTCTCGGTACTGACTGCTGAGACAAAGCGCAGCGTGGCCCAGTGAATTCCGTCAGTGCTGATCTGCGTACGGAATGTTGCAAAGTCGGCGCGCTCGGGATCACTCATCGCATCGCGTGCCGCACGCGCGTCGGCAGCCGCTTGCGTCAGGATGCTCAGTCGCGCAGCATGTTCCGGCGTGGGCACATCAATGGATGGCTCATAGGCGCGGTTGGCATCCATGGTCTGCGAATAGATGCCAGGCTGTTCGTTGGAATTGAAGAACGCCAGCAGTGAGTAGAAGTCTTCCTGCGTCACTGGGTCAAACTTGTGATCATGGCAGCGCGCGCACTGCAGCGTGAGCCCAAGGAATGCTGCGCCGACCGTGGCGGTGCGATCCACCGCATATTCCATGAGGTATTCCGCATCAATCGCCCCGCCCTCATCACTGGTGACATGGGCGCGATTAAATCCACTGGCGATCTTCTGCTGCACCGTGCCATTGGGCAGCAAGTCACCCGCCACCTGTTCAATCACGAACTGGTTGTACGGCATGTTGTCCCGGAATGCGGCCAGCACCCAGTCTCGCCACAGCCACATCTGCCGACCGTTGTCCTGATGAATGCCGCAGGTATCCGCGTAGCGCGCCACATCAAGCCACGGAATGGCCATGCGTTCGGCGTAGCGGCTTCGATACGGTTCCTGAGTGAGCAACCGATCGACCAGTACCTCGTACGCATCGGCACGCTCATCGGTGAGGAACGAAGCGGTCTCTTCCGGAGTGGGCGGAAGTCCAGTGAGGTCCAAGAAGACGCGGCGGCACAACGTGGCGCGATCAGCTTCCGTGTTTGGCGCAATCGCCGCACGCTCAAGCGCGGCAAGAATAAAATTGTCGATCGGGGTGCGCGGCCAAGCAACGTCATGGACCGTTGGCACAGTGGGCACCGTCGGCACGGTGAACGCCCAATGCGATTCGTACAGCGCGCCCTCGGCGATCCACTGCCGAAGCATCGCCTGCTCGTTCCGGCTGAGCGCATGCTTACCACTGTCAGGTGGCGGCATGACGATGTCCGCGTCGACTGCTGCAATGCGTTGCAGCAGTAGTGATTCATCCGGATGACCCGGAACGATCGCTGCGCCGTCTTTACGCGGAGCAGTGGCTCCCTCAAACGAGTCGAGGCGCAGACCCGCCTTCTGCTTGGCGCGGTCGGGGCCGTGACACAGGTAGCAGCGGTCGGACAGAATCGGGCGAATGTCCCGACCGAAGCGGATTGGATCAGCAGCCACGATGGATGCCACGGACGACGGCGAAGACGGTGGCGGCGGAGACATCACAGCCCCAGCGGCAACCAGCGTGGTGCCAACAGCGAGGGCTGCGAGAATCGCGCGCCGGGAGAGCATGCCAAACCTACCGAGCGCGAGCCGCTTAGTTGCCAAGAAACTGCAATAAACCCTTAGCGATTCTCAGTTTCGAGGTACGTGTACCCCGACAACCCAGCTTCGTACGCCTTCAGAAGACCCTGGCTCTCGGCCACGGTCATCTGCTTGTTGACCACGGCCTTCTCGCACTCGCGGCGAACCTCGCCGAAGAGCCGCGCGAGGTCGTAGTGGACATAACTGAGCACATCGCGGACCGCGTCGCCCTCAATGATTTCATCAATCCACCACTCGCCTTGGTCATCTACTTTGACGTGAGCCACGTGGGTGTCGCCGAACAGGTTGTGCAGGTCGCCGAGCGTCTCTTGATACGCGCCCACCAGGAACGCGCCCAACAAGTACTCCTCGCCGTCCTCAAAGTCGTGCAACTCGATCCACTTCTTGACGTCGTGGTCGTCCACAAATCGATCAATCTTGCCGTCGGAATCGCAGGTCAAATCAGCGATCGTCGCCTTGCGGGTCGGACGCTCTCCGAGGCGATGAATCGGCGCAATCGGGAACAGTTGGTTGATGGCCCACACATCGGGCATGCTCTGGAAGATGGAGAGGTTGCAGAAGTACGTATCGCTCAGCGCGCTCTCCAAATCTCCAAGTTCCTCGGGCGGCCGGCTCATCGAACGCGCAATGTCGCGAATCTTGGCGCAGCTGGCCCAGAAGATGTTGTCAACCAACGCGCGGTGCTCCAAGCTCATGAGACCAACGCTGAAGAGGCGCAACGCCTCATCGCGATCCTCAAGCATGTCGTTGTAATGCTCAACAAGCCGACGCTCAGCGATGTTCTTGTAGACGTCATAGATGTCAACAAGCGGTCGCGGCAATTCAGTCTCGCCAGCTGCCGGTGGCGGCAACTCAGCGGGAACAGTGAAACGGTCCAGTCGATTGGCGCCGAGCACATCAAAGATCAAGACACTCTGCTGCGCAACCATGGCGCGGCCCGACTCACTGACGATCGTTGGATGGGCCACGCCCTCTTCATCGCACACGGTCATGATCTTGTAGACCACGTTGGATGCGTACTCCTGCAGCGTGTAGTTCATGGAGAACTCAAAGCTGGTCTGGCTGCCGTCGTAATCGATGCCCAATCCCCCGCCAATATCGATGTACTTCATCCCCGCGCCGGCCTTTGCCAACTGCGTGTAGATGCGCGCGAGTTCGTTGATCCCCTGATTCACCTGACGAATGTCATGAATCTGGCTGCCCATATGGCAATGCAAGAGCTGTAGGCAATCTTCCATTCCCTTGGAACGGAGGATCGAGAGCACTTCCAGAACTTCGGTCATGCTCAGGCCAAACTTTGCCTTCAGGCCACTCGAATGCCGCCAACGGCCAGCGCCCTGCGCAGCCAAATTGACGCGCACGCCGATGGTTGGACGAACGCCGTGCTGCTCATAGAACCGCAAGATCAACTTCAGTTCGGTGATGTTCTCGATCACCGGAATGATGTTGCGACCAAGCTTCTTGGCCAGCGCGGTGAACTCAATGTAACGCTCTTCCTTGAAGCCATTGCAAATGATCAGCCGCTCAGGAGTGTCGCTGGTCATCCCCATGACCGCCAGAAGTTCTGGCTTGCTACCGGCCTCAAGGCCAAAGCCGAGACCCTTGCCCGCGTCGCGCACTTCTTCAACAACGCGGCGCTGCTGGTTCACCTTGATTGGGAACACACCTTGATACGTGCCGTGATATCCGTGCTCAACAATCGCACCGCGGAATGCTTCCGCAATGTCAACCAGGCGCTGCTTCAACAGGTCACTGAAATGGATCAGGAGCGGCGTGCGAAAGCCGCGCTCGCGCATACCGGCGACCACTTCATAGAGGTCGACCGCAATGGCGGGGTTGCGCTGCGGATGCACCACCACGTGCCCCGCCGCATTGACATCAAAGAAGCCCTTGCCCCAGTTGCGTATTGAATAGAGCGATGCCGATTCCTCGACGCTCCACCCAAGTTCGGTCGCCGCTCGCGTGGCGCGGGAGCGGGGTGCGGGGACGGGAACGGATGATGTGGATTCGGTGAGTGTGTCTGCCATCGATGGAGCGGCGCGCGGTAAGGACCACCGGCGTCAAGGAACAAATGATAGGAACAATGTCGGAAAAGAAAAGTGAAATCCCCACGAGTTGTCAGTTGTCGCCCCGCACGAAGCGCGTGGCCGGATCAGCGTGGCGTACCGGAGCGGAGCCGCGACGCGTCATCAATCAGTTCCGCCGCGCAAACTACGGGTAATCGCCACTTCATGCATCCGCACGCTGGCGCGATCGAGTGCTTCTTTGGCCTGATGGAAGGCGTTGGCATCCACCGACCGGGGATCGTATTCAGCGGCGGAAATATGCCCCTTCAGGCTCATGATGGCAGATTCGAGGGTTTCAAGGTACGCCGGCTCCAGGTCATCCCGAACCCGCGCAAGGGCATCGCAGATCCACTTGAGATCCAAACGAGACGTCGCCACCAGGTCCACCACCCGGTGGCGCTGCATGTCCTCGCGGGCGTGGGTGAAACTCTCCGCCTCCATCCGATCCACTTCGGCGGCCGTGAGCCCATAGGTCGGAATGACCTGTACGGCGGCACGCCGGCCACTCCGGCGCTCGGCGGCGGTGACGGAGAGGATGCCATTGGCGTCCACCAGGAATTCCACCTCGATCTGCGGAATACCGGCAGGCATGGGAGGAATTCCGCGCAGGTCGAAGCGAGCGATGGAACGGCAGTCAGCCACCAGCTCGCGTTCCCCTTGCAAGACATGGATTCCAACATTGACTTGCCCGTCAACGGACGTCGAGAACATCTCGGTCGCGCGGGTTGGAATGCTGGAATTGCGCATTACTAGTTTCGCCACGGCGCCGCCCACGGTTTCGATACCCAGGGACAGCGGCACCACATCCACCAGCAACAAATCACGGCGCTTACCTGCGAGGACTGACGCTTGCACGGCAGCGCCCAGTGCCACCACTTGGTCTGGATCCAGCGCCGCATACGGGTCCCGTCCAAAGAATGCACGAACTGCATCGCGGACGGCCGGAATGCGCGTGCTTCCGCCGACCAGCACCACGCGATCAATTTCTGGGGCTCCTGCGTCACGCATGGCGCGGCGACATGCGTCGATTGTGCGTGCCACCAGCGGCGCGATCATCGTTTCAAATTCAGCACGTCCAAGCACACGACGGTAGGTGCGATCAACGCCGAAGGAAACTTCCAGCGTTGCACTGTCCGCCGCTGACAGGGTGATCTTGGCGCGCTCGGCAAAGTTCCGCAGCGCTTGCCGAGCCGCCGGCGGAAACTCCAATGCAGTGCCAAATGCGTCACGGATCTCGCGGGTCACCAGCGCAATGATGGCGTCATCAATGTCATCACCACCAAGACGGGTGTCGCCCGCGGTGGAAAGCACCTGAAAGAACTCGCCGTCATCGGGTCCGCCCGGCACTAACTGCAAGACGGAAACATCACATGTTCCACCGCCAAAGTCGTAGACAACAATGGTCTCTGACGAAGTGCGTCGACGCTCAGATGCGCCAATTCCATAGGCCAACGCCGCAGCGGTTGGTTCATTGACAATACGAATCGCCTCAAGCCCGGCAAGCCGCGCCGCATCACGGGTGGCCTGTCGCTGCGCGTCATCAAAGTACGCAGGAACCGTGACCACCGCACGCTGAACGGGCACTCCAAGTTGGCGCTCGGCGATCTCTTTCAATGCGCGCAATACATGCGCAGCCACTTGTTGCGGCGTGATGACGTCTCCAGCAACGGCGAATGCCGCCAATCCCTGCGGACCTGCAACAACGCTGTACGGCAACTCACCAACCGAAGCGCCCTGCTCCGCAAAACCCCGCCCCATGAAACGCTTGGCGCTGTACACGGTGTCAACCGGATACTCAACCGCATGTGCGCGCGCGTCATGGCCAATCACCGGCGCCACGCCTGCCACGAAACGCACCACTGAAGGCAAGAGCGCGCGACCCGCTTCATCCACCAGGATGCGCGGCCCCGCGTCATCGCAGTACGCCACCAATGAATTGGTGGTGCCAAGATCGATGCCGACGATCGGGTCAGTATTTGAGGAGGTCATCGCCATTGCGGAGATACTAGGTCCTCAGCCCATGTCAACCTGTATCAACTTGTGTTCATACTCCGACTGCAGACATGTCATCGCGTTTGCGTTCCCGCATCCGGCAGCCGCTGCATGAAGCGATCAAATCGACGTGCTGCTGCCTTGGAAAGTACTTCCACCACTTGCAGGACGTACTCGTTCGGGCCTTGGATAGTGAACGCGCGTTCCGATTTACCGCTGATCAGCACCACCTCGGCAACCGGGGTCTCTGCCGTATGCAATGCTGGGTCTGCTGCCGTCATCCACTTGGCTGCATCCACAAGCTTACGCAATCGAAAGCCCTCTTCCGCAGTGATCCGCCCGGTCCATTCCGACTGGCGATTGAACGCCGTCAGACCGCCGCCGTACGACAGTGATCCGTCGGCGCGCAATTGAAAGTAGTCGTATTGGCGCGTATCAACGCGCGCGTACCAAAGCCGCAAACTCAATCCGTCGGTGCTCGAATCCTCATCATGCGGCGGCACGATCGGCGTCGACCCGCACGCGGTAAGTGCCACGGAAACCACCACAAGCGTGGCGCAAAGTGCGATGCGTGCTACGTATTTCATTTTCGAATGGTTGCAGGTTGCTGAGCACGAATGGCTCGGTAAACGGCGTACGGATCAGGGCCGAAGTCATATCGCTCGGGAGCAATATCTTCAGCTCGGTAGTCGGGCAGCCAACTCAGAATGGCAAGGGTGCGAATGATGCGGACTGCCGCAGGGTCAAACGGCTGCGCGTCAGTCGCACGACGAACAAACGTCCATGTCTGCCCGCCAGCGCGGAGCGTCATGATTGCCAGACGTTCGCCACGGGGCACTCGCAACATGTCCGGATTGGGCGGACCATTCGCGCTGCGTTCGTCGGTAAATCCGTACTGCGCGCACAAGCCCCAAAGAAATTGCACTTGGTCTTCGTAGAGCCACCGGGTTCGACCGGGGCGTGTTGATATGTCAATAAATGGACTCGCGTCCGCATGGAGCGCCCCATCCGGCAGCACCACGTATTTGGCCTGCCGTTCCTCCACCTTCAGGAGTTCGGGAGCGCCAAGACCCACCAAGACCGTGACATCCAACGTGAAATCCGGCGGATAGGCCCCGTCAGCAAGGGCTGGAGACTCAGCGGGTGCGCCCCGGGTGGACTCAACAAACTCTTCTTGCGCGGCATCGGTGCCCGATTTCGTGCCGGATGCTGGCTCCAGATCGGCCACTTGATCGGACGGCGGTGCGGTCGGTCCGTCAGCGGTCCCAACCACGCCGCTACAGCCCGCAATCAAGCCCGCAGCGGCAAGAAGCGCGCAGACAGTCATTTGGATGCGCACGGCGGCCGTCACGGTGCGCGGAATGCTACCCTTCGACCCTTCACCATGCGAACAAGCGTCACTTGGATCAACGACTACCTCGACCGCCCCGCTACCGCCGAGGAGCAGGCTGACCTACTCACCGCCGCGGGGCTGAACTTTGATGGCGGCGACGACGCCGACAACGGCGAACGCTGGCAGGAGATTGAGACCACGTCAAACCGCGGCGACTGCCTCAGCCATCTTGGTCTGGCGCGGGAAATTTGCGCCATGAGCGGTCGCGTACTGAAAGCACCGGAAGGGATCGCCAAGGCAACTGGCAGCGCTGTCTCCAAGTACATCGCGATAAGTAATCACGAGCCTGCTGCATGTCCGCGCTACACCGGCCGCGTCATTCGCGACGTCAAGGTTGGCCCCAGCCCCGAGTGGTTGCAACGACGCCTGCGTGCCATCGGACAGATTCCGCGCAACAACTTGGTGGACTGCACCAACTTTGTGCTGTTTGAGTTGGGCCAACCCACTCATGTCTTTGATCTTGACTTGCTGCATGGCGCGCAGGTGCAAGTGCGGCGCGCCCACAAGGGCGAACGCTTCTTACCAATTGGCGACGGCGCGCAAGAGGTCAGCCTTGCAGGCGGCGAATTGCTGATTGCCGATGCCGATCGCGCGGTTGCCATCGCCGGCGTCAAAGGCGGTGCACTGACTGCGGTCACTGCCACCACCATCAATGTTTTAGTGGAAGCTGCTACCTTTGACCCAGCCGCCGTGCGTGCTGCAAGCCGTTCGCTGAAAATTGCCAGCGATTCTTCATACCGCTTCGAACGCGGCGTTCACCCGGCGGATAT
>CAMDUB010000014.1 GCA_945878575.1 Phycisphaera mikurensis NBRC 102666 | reverse complement strand
CCTGTATCGGCACAGCCTGTGAAGGGGGTTGAGAAGAATTTTTATAAGATTTCTTTGAAAGTGCACTTGATGCACCCCTTCGTGCTGCTACAGGGTGAACTGCAAATCACTGCAAGTGCACGGATTCATCGAGAATTCCCGAGCAAATCGCGCGCCCTTTGCAGAGAATGCACCCATGACGACCACTCAGTCATCTCTCTCTTCTGTTGCTGAAGATTCTTTGCGTCCATTGCGTATTGTCTTGCATGGAGCCCTCGGAAGGATGGGTCAACGCCTCTTAGGGTGCATCTCATCGGAACGCGGATACCTGATTGCGCAATCGATCGACCGCGACAATCAACTGGAAGTTCTGCCTGGCGGCGCCGATGTGGTGATTGATTTCTCAAGCGACGACGGTGCCATGCGCGCTGCGCAGGCTGCAACCACGCTGGGATGCGCGCTTCTGGTGGGAACCACGGGACTGTCGCAGGCCTCACGTGATGCGATCCAACGTGCATCCACACGGGTGCCCGCCATGGTGGCCGCCAACACTTCGTTAGGGGTTGCGGTGACTCGCAAACTGGTGATGGATGCAGCACGACTACTCCCTGAGTTTGACATTGACATCACGGAAACGCATCACGTCCGCAAGCTTGATGCGCCCAGTGGAACCGCACTGAGCCTGGCCGCGGCAGTGACTGTGGGCACAGGAAAGCCCATGAATCCAGCCAGAATTCACGCTATTCGTGCTGGTGATGTGGTCGGTGAACACGTGGTGGCATTCAGTGGTCCCGGCGAACGAATCATGATCAGCCACTCCGCCACCAGCCGCGACCTCTTTGCGCTGGGGGCACTGCGCATGGCACGCTGGTTGGCGCAACAACCGGTAGGAATGCATGTGACCGATGACTGGTTTGCCGACTTTGCGCGCGGTTGACTTGCCGAACGGTCAGCAAACATCTGCCGCTCGGCCCCCTTCGCTGCTACCCTTCATCCCCACATGGCTACTGACCTTCTTCGTTGGTACACGCTTACCTCGGGCGCCCGCCTGGTGGTGGAACGCATGCCCGGTACCCGCAGTTGCGCCGCGGTCTGGATGCTGCCGGTCGGAACAGCGAGCGATCCAGAGGGCGATGCTGGTGAGGGTGAGGCCACGGTGCTCTCCGAACTCATCCTGCGCGGCGCGGCGGGTAAGTCAAGCCGCGATATCTCTGATGCATTCGATGCACTCGGTGCGCAACGCCATGGGGCCGCTGCGGTCCATCACACCATGCTCTCCACGCTGTGCATGGGCGAACGCATCGAAGAGGCAATGCGCCTACTTTCCTTGGTGGTTCGGCAGCCGCACCTTGATGCAGACGCCCTGGAATCCGTGCGCGCCATTGCGCTGCAAGCCCTCAATGGATTGGAAGATGAGCCGCAACATCTTGCCGGCGTACGCCTGCGCGAGTTTGCTATGCCGGCTCCATTTAATCGCAGTGGCTACGGAACCGTTGCTGGGCTGCAGTCGCTCACCCAGGACCGCATCCGCGCCTCATGGTCGCGTCGCGCCCGTCCGGGTGGCACGGTGATTGGCATGGCTGGCGATATTGAGCCCGAGCGCGCCCGGGACATGGTGGAACGGCTCCTCGAGGGCTGGAGCGGCTCCACTGAGGACCCCGTTGAGACCCGCCCCGCCCTGCGCGGATCGCATTTGGTGCAGCTTGATACCCAACAGACCCACCTTGCTATCGGTTTCGATGCCCCGCCCGACCGGGACGCCGACGCCCACGCCCATCGCGTGGCCATCCGAATCTTGGGCGGCGCAAGCAGTAGCCGTCTCTTCACCGAGGTGCGCGAGAAGCGCGGACTCTGCTATTCAGTCGGCGCCT
The DNA here is from genome assembly GCA_945878575.1 of Phycisphaera mikurensis NBRC 102666. Taxonomy (GTDB): domain Bacteria; phylum Planctomycetota; class Phycisphaerae; order Phycisphaerales; family SM1A02; genus UBA966. Next base: position 46,602 of record CAMDUB010000014.1, on the reverse strand, counting down.
CCTCCGCACTCGGCCGCGACCGCGGATTGGTGCAGGTCTATGCCGGAAGCACCCACGAACGCGCCCCGCGCACCTTGGAATGCATCATGCACGAACTGGAGCGATTCGAGCAGGGAATCACCGCCGATGAGTTCCGCGACGCCCTGGTGGGCGCCAAGGCGGGCCTGATCATGAGTGGTGAAAGTTCCAGCGCTCGAGCGGCCACCATTGCGTCACAATTGTGGCGCCTTGGGGAGGCCATGGACCTGGCACAGAGCGCGGCGGAGTTTGATCGACTGACTCTTGCCGGCGTCAACGAGTACATCGCCCGCGACATGGGCGCCGCGTGGCGCGCTGGCCGAACGCAGGTGACGGTTGCACCACGATTGGTTGGATGAGTGCGCGTGAGTGCAGATGAGCCTGCATGTGCAGGCATTTGCAAGCAAACTGATTAATTTAAACGCGATCGCTCGGTTCAATCACCGTGTACTGATCAAGGTTCAGTACGGTGATCTCGCCGTCGTCCTTTTGAATCTCCAAACGATCAAGCCAGAGGCGATCGTGCTGGCTGTGCGCAAACCAGCTCCCGGTTTCGGACTGGCGGTAACGAAGCACCGTGCCCTCAATGGTGGTGGTGCTGACGTGGCGCACCGCGGGGAGCTGCTGGGTGACTCGGATGCGTGTTCCGGCGGGGAATGCTGACATTTCAAGGGACATGGACTGCGCAGTATAGGAACCTGCTGCCGTCACGCGCCCGCTGCGCGCGCCCGAATTCGCCATTGGCTCAAGACCACGCCCGCAAACATCAAGGCGCAGCCGGCCAGTTTCCAACGCGTCATCGGCGAGCCCAGGCTCGTCCACCCGGCCACCAGAAAGACTGCCTCGGCCAGCGCCGCAAACACGCTCTCCAGACTCAACAGGATGGCGGCGTGCGCGGGTGGCGCGCTGCCCTGTGCCACGGTCTGCAATGTGAATGCAATGCATGTCGAGAGGAGCGCGGCAAAGGCGAGCGGCCACGCCACTGCTTGCAACGCTCCCAGTTCAAAGACCTCGCGCGCGCCCCATGTCTCGGTGGGCCAGCCATGCGCAATGACTTGTGAAGCAAGCAATGCGGTGGCGCCCGTCACCGCAAATTGAATCACGCTGATGACGAACGGGTCAATGTCCGGTGCCGCCCACCCGATGATCTGCACGTGGAAACTCCATGCCAGCGCGCATGCCAACACCCACACATCGCCTTCGTTGATAGAAATTCCAGTGGCGCTGCCCGATGGGTCATAGAGGCTCAGATAGAAGAGCCCGGCCACCGCCAAGATGGCGCCGATCCATACGTTCCAGCGGACTCGCTGCCCAACAAAGAGGCCGAGCATTGGCACGATGATCACGTACAGCCCAGTGATGAATCCCGCGTTACTCACGCTGGTGGAATGCATTCCCACTTGTTGCAAGGTGCTGCCAAGCGCCATGGCGCATCCGGCAAGGCAACCACCAAGCAGTGCGCTGCGACGGGCCCGCCCGGAGGCAATGCGTCGAAAGCGCGGCAGTGCGATTGGCAGAAGAATGACTGCGCCGATTGAAAAGCGAATGCCCGTGAAGAGCAGTGGCCCCATGTGTTCGGTGGCAAATTTCTGCGCAACAAAGGTAACGCCCCAGATCAATGCTGCCGTCAGAAGGAGTGAATCAGCGGCGAATATCCCCAGTCGGCGCGGGGCCGGCGAGGATGCAGCGCTGGTCATCGCGCGGTCTCCGGCCAGCGCACCTCGCGCGAGGCCGTCATCCGTGATCCATCAACGCCTTCAAAGGTCGCCTGCAACACCACCACGCGCCCCGGTAGCGGATCAATGGTGAGTGGAATTTGCATCGAGTAGGTCTCGGTCACTGAATCCCAAGCGCGGGCGTGCCCACCAACTCCGGCAAGGTCGGCGGACTGGCGCCCAATTTCATTGCTATCAAAGCGCACCACCACGGTGAGTTGACCGACGGCCTTGGTCTCGTCGCGGTCGCTGTCAAAGAACTCAGTACGCGCGTCGATCATGGATCCGCGCCCGGCGCGAGCCACCATCGGCGTTGAAAGCGCGCTGACTTCCATCTTCTCCGCGCGCCAGCGCCAGGTGGCCCCGGCGCCAGCACTTGCAACATCCTGGCCGGCGTGTTCGCCGCATGCACAGAGCATGAGGGATGCGGCGGTGAGGAGCATGGGAAGTGACGAGGGTGTGGGCAACATGGGGCGCGTGTGGAGCGTGGGGAGCATTTGGAACATGGGATCCGTGAGGTTCAGCGAGGGAGGAAGATAGTCGCTGCGATGATGCTTGTATCATGATTGGTATGCGCGCCACCCTGATCTCAACGTGCTGCATCACCCTCGCACTCGCCGGCTGCGCAAGCACCGAGCAGCCAACTGAGCCGTTGGTGGCCACCGACGGCGCCGAAACATCGGACGCAGCGTCGGTTTCTGGGGAGTCTGGTGCTGCCAGCGCAACCGCAGAGCCAGTGGATGAGCTCGCTACGGCCGTGGAACGGCCTGCTGCCGCCGCGCCGAAGCAGATGACCGTCGTCACGCCGACCGCCGTTGCGCAAAGTCCAACCGATACGCGCCCAACGCGCGATGGACAAGCGCATCGCTGGGAATTGCGAGCGTTCAGTGGCGACCGCATTGAGGTCTTCATGGATTCGCAGCCAGTCCCGCCCGACCACGTGGTGCGCAAGGGCAATCATGTGGCGGTGATCAATGAACAAGGAACAGTGATTGAGCGCCTTGATATTCCAGATACGTGGACACCGGAACATGGCACGAAGGCTGATGCACCGGGCGTCTACCGCACGCGCGATGGCGGCACATTGACTGCGCCGAAAGCAATGCTCGGTGGGCGCCTCGAGGCAGTACCGCCGGCGGCCCTTGCGCATCTTCATGCTGAACACACTATGTCATCTGGCGCGGAATGCGCCTATGTGGCACAAGTCATCCCGGGTCTTGCGCTTGAGCAAGCGGGCATCATGTCGCACGATGTGATTGTGGCAATCAATGGATCAAGCAACGCTTCGCCGGAAGCCATTCGCGAAGTGGTTCGCGCCGCTGCGCCAGGCGAACATGTGAAGTTCGTGGTCGTTCGCGCGGGTCAAAAGCGCGAAGCAGATGTCACGCTCATCCCATGGGAAGCAAAGCACATGTTGCGCGCGGTTGGGCAAGTTGACGCTGTGGCTCCAGCAACTGCATCCAGTGCACCCGGGCCTGACTCGGCTGCAGCAGCGGCAAGTGCAGCAGCAACTGCTGCCGCAGCCAAGGCATCAGCGAACGCTGCAAGCAGTGCCGCTGCGGCGAAGGCGGCCGCCGCCGCCGATCCAGCAACGCAAGATGAACTTTCAAGGGCGCGCGCGCGCATCACTGACCTTGAGCGAAGAATGCAGGCTGACGAAGCGGTTCGTCGCTCCATTCGACCGCAGCCGATGCCCGCGCCAACCAGCGGCGCTGTGCCCGCGGGTTCGGACGCGAAGCCGGCGCCTGCTGCGGGTGATGCGCCGGCTGCCGGTGCTGCGCCAGCTGCCGCTACGCCCCCGAGCGTCTAACGGATCGCGGTCCGAAACGAAGTGCCACGGACGCTGCAAGAGAGTCCATATTGGGTTTATCGGCATCGAACAGCCGCTTCCCCCTGCGACATGCCCGCGCTAGAATCTTCGGTTCACGATTTGGGAATTGGTGTAACGGTAGCACAACTGACTCTGACTCAGTTTGTCTAGGTTCGAATCCTAGATTCCCAGTTTAACTCTCTGCGTGCACACAGAACGCCCGGTTCATCGCCGGGCGATTTCGTTTTTACTGGCGAACCTCGCCGGATGCCATTGGTTCAAAGGCAATGGAGCGAACCCCGTCCGACCAAATGGGCGCCGCGCCAGACGATGGACGAAACCATGTCACGAAGTCAATGGCCGTGCCATCAATGAGATCATTGCCGCCATCATCAAGGAGCGAAACCTGGAATCGATATCCCTCACCGATCAGGCTGCGAAATCTGCCAAGATCAAGATCGCGCGTGGGAATACTCCAGACATGCATTGGGTGATCGCCCGGCGCCGTTGCCGAACCCGCGGTGCCCATGCGATACGCCGCGACATTCAAAGTGCCCTCGCGCCAAATAGGCGTTGGGTACGGCCGCGCAAAGAGGTAGAGCTCAATGCTGAGCCGATCGGGGCGACCGTTAGCGTCGCTATCGGTTGGTTTCGGTGCATACAAGACGCTCATCGCGTTGACCGCCACGCCCTCCGGAGCCGTCTGTGGAACGCGTGCGCGCGGCGGCATGGGACGACCGTCCGATGTTTCCTTGGAAACAGTCTCGCAACCAGTCAGACTGAGCAACGCACCGAGCGCAAGGCAGATGTATGGCGAGGAATTCATGGTGCCTTTGGTGTAATCGGATCAGTCGGTGACGGAGGTTCTGCGCTGGGTGCTGGCAACTTTGGACCAATGGTGATGCTGCCGTTGGCTTCTTTGGTGGTGACTTGCTCGCCAGGCTCTGACGTGACGGGCATGATCAGCGTCGAGTCGCCGTTCGTTGGCATAGGCGCGTCACCATCGGCGGCTGGGCCCTCGGATGGCGCGCCGATCGGATCGACCCACTCGCCCTTGTCGTTGTATCTGCCTTGGGTGCCCTTGAGTTCTGCCTTACGAATCTGTTCCTTGAGACCAGGCTGCAAGGACATACGACCGACAGACTCCTCAGTGATCTGCTGCATGCGCTGCGGCGTGCGAACCACGTGCGGTCGCAAGACAATCAGCAGTTCTGTCTTCACGGTGGTCTCGGTCTTTTGCCGGAACGCTAGGCCAATGATGGGAATGTCGCCCAAGATTGGAATCTTGCGGTCCGAGCGCTCGTAGCGATCATTGATGAGACCGCCGATGACTACGGTCTCTCCATCGCGAACGGTGACGGTGGTGTTGGCACGGCGACGCTCGATGATGGGACTGCGGAAGTTTTCCGAAATGTCCACCGTCTGCTTACTCAATCGACTGATTTCTGGCTCCACTGCCATCTTCACAAATCCATCGGGGTTAATGGATGGCGTGACCTCAAGAATGACACCCACTTCTTCTGCACTGACTGCGCTCTGCTGTCCAGCAGCACTGACGGTGACTGCATCAGGAACTCGGATGGTTTCACCAACCTGAATACGACCACGCGTGTTGTTCGCCACCATGACGCTTGGGTTTGAAAGCATCTGCACGCGGTTCTGTGATGCCAATGCGTTGATCAGCAAATCAAAGTCGGGTCCACCCACGGCGATGTTGGGAATTCCGATACCGGAGAACAGTGCTGGAGCGAGACCAACCAGACCGGGAGCCTTGGGCTGCAACGTGCCAAATCCAGTCTTATTCAGGCCAAATCCGCCCGCTGAGTAATAGCCATCACCATAGTCGATGCGTGAGAATTCAACACCAATGTCCTCATTGTCGACCAAGGTCACTTCGGCCAACATCACCTGAATCAACACTTGCGGCGGGTCAACGTCAAGCTCCTTTATGACGCCCTTCAGCTTCTCCACGTAACGCGGGCTGCCGGTGAGCAGCACTGAGTTTGACTTCTGATCGCCAACAACGGTGACCTGTGCGTCAAGCAGACGACTTGAGGCAGCTTGCCGATTGTTTCCGTACACCTCCAGAAGTTTGTTTCGCTCGCCGTCCGCAAATTTAGTGAGCGTCTCTGCCACCTCAATAGCGGTTGCGTTCTTCAGACGAACAATATGCTGATCACGGTTACCAAATTGATCCGTGTCCAACTCCTTCACTACCTTCTCCACCGCACTCAGATAGTTTGGTGTGCCGCTCACTAGCAGGCTATTGGTGCGCGGGTCCACAGTAATGGAAAGCTCTTGACGCTCATCGGGGACCATGTTCAGTTCCAGGCCCGCAATGGTGGTTGATCGGCCGGCGTTCTCTGGTGCAGTCCCGGGCGTTGCGCCATCGGCAGAGGGTGGTGTTCCACCGTCGCGCGGCTTCAGAACGTACAGATTTCCCTGCTTTTTCAAGCGGAACAGTTCGTTCAGAATCTCCAAGACGCTCTCTGCTTCGGCGTGAGCCATGCGGATCACCCGAACATTCTGGGCAGAGCTGTCATCGTGATCAAGGTCTTCGATCATCTTCTCAACCAAGTCCATGGAGTCCTTGGGTGCACGCACGATCACCGTGTTGGAGCGAATGTCTGGAGTCAGGCTGATGGACTGCCGTACCGCGGCGTTGATTTCCATTTCCGCGCTCTCGGTATCGACGCCGGGCATTTGCTTGAGATAGCGCACAATAGTGGCCTGCTGCGTACCGCGCGAGGCCAGTGAATTACCAGAGAGGACGCTGTCAATCAGACTGATGAGTTCCAGCACGTTGGCACTCTTCAGTTGGATGTACTTGATCTCTACCACTTCCAGCGGCTTGGTTGCTTCCAGCTCGCCAACAATCTTGCTCATGGTGGTGATGTCAGAAGCCGCACCTGAAAGAATCACGGCATTGGTTCGGCTATCAACAATGGCGCGAACGCTGTCGTTGCCGCGACGGCGATTCTCTTCGCGGATGTACATGTTGTCGAGCAACTGCACGATGTCCGTGGCTCGGCTCTTCTTCAGCTGGATTGTCTGGAAGTCACGGGTGAGCGCACTGTCGTTTCCCACTGATTTCAGGCTATCAATCAACTGTTTGATGATCTCCGCATTCTCGTGGCTGGAAGCAACAATCAACGTGTTGGTGGCAAGGTCGCTCTCAATGGAGATACGGTCCGATGGACGCGCTGTGTCACCGAGCGTGGCCATGCGTTCGCGCATCACCGTCTGCAAGCGCGAAGCGATAGTTTCCACCCGAACACCTTGGACCGGGATGACATGAAGAGCGACCGCTGGGTCCGTTGGTTGCTCCTCGATGCGTGCTACCAGACTTTCGATGTCCTTGAAATCGGGTTCCGTTGCGGCAATCAGTAAGCAGTTGGAGCGTGGGTCGGTCATCACCAAGGGACGCGCACGCTTGGCCACGGTCTGCGGCATGTCTGCGTAACGGCGGTCCATGATTTGATTGACGGCAGTAGCAACGCGATCAAGGTTGCCGCGCTTCATCGGCAATACGTGGAGCGGGGCAACATCGGTGCGCTCCAAGGTGTCAAGCTGCGAAACAATTCCCTTGATGACATCAAACGCATCGGCGCCGCCGGAAACCAGCAGCGCATTGGCTTGTTCGTCAGCCAGAATTGTCACTTTCTGCAAGTCGGCGGCGCGTGGCTCGGCAGCACGTACGCGTTCGAGGCGCGAATCCATGAGCTGCTGGATGAGCGGGGCCAGGCGTGTGGCGCTCGCGTGGGTCAATTGCACCAGCTTGAGTTCGCGTAGATCAGCGGGGATTTCCCGGTCGAGTTGCTTCAAGAGTTCCTCAAGTACTGAGAAGCTTCGCTGTGAAGTACTCACCACCAGCGTGTTGGTGCGGTCATCAGCCACCATGCGAACCTTGTCTTCTGGGCGAAAGTTCTTCTGTTGCGCTTGGGCATTGAAGAACTGTTCCAGTCGCTGCGAGACCGCCGTGGCGCCCGCGCGATTCAATGGATAACTTCGAACCGCTGAAGCAGCCGACGCATCGGTGGTGTCGAGCCGCTGTTGCATGGCTTCCACCAGCGCCACCGCTTCGTCGCGACCAGCAACGATCACGGTATTGGTGCGCTCGACTACGGTGAGCGCAAAGTCATCAGCGAGCGCGGTTCCAACATCGCCCTGCGGTGCGCCGGTGAGTGTCGTGCCGGGAATCTTTCCAAGTGATTTACCCTGCGCGAAGAGTTCGCGTACCACCGTGGCAAACTCTTGCGCGTCAATGTTCCGCATCGGCAGAATCCGCATCGTGACTGAGCCGGTCATCGGCACATCATCAAGCATGGCAATCAGTTCGCGTGCCGCTTCAACATTTTCCTTGGCACCCGTCACCATGATCGAATTGGTCTTCTCGTCAGCCACCAGTTTGAGTGGCTTGGTGAGGTCCAACATCAGGTCTGCCGTCAGCATGCCGCTGCGACGAATGCGCAATCGCCGCACTTGCTCCTGCAACGCCTTGGCAAGGCTATTTGCCCCAGGCGTTGCCGCCGCATCAATCATCTTCTGCAGTGAGGCTGCCACAGCCGGCGCTGCCGCCTTGCTGAGGCGCACCAACTCGCCTTCGCTCTGTGCCCACGTTGGCTCGGTATCGATGCCAGCGACCAGATCGGCAATCAGTGCGCGATCTTCTGGAAGCGCAGCAATCGCCAACGAGTTCCGCCCCGGGACCGCAAACACCTTGACGGGTCCACGAACAACTCGACCTTTGGGATCAGTGGCACCTGCGGACGTCAGACCAAGACCATTGACGGTCTGCGCAGCGGCATCGGCGGAGAGGTGCTTCAACTCCACCATGAACAGCGAACCACTGGCTTCTGGGCGCATGCCCTGCAGCGTTGCGGCCAGTGCGGCCATGTCTTGGTAGTCCTTGTCATCAGCGCGAATGATGATGGTTCCAGCTGTCTCATCCGGCACGATGCGCGGCGAATGAATTCCCCGCGGTTGGCCATCGGCTGGCGCAAAAACCGTGCGAAGCGCTGCGGCAATTTGCGTGGGGCTGTGTCCTTCAAGTACAGGAATCAGACGCGGCGCGGGAAGGTCGGCCACTTGCTCTGCATCCAACTGCTGAACGATCGCCTCAATCTTGCTGAGGTTCTTGCGGCTTGCACTGACAATCACCGAATTGGTCCCCGCGTCCGCCACAGCACTCACCCAACTCTCGCCCTTGACGAGATACGCCGGGGCTTGTCGCATCGGTCGACCATCGGGTCCGACGGGCGCTACCTGCTGCCGCTCTTGCTGGTCGCCCTTGAACGCTGTGTTGATGGCGGTGGCTACGCTGGTTGCCTGCGCGTACCGCAATGAGAAGACCCGCAGCTGCAAGTTGGAGTCATAATCTTCGCTATCAAGCTTGTTGATCATGGAACGCAAGCCGTCCCATTCCTCTTTGGGGGCACTTACTACCAGCGAATTAGTAGCGGGGTCAGTGACGATGCGTACCGCTCGGCGGCCTGGGGTCTCAGCATCAACCGCATCAGGGCCATAGAAGTAGCCGAGTGCCTCGCGAACTTTTTGTGCTTCCGCGTGCTTCAAAGTCAGGAACTCGGTGGTGCGAACCACATCGGATGGTCGGTCGAGTTCTGCCAGGAGTTGCGTTGCAGTGGCGATTTGGTCTGCACTTCCCGCGACAATCAAGCGGTTGCTCGCCCGGTCAGCATCAAGACGAATTCCCTGCGAGTCGGTTCGAGCCGACAACAGCTGCCGAAGTGTCCACACCAATTCATCCGCTTGCGCGTGCGTAAGAACGAAGGTCTTGACCTGAACGTCCGCGGCGGGCGAACCGGTGTCAAGCTTGGCAACCAACTCTTCTACTTCGAGAAGTGCTGTTGGAGAGGCGGTGACCATGAGCGTGTTGGTACGTTCGTCGGCACTAAATTGCGGAGCGGCAAGCGGATTAGCACCGCGGCGGCTGCCGAACAATTGCTGCAGCGTGTTCGCTAACTTCACCGCCCGCGCTTGCGAAAGTGTGAACGTGCGAAGAACCGGCTTGTTGGTGGGCTCAGTGCCCTTTGCACCGGCAACGATTTTTGCGGTGGCATCAAGAATCTGATCGATGTCGCGCTCGGGTGCAGAAATCACCAGCGTTCCGCCTTGTGGATCAGCAACTACCGATGAGCGACGAGCGATGTCACCAATGCGCCCGCCGGCGGGGGTCATCACTGCCACTGTTTGCAGCACCACCTCGCGAAGCGCGGCTGTATCGGCACTAGCAGGTAGCTGCACCACGCGCACCACGCTTCCAGCCGGCGCGATGGACTGCTGCGCTTGCTGAGCAAGTCGCTGCGCGCGCTCCACTGCGCGCTTTGAACCAACGATCACCAAACTGTTGGTCTTTGGATCAACCGTAATGGTGACGCGCGTGTCATCATCTTGATCGATCGCTGCTGCCTGATTCATTCCACCGCTCGACTGCGCAAGCGCCGTTGCAAGAAGCGCTGCTGCAAATCGCGGCGCGCGCGGAGTGGCTTGCGAGCGTGCGCTCGGTTGTGGAAGCGGAGCGGAACGCTGTCCTGGAACAGCGGGGTTGGTCGTTGCGGGGGAAGGCGCAACTGCGGGAGCCACGGCGGGTGCAGCCGGCTTCGCAGCGGGCGCAGGCGAATTTGCGGGGGGGCGCGTCGCTGTAGGTGCGGGTGCAGGAGAGGATGACTGCGTGGATCGAGACTCAGAAGATGGCACACCAGTAGAGGCAGGCTTGGTCTGCTGTGCGCGCTTCATCAACTCTTCCATCGTTACTACTTCTGCGCCACCGCCGCCTTCGCGATTCAATGATCGCTCCAACATGCGTGCAAGCTCTGAGGCGTCACCGCGTGATGGATCAATGGCGACCGTGCGCATCTCCCGGCCCGATACTCCTGCTGCGGCGTCGACCTGCTCAATCACGCCTTCTATCTGCGTGTGCTGCGCCTCGGTGGCACGGACAATCAAACTGTTCGAACTGGCATTGACGGTGACCAATGGGGCAGCTGCGCCGGATGGATCGTTGGCAAACATCTGCGTGATCGTCTGCGCAATCTCTGCCGCTTCGGCATTTCGCAGTGTGACCACTCGCACTTCTGGCGCGCCACCTTGCGGCACCGATTCTGCATCAAGTTGTGCCACCATCTGATCGGCGGTTTCCAGTACCGCAGGAGGGCCGCTAATGATGACTGCATTCAGTCGAGTGTCAGCGGCAACACGTACCGGCGCCCGATCAATACCGCGGCGCAAGTATTCCTGACGAAGACTCTGCGGCATGTCGCGCAGACTCATCATGGCACGATCTGAGAGCAGCCGCTCCACCAGCGGCGCAAGCGTTTCCGCGCGAGCATGCTTGAGCATGACCGTCTTCACTTGCGCGGTATCCGCCGTTCCATTCTTATCGAGCGGGTCGATCAATTTCTCAATGGCATCAAGGTCTGGGGCGATTCCTGTGAGAATCAGGGCGTTGGAGCCAGTCGCTGGAACAATGGAAACCTTCATCGGATCCTGTGTTGCGGGACTCGGCATAGCGGCAGAAGCTTGCTGCAGCGCAGGCGCCAGTTGATTGGCATCCGCAAATGTCAGTGCGTGGACGCGGACTTGCTGAGTGTCGGCGCCAGCGACCGCCGGAGCCGCGTCAAGTTGTGCAACCAGTTGATCGGCAACTGCAATCAATGAATCCGGTGCGCTGACAATCAATGTTCCAGTACGACGATCGCTGGTCACTTCCACTTGGCTCTCGCCACCAGGAATGTCGCGTCGAGCGCGGGTAGTGAGCACTTGCTTGAGTAGCGAGCTGACCTGGTCGGTGCGGCCACTCTTCAGGACGTACGTCTTGAAGCCGGCGGCAGGCACACCCTGTAGTTCCTTGACCACCGCGTCAACCTTGGCAAACGCCGCTTCGTCGCCAGTGACGATCAGCGTTCGGCTTGCAGACTCCACTTGCACGGTGACTTCTGGGCTTTTGCGACCGGCAACCGATGGCGCGGCCAATGCGCCACTCTGCGCCAGTCCACGAATACTCGCGGCAATCTTGTCGAGGTCACCGCGATCAATGCGCCATGTGCGAACGCCTGCTTGCGGCGGCGCTTCAATGCGGTCCAGTTGCGCAACGATCGCTTCAAATTGTGCTTTCCGTTCGCCTGGGCACTCCACAATGACGGTGTTGGTAGCGGCGTCAGCGCTGATGAAGATGTCCTTCTGCTTCTGCAAGTGCGGAAGCGGGCGACCGCGCGCATCAAGAGGCATCGGGGGTTGCGGATAAAGCTTGTCGAGTGCCGCTGCTACTTCCACCGCACGCCCCACGCGCAATGGAATGATCACCGTCTCACGCTGACCATCCTTCTCTCCGCTGCGATTGACACTTTCGATGAATTCGCGAATCTCTGGGAATACCTCCTCGTGAGCAGTCACAATCAGCGTGTTGGTGGCGGTGTCCGCGTCGACACGGACTGGCTTCTCGCGGCGCAGGTCTGCAGGGCGTTGGTCGTAACGTGCCGTCAACAACTGCGCCATTTGGCTTGCATCGGCAGCACGTACCTGCAGCAGTCGCAGAGGCGGGAGTTGTCCCGGGGTCACTGTGTCAAGTTGCCGAATCACTTCTTCGACCGCGGCAAGTTGCGCTGGCTCGCCAACAATCCACAGTGAATTGGTTTGTTCAATCGGTTCAATCGTTGGCGGAGTGAACGGGTGCGATGGATCGTCCACCTGCGTCTTGGCAACCAGATCACGAACCGACGTTGCCATTTCAGATGCCTTGGCCTGGCGCACTGCCACCATGCGCCCGGTGCGGTCCGCGCGGTCCAGTGTGGCGACCAGCGTGGCAATGGACTTCAATTGTTCTTCAGTGCCCGTGACACTTAACTGGCGAAGCGTATCAATCCCTTCAATCTGCGGCTCGGCATACTGCGTGTCATCCTTTGGAGTCAGGATCTGCTTTGCCATCTGCTGCAATGCGGGCGCCACCTTGGACGCCTGCGCGTACTTCAGTTCAAACACGCGAGTAGAACGCTCAACCACCGTGGCTTGCTCCGCCAATTTCAGTGCCTGCTCAAATCGAGCGATTGCAGCCTGGGTTCCAGCAACCGTCAAGGTGCGGCCATCGCGTGCAACATCAATGTCAAGCGCACCTTCCGGACTACGTGGATCCCGCTCCGAAGCCAGAATGCGCTTTGCAGCCTCGATGGTGTCGGCAGGCTTGGCTGCCTGAACTTTCAGCACTTGCGTGCGACGCTCAATGCGACCAGCTTGATCAAGAATGTCAACGATGCGACGCACTTGTTCGCTCTCGCTGGAGAGTGCGCTCACAATGACACTGCGGCCATCGGGACCAGCGGCAATGGTTACTACCTTGCGCTGCGCGGCGGTTTGCAGATCACGGATTTGCGGAATGATGCTGGTGGCGTCGGCGTTACGAAGTGGAATGAGTGTGACGGTCTGCGGATCAATGTCATCAACGCGCGCGCTGCCTGGGACGCGACGATCGCCATCGAGCGCTTCGATCAATGCGGCACCTTCAGCCACGCTCTGCGACGGTCCAACAATCGCCAGCTTCCCAACCTCGTCCATCGCTAACACCGTGGGCTTCAATTCCTTGGGAAGCGTCGCGTACAGCTCATCAAGGCGTAGCTTCGCCTCGGTCGGAGTGACGCCGCGAAGCATGACGGTTCGCACACTGCGTGTCACCGCCGCGGGTGCGCCGGGCACTCCAGCAGCAGCCGATCCGCCAGATGGAACGTCAAGTAACTCAATGACGTCAGCAAGTTGCAACAATCGCGAACGAACACCGCGCGCAACGATCGCGTTGGTGCGCTCGTCAGCGGTCATTGAGAGACCTTCCATCTTGCTCTCTTCGATCTTCGTCTTCTTGCCGTCTGCACCAATCACGTACTCAACCTGCCGTTGGCCAATGAGTGATGAGAGGCTAGCGATCAGTGTGTTCGCCTTGGCGTGACGGAGTGGGTAGAAGCGCACTTCGTTGTCGGGCTCGGCATGATCGATCGAATCGATCATCTTGAGCATGCGCCGCACTTGACCCGCCGTCTCCACGAGAATCAAGGAATTCTGTGGTTCAAGCGCGGTAACGGATCCGTACGTGCCGACCAAATTGGCCAACTGCGTGGAAATCGGGCCAACCCGCGCGGTCTTCAACGGAAGCATGAGTGTGACGATGGTGTCATCAGTCACGGTTGCGGGAAGTTCATTCACAAACGTAGGAATGTTCTCCCGCTTCATATCGGAAAGCTTCTGCAAATACAGCTTGTCCTTCTCAACTCGCAACATCACGTTCTGCGTTTGCAGAAGTTGATTCAGTGTGGAGAGCGCTTCCGGCAGCGTGTACGCGCGCGCACTGATGAAATCTACCGATCCCTTCGGGACTTCCGTTTCGCGAACGATTGGCAAGCTGGTAGTGCGACTGAAATAATCAAGAATCTGGTCCCATGACTGACCTTTGAAAGCAAAGCGAATGCCACCAGATGTTGGCGCTGGCGCATCCTGCATGGTGGACGCTGCATCTGCCGTGGGAGCAATCATTGCAATGGGCGCAACGCGCGCGGCTGGTGCAAGTACTGCCGCTGGATCCGCGCTCGTGTTGGCCAGGTTACTTGTGTGCGCTGCAACCACCGGCGTCGTGAGCGTGGTGGCAGAGACTGCAAGGACTGCAAGGACCTCTGGAATCATTCGGCTGGCGTTCGATATCTTCGTGTTCATGTGTCGTGTCCTGCTCACGGCGCTTCAAGCGCGCGGGCCTCCAGACTTTCTCCAACGCGCACGCGATACGTCGCGCCGCCCGCCACTATCCGAGCTGCATCGGCATCCAGGCCAATGAACGAAAACTCCGCAATCGATTCGTTGACACGCAGCACGCGTGTCTCGCCGTTACCGGCGTTCTTGAAATACGCCTCCGTACCGGCAGGACCATCAACCACACCAGTGAGAAGCCATAGTCCGTATGGAAATCCGCCGGGAATCTCCGGCTCAGTTGCTGTGGTTGCGCCGGCAACTTCGGTGGTAGCCGCGGCCGCGCCAAGGGACGTTGCTGGCGCCGTCACCAGCGTGTTCGCTCCGGAGCCGGTTGCTGATGGAACACGGAAGGGGTTGCGTGCAGCCAGCGCGGCGTACTTTGAGAATCCCGCAAGGGCTTCCGCGCTTGGAGCGCCGGGCAGCGCCGCGGGCTCCTGCCCTGGAACAAACGCAGTGCTCAGGCGAATGGTCACTCGCATGCGACCGCCATCTTTGATAGGGTCAAACTTGATGGCTTCCACGCGCTTCAGCATTGGGTCTACCGTGATTCGGTACACCAAACGAAGCACTTGATCAACAGCGCCTTCGCCGGAGATAGTGGCGCGCAACTCAACAAAGTCCGGCTGATCGCGCATGGACCGCGGAAGAGCCAGGCGCACAAATTCTTGGCGAGCCGGTGACTTGCGCTCCACTGCAGCGCCGGTGGCAACCATCAGATCACGGACACCGGTCTCCTCGGCAATCCGATTCAGCCGTGCTCGCAACGCAGTGTCAACCGCATCCGTTCGTTCGCCAAGTGATCGACTCACTGCGGCGGCGATCCGCCGGTCAATCTCCGGACGTCGATCTCGCTCTTCACGAACACTGCGCAAGAATTCACTGGTACGTGCAATGTCAGCCTCCGCGCCAGCACGATCAAATCCAGAAAATGATGTCAGGCGCCCGCCGTGAATCATCCAACCGAGCGCTCCGGCGATCAGTGCCGCACCGGTCCATGAAAGCGGCACGCGCAGACGCACCGGCACAAGCGCGGTCATGCGCTCACGCCATGCCGCTACCGTTGATTTGGAGGTTTCCGTGCTACTCATCGCACACCTCGGCGGCTTGATACTGCGGCACTGGCGGGTCGCTGCACGGGTGGGCCGTCCAGCGAATCAATCACCATCTCCACAGCCACTGGCAGACGGCGCCCAGCTTTTCCCTCTGCGCTGGTGGGGCGAACATTGAAGTCACGCTTCGAAACCAACGATTCCCGCAACGCATCAGCAGTGGCACGATCAGCTGCTTCAGCATCGATCGCAATCCGAACTTCCGATGGAATCTTCATCGTCCCGTCCTTGGCAACGGTGGCCTCGTCGGAGAGCGCCTGACCATTCCAACCAGCCAGCACTACGCGCGATGCGTCCGGCGCAAATCCGGCGATGTATGCCAACGAGTCAAGCCACGGAAGATCCGCATTGGTCCACGCTTCAATGTGCCGGACGCGCAGTTCATCGCGCTTGAACTGCCGATGCTCAAGAAGCGCACCTTCGGCCTTGGCACGCAACTCGGTGCGACGCGCCTCGATGGTGCCGCGCTCCTTGCGGCCAATGGTCCAACCCATGGCGTATGCAATTCCAATGATTGCAACCACTGCGTACAGTTGCATCCGCCGACGCGCCGCTAAGTCTGGCGCGCGACGCGGATTTGCCAAGTCAATGCGCTCGCGCTTGCGCGCACCCTCAAGCAGTAGTCCAACCAGCGGCCATGCGGCGCCAGGATCCACTGTGCATGTCACGTCGGGATGTGCAGCCAAGTGCGAAACTGGCAGACCGGTGTCACCCGCCAGCGCAACCACTACGCGCGCGGCCACGTTTGTTGGGCCAATCACGTCAATCGCTGCCGGCCGCTGATCAGGCTGCTGCAAGCGAAATCCACTCCAGGAACGACGTGCTTCGGTCACGCTTGCGTCGGCATCCGGGTCAACAACCGTGGCACCGCGCGTTGCGCGCAGTCCATCACGGCCCGCAACTACCAGTTCAACTGCATCGCCGCACAGATCGATGGCTGCATCAGGAGCATCGTTGTCATCAGCGCGCGCATCAACAGCAGGCAGTGTTTCCAACAGGTACGCGGTTCCGAATGTGCGCGGCGCAATCCGATCAACAGCGATTCCAGCAGCCACAGCCATTGCGCGCACTGCAGCAATTTCTTTCGCCGAAGCTGCCACAGCCCATGCCTCTGCGCCAATGGGAACGAAGTCAACCACTGCATCAGCAGAGACCGCGGCTTCGCGCAACATGGCCAGGCGAACCATTCCGGCAATCTCATCTCGCTCTGCACCAGGCAACACCAATCGCTTGAACGACAATCGATCGCGAACAATTGTCCAGGTGGCACGGTCCGTGGCAATACCCGCATTGCGGAGTGCGAGCGCCACAAACGCGCCACGAACCGCATCGGTGCCGTCAATAACTTCCGTTGGCAATTCGATATCCACGCACCGCGCCACAGTGGCACGGCCGCGTTCTACGACTGCCTCCACCGCGCGGAGGCGTCGGTGTCCAAGATCGATCGCTACCTGTGATTTCACTGGTATTTACGGACTCGAATCGCTACGGCGGCGCCATCGTCCCGACAGCCCACCTGTCGAAGAACCCGATGCCGTCGCCTGCTCCTCGTCCTTACCGGATTCCTGCGCACGGGATGCAACTCCGGCGGAATCTGGCGGTACATCTTTGTCGTCCCACCGCTTGGTGCGGAATTTCTGTGGCGTGGATGCCCATTGCGCCTTACGACGCGCGCGCTCTTCAGCGTCGCGTGCTTCGCGTCGTTCGCTTTCTTGTTCGCCGAGCGATTTCCATTCCTTCGAACGCGTTGCTCGGTCATCCCGCTCGCGGTCGGCAAGTGTCTTCCACTTCCCAGAACGATCCTCGCGTTCGGCTCGCTCGCGATCGGCAAGCGTGCTCCAACCGCGCGAGTCCGCCTCGCGCGACTGTTTCTCACGATCGGCCGATGTCGTCCATTGCCGCGCCCCGGGCGCTGGCTCGCCGGCTGGTTTCCACGCACCCTGGGCATCACGCTCGCGCTGCGCAGCTTGGCGTTGATCGTTCTCCGCTCGGCGCGCCGCATCAGCGGTACGAACTGCATCTGCAGCTGGTGACCGCCATGGGCGCGGCGCTGGCGGGCGAGTCGCGTCACCTGCTGAATCGGCGCCCGCTGCGTCATCAGCAGATTCATCGGCAGCACCGTCAATCATCGGATCGCTGCCAGAGTCAGCTATTGCCTGTGATTCTTGGACTGATTGCATAGCGCCGCCAGTGCTATCAGCTGAACTTTCCAGCTCGTCATCAACCACTGCATCGGTTGCAGTACTCCCGCGCTCACCAAGCGTCGCCTGTTCCATTCGTTCCTGCTCAGCTAACGCCGAGGCAATGGGTAGCAACGTGCAATCACGGATACTTGCAAATCGCGGCGGATCTTCTGCAAGATCAATGACTACTTCCCACACCTCAATGCCGCGCATGGCACTGCCCTCTTGCATGCTGTCCACGACGCCAGTCGCAACGCGCGTTCGCCACAACCAACTGCGCGCACATATGAACGGGGCAATCGCCTCAAACTCCTCCGGAGTCAATGCGCCCGAAGTCACCGGCCATGCCAGTTGCGCGCGTTCACCTGCCGCGAGCGATGCGCGTGCTTGGATCATCTTGGCTGCTAGCTCTGTACCAACCGATGGAATGGCACGAAGCACCTCCTCGGGCGCGTTGGCAATGTCAACCTGCCGACGTTCGACCGCTGAATCTCCAGCGATCACTGCATCAAGTACTGCGCTCCACTTATCAACTGGAAGTTGTGACAGGCGCATCGCGCGCACTAAATCACCCTGATTTGTAGGTGTTTCTCCACCAATTGCGCTGCGCATGCGTTCCGCGGTACCGCCCCCCGTTTGCGCGTCAATTGCCGACATTCCTTCGCTGCTCCATGCGCCAAGTGCCTGACGCTGAACGATGGCGCCTGCAATACCGCTACCAAGTGCACGCTGTGCTGAAAACGGCGTTGCTACATCTGCCACCGCTAGCGTCCGAACCCGCGCCGGAATAGCGCCGCGTGCACCAGATCCGGAGCTACTGTCCTGCAGTCGACGAACTCCTGCAGCAATGCCTGCGGCTACTGGACCGATCACGCGGTCGGCAGTCAAGCCGACTTCCGGTTGCACGATTGACTCGATCGCGTCCGCACTTCCGCCGCGTGCCACTGCTGCAGCAGCGGCTTTGGCATCAATCACTCCAGTGGCGGCCAGCACTGCCGGGTCAAGACCTGCGAGTGCAAACTTCGCGCACTCTGCAACCAATCGTTCGCCGGACGGACCAACCGGCAGGATTCGAGCCACCGCCTGTGCGCCATCGGCTTCATAGAGCAACACTTCATCAGGCAATTCCGGAGTTTCACCGTCCGCAATCGTCTGTCGCTGCGCAGAAAGAAGTGCGGCAACTGCTTGGCAGCCGCTCCAGGCGATAGCGCGCTGTTGCGTTCGATCACGCATGGCTGCCAATCCCGCATGTTCTGCCTCTGCTGCAGCAAGTAATCCACCAGCAACAAGCGCAGCAACTGCAAGCACCACCAATACCGCCAGCATGACTACCCCGCGTCGGGCAACGCCTGTGTTGGACATTTGACTGGTGGAATGCAAAGTCACTGCCCGGCCTCCGGCATGAAGTTCGCGCCATCAGCGCCCGCTGCATCGGGCACCGCGATCGTTCGAACCCGATCTGGTGTTCCAAAGTCGTCTTCATCCGATGGCGCGGCCGCTACTCCAAACCACAGCGCTACTTCCACTGCCTGTGGCAGCGAACCCGCCGAGAGTGAGTCGAATGAGTCCGCCCATTCACCATCTGCCCAGTAGCGCACGCGCATGGCTCGCACCGTCGCGGGAAGCACGCTTGATGCTCCGCCACGAGTAACGGTGATATTTCCTGACGACTCACCGATCTCCGTTGCAGACAGTGCAGCAAACGCGGCACGCGCTAGTTCGCGCACGCTGCCGCTGCCCGCATCGGTTCGCGACGAAAGAACCCGCACCGACCGATCGGTTCCTGTGACTCCCGAACCCAGCGGCCCGCCATCAACGACGGCCGTTTGCAGTGCTGCTTCCAACACGCTGTACAACGCATCGGCTGACCGAGTCTGCGCCGCTGTGCGCGCCGAGAATTGCCGAGTGCGCGTGAGATCCTCAACAAACATGGCCAGCGCGCCAAGGAGCAGCATGAGCATGCCCACGGCAATCAGTGCTTCTAGCAACGTGAATCCACGGGCATTCCGACGGCGATTCATCGGGAAACCTCCGGTCGCTCAGTACCGCCGCCGCCATCACCGCGCAGCAATTGCCGAAGTACCGCTAGCCGTGGCGGATCGTTGCTTGCCTCGTCGCTGCGCCCATCGGGCTGCTCGTCATAGACCTCGACCACCGCGAGCGCTAGTCCCGGGAAATCAGAGGGCTCCATGTGTGACTCCACTCGCAGTCCAGGTACCGCGCGATCATCTTGTGAGTCATCGGAAATTCCTGCCTCCATACGCGCCAGCTGTGATCGCGCAACGTCCATCGCTAGCGATCTTCGAGCTGCGCGCGCACCATCGGCAACAGCGCCATCAACAACACCAAGTACCACAATGCCTGCAAACGAAAAAACTGCTGTGGCAAGCAGCACCTCTAACAGCACGGACCCGCGCTGATTCATGGCGCGCTCCTTTGCGACTGTGATCCAGCATCACGCGAACGATCGGCTGGACGTGTGCCGGCAACCTTCGCGGAACTATCAATACGTCGCACCTCACCAAAGAGTGGGTCGATAGAAATCCGAGTCGACCGCGCCCCTGCTTGGATCCACAATTCCCGAACTGCCGCAGCACTTCCATCCGGAAGAAACAACGCAATCCGCTCGTCGCCTGTTGCTGCAGAAAATTCCGACCGCTCTGCTTCCGACGACGGCGTTTCGGTGCCGGCGTGCATTCCGAACTCCAGCTCGCGCGAGGCCCATGATTCCGGGATAGTTTGTTCGAATCCCCCATCGCCACCTGCTCCGCTTTCGCCCATGGAAGCGCCTGCATTTGCACCGGCGCGGTTGGCCACGTCGGCTACTCGGCGCTCCATTTCCGCCTTGAGTCGCTGGGCTTTTCGGGTTCCGCGCAACGCGGACTCCATGCCGTCGGCACCCGCGGCGCCTTCGGTGCCGTCCTCGGCCTGTCGCAGTAAGTCCACCGCCCGCACTTCAATGCGCGTGCCATCATCGGTCACAACCAATTCAACAACGGCGCCCTCGCGCTGTGCCCACGCACGCGCGGACATGGCTTGCGACATGGTGTCATCAACCGTGCGCTCAAATGACTGGCTATCGAGTAACTGCGTTCCATACGGCAACACAATGGCTGACAACGCCACCAGCACGCCGACCACAATCAGCAGTTCGAGCAATGTAAATGCGCGGCGCGCGCGCATGGGATTCACCGCGACGTCGCGGTGCCGCCGCCAGAGGAGGATCCGCTGGAGGAAGAGCCGCCGCCAAAGTCGCCGAAGTCTGCGTCCGCATTGCCTTTGCCCTTGGCAAGGGAAATATCGTCTTCGGTGCCTTCTTGACCGTCCGGTCCGACCGACAGAATGTCAAAGCCAACGGCCACACCTTCTGCTGGGAAGACATACACCCACTCATGCCCCCACATGTCCTTGGGCACTGCGGACTCCAAGTATGGACCCGCCCATCGACCCGCGGAATCGTCATCAAGCACGGACTTATCCCACAACACCACCACGCCCTCTTCCTGGGTAGGCAAGCGCTTGACGTCATTCTTGAACATCATGATCGCCTTCTTGATTGCCTGCATCTGCACGGTCTGCGTGCCTTCGTATGCCTTGTCAGACTGTCCGCTCAAGTTGTAGAGGACAATTCCGCCCAATGCCAAGAGGATGCCGATCACGATCAGCAGCTCAAGGATGGTGAAGGCGCGACGGTTGCGATGGCGGGTTGAAGTAGTTCGCATTGGGGTAGTGATCTCCTGCTCGGTGTGTTTACCGGGAACCGTGCGGGGGGTTGCGGCGATGGAGTGCCGGCGTGGATCTACCGTGATTTCTCACGGATCTGGTCCAAATATTGCTGCCATTCTGCGGCGGTTTCCTCGTCGGGCGCAAGCTCAATGGAATCTTCAATGTCCTTGGTGCCGCCGGCAAGATCGCCCAATTCCGCCTTGGCCATCCCACGAACAAGCAGCGCCGCGCCGCGGAGATAGCGCGCGTCGTCGGTTGTTCCGGAGGTGCTCTTCACGACGAGGTCTGCAATCGCAAGGCCTCGAGCAGGCTCACCTTCAGCAATCCAAAGGTCGGCCACGCCTAACGCGGCGAATGGATCAAGCTCCAACGCCTGCTCGCGTGCCTCACTCAGAAGCGCATCAGCAGAGGCAATGTCCCCCGCTGCTACCGCGCGTTCAATCCGGACCGTCTGCAACAAAGCGCGAGCCAGCAGATCTTTGGGATCGCGCGCCACCAACTCGCGCGCCAATTTCTCGGCCGTGTCGTAATCCTCAGTTTCAAGAGCACTGGCGATTGCCAACTCTTCCACCGACATCGTTTCATCGCCATCATCAGCAGCATCACCATCAGCGCCTACCAGCGGACTTGCGGGGAGCGAAGGATCTCCGTCTGCCATACCACCGTTGCCATTCTGCTCTGCATATGCAGCAGCGGCCTCGGCGGCAACCGCCTGGCCGGCGGCAATCTGCTGTGCCTGGCTCGTTGCGTATGCATCACGTGCTCGATCGCGCGCGGCGCTCAGGCCGGCCGTCATCGCAACAATGACGGCGATCACACCGATGAGCAGTGCACCAACCAATGAGACTGCACAACCAACACTGAAGCCTGTCCAAAATCCATGCTTTGGAGTGGTACTGACAGCGTGCGGTTGAGTCGAAGGCGCATTCGTAGAAATGTTCACAACGCCAATCTTACGCCTGACCACCAAGTTGAAGCATCGGCAGCACCAGCGCAAGGAAGATAGAAAGCACCACTGCTGCAAGGAACAGCAATAGAGCCGGCTCCATCAATTTCACCGCAATTCCTAAGGTTCGATCCACACGTTTCTCAAGGGTGTCTGCCACGCCGCCGAGCACGGTGGGGAGATTGTTCGCACTTTCCCCAACGGAAATCATCTCTACAACATCAGGCTCAAAGAACCCACTGTCCGCAAGCGGTTGCGCCAATGGTTCGCCGCTCCGAACCGCTTCAGTGGCTCGCTCCACGCTCTCCGCCAATCGCGGATGTCCGGCAGCATCGCGAGCGATGGTCATCGCTTGCAACATGGGGATGCCATTTGCTAAGAGCGTTCCCAGCACACGCGTAAATCGCGCCACGCAAATCGCACGGATCAATGCGCCGTATTGCGGCACGCGCAGTTCGGCATCGCGCAAACGACGTTGTAACGCAGGGCGCTGCCATGCCCACCAACCGGCTACGGCAATCACTGCCACACCAAGCAACAACCACGGCCACCGCTCCACCAATATGTCGCTGACGCCCATGAGAAATCGCGTTGGTAGTGGCAGCTCGCCTTTGACATGGAACTTCTTGAACTTGGGAACAAAGAAGATCAGCGCGGCAATCACAATGCCAAATCCGACGGCCAGCAAGATCACCGGATAGATCAGATTGCCGACCACTTTGCTGCGCATCTCCGCTTGGTTCTCAATGAAGATGGCAAGACGTGCAAACACATCCTCAAGAAACCCGCCGCGCTCGCCAGCGCGCACCATGGCAACTTGCACATCAGGAAACACCCCGGGATAACGAGCCATCGCTTCAGCGAGCCGTTCACCATCTTGTACTGCATCAGCGATCGATTGCCACGTTGCAGCCAGTCGAACATTGGACTTTCCACGACCGAGCAAGCGGAGCGAACGCAACAGCGGAACCCCGGCCCGCAGCAAATCACCAAGTTGGCGGTACGAATTCGCCAACGCGCGTGCGCCAACACCACGCGACCGTGGCGCACGGCGCTCGGCAACCTTCGTGGGCGACAGCCCGCGCGACTGCAGATCCGCCAACGCGGCCATCTCCGACGTGGCATCCAGCGTGCCAGCGACACGGACACCAACGGAATCTCGGGCCTCGTAAGCAAATGTCGGCACGCGCGAGATACCGGGCTGCGGGGTTGCGGTTGCGTTGATGCGTCACGTGCTCGTATTGGTCGTGGTTGTGGCATTGCGCCGGCGTACTGGACCGCGTTGCGGCATCACGCCGACTTACTGGTCCGCATTCGCCTTACGAGGACGGCCGCTGAGCGCGGCCCTGTCCTCTCCGGCGCCTGCGGCCAGGGATCGGGTTGATGCATCGCGATTTCGTGGTGTGGCGTGTTGTTGCATCACGCTTGCGTACTGGCCCGCATCCGCCTTACGAGGATGGCCGCTGAGCGCGGCCCTATCCTCTCCGGCGTCTGCGGCCAGGGGTCGGGTTGATGCATCACGATTTCGTGGTGTGGCGTGTTGTTGCATCACGCTTGCGTACTGGCCCGCATTCGCCTTACGAGGACGGCCGCTGAGCGCGGCCCTGTCCTCTCCGGCGCCTGCGGCCAGGTGGGGGTGTTTGACGGAACGTGGAATTCACGCCGTTAGTAGGCAGGGTGAGTTGAGTAATGAGTGATCGGTGTGAGCGGTACCCCTTTCGTATCTCACGCATTCCCGGTCGTTGCATACGCTTTACGGATGCGCGTCGTGAGCCTGCTTCCATCTGCCACTGAATTGCTGTTTGCTGCCGGCGGCGGCGATCTGTTGGTTGGTCGCAGCCATGAATGTGACTGGCCGCCAGCCGCGATGCGCGCTCCGATATTGACGAGTGCGCGGATCGCACACACTGCGGGGAGTGCAGGCGAGCAAAGTACGCCCGTTGACTCTGCCGCTATTGATGCCGCCGTTCGCGCTTCGATGGCCGCCGGTGAATCGCTTTATCACCTTGATGAGCATCTCCTCCGCGAACTGAATCCAGATGTCATCCTGACGCAAGACCTGTGCGATGTATGCAGCATTGACCTGCGCAGCGTCGAGCGCATCGCTCGCACCTTGCCGCGTGTTCCCAAGATCATCAACTTGAATCCAACCACCGTGTGGCAAGTTCTTGATGATGTACTCACCGTGGGCGAAGCCATCGGTCGCCCCGCGCAAGCGCAAGCCGCCGCCACTGCGTTGCGCGACCGCCTGTGGACTGCCAGTGAGCGCAGTGCGCCATTTGTTGACGGGCCGTCAGTATTGTTTCTTGAATGGACCGATCCACCGTTTGTAGGTGGTCACTGGACACCCGAACTCATCACCCTCGCCGGCGGCCTGCACCCCCTCAATGCCGTTGGTTGCAAGAGCCGCGTTGCTACCCCAGCAGACATCATTGCCAGTGCACCCGAACGCATTGTGGTGGCGCCGTGCGGACTTCCGCTAGCAGCTGTCCGTGCCGCGATGCCAGCGCTCGAAAGCACCGAATGGTGGGGGAAACTTCCCGCAGTTCAACGCGCGCGCGCAGCTCATGCACGTGGGGAATTTTCTGATGCAGTCATGCTCGTTGATGGAAATCAGATGTTCAATCGCCCGGGGCCACGACTAGTGGACGCATTGGAGTGGCTCGCTGCGTGGCTCAACCAACGCCCTGAACATACACCTGCCGGCTTCCCCGCAGAACCGTGGCAGCCGCGCCACAATCAATAAACTCCACGCTATGAACGATCGACTTACGCACGCGTCGCAAGAAGCGCTCCAGTCTGGTCAAACACTGGCAACTAGCAGCGGTCACGCGGAGTACTCCCCGCTGCACCTGTTGGCCGCACTCACCGCCGATTCTCGGAGCGCAGCATCCAGTGCCTTGGAGCGCGCCGGAATTGATCCGCGCCGTGTTCAGGAAGTTGCACGCGCAGAACTCAAACGCCTGCCCACCGTTGCGGGCACTCAGCCGCGTCCCGGACAGGCGCTTGGTCAGGTCATCAGCGAGGCCGAACGACTTGCGCAGGCAATGAAGGACCAATACACCACCGTCGAGCACCTGCTGCTTGCGCTGGTGTCCGCACAAACCCCCGCGAAGTCCGTACTCACTACGCTTGGCGCCGACCAACGAAAGCTATCGAAAGCAATACAGGAGATCCGCGCCGCAAGCGGGATTACAAACGTGAACGATCCGAACGCTGAAAACACGATGGAGTCCCTCAAAAAGTACGGCATTGACCTGACCGAGCGAGCCAGTGCTGGCAAGCTTGACCCGGTGATCGGCCGCGATGAGGAGATTCGTCGCTGCATGCAGGTGCTGAGCCGCCGCACCAAAAATAACCCCGTCCTCATTGGCGAACCCGGCGTTGGTAAGACCGCCGTAGTTGAAGGACTCGCGCAGCGAATCATCAACGGCGATTGCCCGGAGCAAATGAAGGACGTCAAGATCGTTGCGCTTGATGTTGGACAACTGCTCGCCGGTGCAAAGTTCCAAGGCGAGTTTGAAGAGCGACTCAAAGCAGTTATCCGCGAAGTGAGTTCATCAAATGGTCGAATCATTCTCTTCATTGATGAGATCCACACCGTGGTCAGCGCCGGTGCCAATTCTGGAAGCCCGGGCGCCGGACAATTGCTCAAGCCTGCGCTCAGTCGCGGTGAGTTGCGCACTATTGGCGCTACCACGCTTGATGAGTATCGCACGCATATTGAGAAGGACCCAGCATTTGAACGGCGCTTCCAGCCGGTCTATGTGGGCGAACCAAGCGTGCTCGACACCATTGCAATTCTGCGAGGAATTAAGGGCAAATATGAAGCGCACCATAGTTGCCGCATTCAAGACAGTGCCTTGGTAGCTGCCGCGCAAATGAGTGCGCGTTACATCGCCGACCGATTCCTCCCAGACAAAGCGATCGATCTTATTGATGAAGCCGCAAGCCGTCTCCGTATTGAAAATGACAGCATGCCCAGTGTGCTTGACGGTGTAAAGCGCCGCTTGATGCAACTGGAAATTGAACGCGAAGCGCTCAAGATGGAGAAAGACCAAGAGAGCAAGGATCGCGCCAAGAAGACCGAAAAAGAAATTGCCGACCTGAAGGAAGAGGATCGACGGCTGACTGCGCAGTGGCAGGCAGAGAAGAAGGATCTTGACCTCGTCAACAACGCGCAGAAGCAAATCGAAGACAAGAAAGTGGAAGCCGATCAAGCGCAGCGCGCCGGCGACTTTGAGAAGGCGGCGCGCATTCTGTATGACGACATCAAGAAGCTTGAGGCTTCGCAGAAAGCTGCCCAAGAGAATCTGCAGAAGCGCATGGCTTCTGGTGACATGCTGGTCCGGGAAGATGTGGACCCAGACGCCATTGCCGCTGTAGTCAGCCGCTGGACAGGTATTGCTGTTTCCAAGCTAGTAGAGAGCGAAAAACAGAAGCTCCTGCACATTGAAGATGACTTACGCAAGCGCGTTGTTGGCCAGCCCGAGGCAGTTGAAGCAGTGGCCGAAGCGGTGCGCCGCAATCGCGCAGGGCTTGGTGAATCAAGCCGCCCCATTGGTTCGTTCCTGTTCTTGGGCCCAACCGGTGTTGGCAAGACGGAGTTGTGCAAGGCACTTGCTGAGTATCTCTTTGATACCGAGGCCGCCATGGTTCGCATCGACATGAGTGAGTTCATGGAGCAACACTCCGTGGCTCGGCTCATTGGCGCGCCTCCTGGATATGTTGGCTACGAAGAAGGTGGGCGCCTCACCGAAGCAGTGCGCCGTCGTCCGTATTGCGTGGTGCTCTTTGATGAATTTGAGAAGGCGCATCCGGACGTCAGTAATGTTCTATTGCAAGTACTTGATGATGGACGGCTCACTGATGGCCAAGGCCGCACCGTGGACTTCACCAACACCATCATTGTCATGACCTCCAACATTGGTAGTCATGTCATCATGGAGCTCAGTGAGAAGGGTGAAGCTGATGCAATGATCGAAGCACATGTGATGAATGAAGTGAAGAAGCACATGCGCCCCGAGCTCATCAACCGTATCGATGAGCAAGTGATCTTCCACCAACTCACCCGAGCAGACCTGTCCGGGATTGTGGAAATTCAGCTGACGAACCTGCGTCGTCGCCTGGAAGAACGCAAGATCACTCTGAACATCACCCCGGG
The DNA here is from genome assembly GCA_945878575.1 of Phycisphaera mikurensis NBRC 102666. Taxonomy (GTDB): domain Bacteria; phylum Planctomycetota; class Phycisphaerae; order Phycisphaerales; family SM1A02; genus UBA966. Next base: position 19,188 of record CAMDUB010000014.1, on the reverse strand, counting down.
TGCCATTGAAGCGCTTGCAAATGAAGGCTACGACCCACAATTCGGTGCGCGCCCGCTCAAGCGTGTCATTCAACAGCGTTTAGAGAATCCACTGGCCACACAAATCCTGAGCGGCAAGTGCCCGCCCGGCACAACAGTGACGGTGAAGTACGAAGGCAAGAGCTTTACGTTCAGTTGATGATGGCGGAACAACGAGCAATGTGCGCGCGGTGACCGTCGGCATTGGCTGTACATCACCACGCGCCGACGCTCGCCCGCGATCACCACTATCCGCACCAGGTCACGCGCGCCTTATTCCACCGTCACACTCTTCGCCAAGTTGCGCGGCTTATCAACGTCCTTGCCGCGCAACACCGCAGCGTGGTACGCCAGCAATTGCAGCGGCACGACCGTGACCAGCGGTTGCAACATCTCGGGGACATCAGGCACGTAGAAGACATCTTCAGCCATGCTCTTGATGTGCTCATCACCTTCAGTCGCCACCGCAATGACGTGTCCGCCGCGGCTGCGCACTTCCTGAATGTTGGAAAGCACCTTCTCGTACTGGCTGTTACGCGTAGCAACAAACACACAGGGCATGCCGTTATCAATCAACGCGATCGGACCGTGCTTCATCTCCGCGCTGGGCATTCCCTCTGCGTGGATGTAACTGATTTCCTTGAGTTTCAGTGCGCCTTCCAAGGCCACCGGGTAGTTCACGCCGCGGCCCAGGAACAGCCAGTTCTCACGTTCCATGTACTTCTCAGTGGAACGGCGAATGTGTTCGCTCTGTTGCAGAATGCGCTGAATGTGCGCGGGGATCGCTTCAAGATCACGCAGCGCGGAGGACACAAATTCCTGACTCAGCAACCGGCGCCGACCGATGTACAGCGCCAACATTGCTGACACCATGACTTGACCAACGAACGCCTTGGTGCTGGCTACGCCAATCTCTGGTCCAACGCGCAAATAAATGCCTGCATCGGTTTCCCGTGAAATTGAACTGCCCACCACGTTGATCACACCGAGCGCCATCGCGCCGCGCGCCTTCGCCTCTTGCAGCGCCGCCAATGTGTCCGCCGTTTCGCCGCTCTGGCTCACTGCCACAACCACGGTGCCTTCGCTGACAATCGGATTGCGATAGCGGAATTCACTTGCAAAGTCCCAATCCGCTGGAATCTTCGCCCACTCTTCCATCAGGTAACTGCCGATCATCGCTGCATGCAGCGCGGTGCCCTGACCAATCATGGTGATGCGGCGGCTTGAAGCCAACGCGCGCGCGTGATCGCCAATGCCACCAAGAACGATCTGGCCAGCGCGGTGATCCACGCGACCCTGCAAAGTGCGGGTCAGCGCCGCAGGCTGCTCAAAGATTTCCTTGAGCATGAAGTGTTCGAACCCACCGAGTTCGATCTCGGAAAGATCCATCTCCAGCGCACGAATCTTGGCATCGATCGTGACGTTGTCAATCGTGCTGGTGCGGAATGAATCGGTCGTCAACTTAGCAACCGTGTAATCGTCGAGCGTGAACGCCTGGTTGGTATGCGCCACAATCGCACTCTGATCACTGGCCACAACGTATTCATCACTACCCACGCCAACCATCAGCGGACTGCCCTTGCGCGCAACCACCAATACGCCTGGCTCCTTCTCGCACATGCAGCAGATGGCATACGCGCCGGTCACTTCGCGGAGCGCAGCTTGTACCGCGTGTTCAAGATCGCCCTGGTAGAGCTCGCCAATCAGATGCACCAATACTTCGGTGTCGGTTTGGCCCTGGAAGACGTGCCCCTTGTCAGTGAGGTAAATCTTGATGGACGCGTAGTTCTCAATGATGCCGTTGTGGACCAACGCAATGCCGTGTCCCTTGATGGGGTCGTCACAATGCGGATGCGCATTGACCTCGGTCACGCCGCCGTGAGTTGCCCAACGGGTATGCGCAATGCCGACGCCGCCGTCAAACCCGCGCTTGCCTTCGATCAGCTCTTCCAAGACCCGGACGCGACCGACGCTCTTGGCGATCTGGATCTTGCCGGTCTTGTTCTGAACCGCCACGCCGGCCGAGTCGTAGCCGCGGTACTCGAGGCGCTTCAGGCCCTCAAGAAGGAGTGTCGTAGCTGGTTTCTTGCCGATGTATGCAACGATGCCGCACATGTTCGAGGGGCTCCTGACCGAAGTGGCCGGCTTCCGCGAGCTTCGCGGGGTATGCCGGAGAGGATATTGTCGGCGAGACCGACCGACTACGATCGCATACTTCCGCGGTTCTTTGCTCAACATTTGCTCAGAGTGGACACAATTCATTGCCTGACAACAGTTTCAACCATTCCAGCGCACCCCCAAATTCCGACGCTTCAAAGGCGTCGTTTCGCGCGTGGGCCCGCCAGGCATCCAAGCACCAGGCGGACCATACCTTCCGGATCAGCGGGCAATTATGTGCCGATATTGTGCCGATCTTACGCGATCATGCGCCGATCTCCACTGATTCAACCGACTATCGCGTCATGTTATATGTGCCAATCCGTGGCGAAATTGATCCGATCATGCTTGGATCATGGGCGATCTCCGCTAAATGGGGCCTAAGTGTCGGCTGGGGCTCAAGCCGCTCGGCGATCCTCCAGCCCGTCGGCGTGCACCCAGAGTTCATCGCCGACGGCACTTGGCACCGCGACCAGTGTGAGCCCGACGCCTGGGACATGCCCGTCCCTCGCGCCCATGCCCCGATTCGCACCGCCACCCTGACCGCCGTGATCGTCCCTGGTCTCGCCTTCGACCGGCGCGGGCACCGGCTCGGCCGAGGCGCAGGTGTCTACGACCGATTCCTCGCAACCCTTGCGCCGCACACCCTGCGTATCGGAGTCATCCCGGACGGGCAACTGGTCGACGTACTGCCCACCGAACCGCACGACGTTCCCATGCACTTTGTGGTCACCGAGAAACAGGTCATCGCTGCCGCCAGTCTCGCGCCGTAAACCACCACTGGCCCAATCCCGGCGACGCTCAGAAACCCGCGCAATCACTGCGGCAAATTGTGGCACAATGCCGATGTCACACAGATGCGCGGCATTGGACGCCGCGCTCCCGCTCGCACCGCTTGCACACGAGGTCAAGGATGACCCTTCCTAGCCAGTCGCCCCGTTCCCACTCGCCTATTTCTTCTGGTGCTCGCAATGCCCAGGGGATGCGTTCGCTGTTCATCGCCGTTGCGGCGATTGGACTTGGCGGCGCTGCTGCAGGATGGTTCCTGACGCACAAGAGCGAAAGTCCGGAGGTGAAATCCGAAACCGCTGCAGCCATCACTGATCCGCTGAACGCCGATGAGGCGACAACGGCAACAACAGCCGACACCAACACCATTGTTGTCAACGCAACCGCCGCCGACATCAACGCAGCCATCGGTGGACCCGCCATCACCAGTGGTGCAAACACCGCGACCACCACTCCCACAGCCCCACTCGGCACAGCCGCCGCCACGACGGTCACCACTGCACAGTCCGCCGTGACCGGCGCAGCCGCCGCGGGCATTGCCGGCACACCTGGAACTCCAGCAACAACGCCAGCAGCAACGCTCGGAAATGCATCACAGCGAATCCAGCAAGCAAACGCCATGATCGCTTCGGATCCAATCCGCGCCCGCGTCGAACTTACGCGACTGCTTGATTCAAATGCACTCAGCGCCACCGAGCGCACACAGGCGTACGTGGGCATCAACACCCTTGCGACGGCCTTGTTCTTCTCACCCAACATCGTTCCTGGCGACATTTCTAGCCAGAGCTACGTGGTGAAGAAAGGCGATAGTTTCGCGCGGATCACCAGTCGTGAAAAACTCGCGATCGATTGGCGATTCATCCAGCGCATCAACCAGATTGCCAGTGAAAAAGCCCTGCGCGCCGACATGCGCCTGAAACTTGCACACGGACCATTCGATGGCGAAGTGATCAAGGCTGACTACCGATTCAATATCTATGCAGGCACCGGCTCGGAGCGCGTCATGGTTGCCAGCTTCCCATGCGGCGTCGGCACCAATGACTCCACTCCAGTGGGAACATTCAAAGTGCGCACTGGCTCCAAACTGATTGATCCAGAGTGGTCCAACCCGCGCACTGGTGAGAAGTTCAAGTCCAACGATCCAAAGAATCCGATCGGCGAACGCTGGATCGGTCTGCAAGGCACAACACCTGAGACCGTCAAGTTCACGGGCTACGGAATCCACGGCACCGTGGAACCGCAATCAATCGGCAAGCAAATGTCGATGGGCTGCGTCCGCCTTGGTGACGCTGAAGTACAAGTGGTCTATGAACTCATCGGTGAATCAAGCACCATTGTGATTCGCTAACCGAAGCGCGCATGGATAATCGTGATCCACGCCCGATGAACGCGCCCGCCACGCGGCGTACTGCTGAAGAAATGATCTCCGCCCTCGGGTTGGTTCGCCACCCCGAGGGCGGTTTCTTTCGTGAGACCTTCCGTGCACCGGATGCTCCACGCGGCGCGAGTACGTGCATCCTTTTCCTACTTGCTGCAGGTGAGCAAAGCCGCTGGCACCGCGTCGACGCCGATGAACACTGGTTGTTCCATGACGGCGATCCGTTGCAACTTGAAATCGCTGGCCCAACTACGCAATCAAGAACATCCATCATCCTTGGCAACGACCTTGCTGCCGGACAACAGCCACAAGCCGTGGTGCCACGTGGTTGGTGGCAAGCAGCGCGCCCGAACGGCGCGTGGACATTGGTGGGATGCGTGGTAGCACCCGCGTTCGAATTTGCGCACTTTGAAATGGCGCCCCCAGGCTGGGAGCCCGCCCCCGTCACTCATTAGTCATCGTCGTCAGTCGTAGCCATCGCGCCGGCATCACCAGCAACCCCTGGTTGTCCAAGTCCGCGCGGATGGGGACTTGACCAGTTGGTGCGGCGCTGCGCAGCCAGTCGCACCGCCAGTTCAATAGCCGCTTTCATGCTGCCTTCGCTCGCGCGACCCTGCCCCGCAATGTCAAACGCGGTGCCGTGGTCGGGGCTGGTGCGCACAATCGGCAATCCAACCGTGACATTGACGGCCTTGTCCCAACCGAGCAGTTTCACAGGAATCAGCCCCTGATCGTGATACATCGCCACCACCAAGTCCCACTCGCCCGCTGCGGCTGCAATGAACACCGTGTCACCCGGGAACGGACCGTTGGCATCAATACCAATACGTCGCGCAGCTTCAATCGCCGGGCGAATGACGCGACCCTCTTCGTCACCAAACATCCCATTCTCGCCCGCATGCGGATTCAAGCCACACACCGCAATACGCGGCTTGGCGATGCCCAATTGCTGGCAGAATTGATGTCCAAGATCAATCGGGTCATAGACCTTGCCAATGGTCAACACATTGCGAACATCCATGAGCGGCAAGTGCGCCGTTGCCAGCGCTACTCGCAAGCGCGGTGAACTGAACATCATGGAGTGACGCTTTGACTTGGTGCGGAACGCAAGGAGTTCCGTGTGCCCTGGCCACTTGAATCCGGCGATCGACCAACTCTCCTTGCTGATCGGACCGGTCACTATGGCATCGAGCCGGCGTGGATCACTCGGCGCGCGCATTGCGTCAGTGATGGCATCTTCAACAAACGCTTTGGAAAGTAGTCCACCGAATCGCGTTGGTCCGGGGCGGGAAGCATCAAGCAAACCTTCGGATGTGTAATCAAGCACCAACGGCTGCAGTACTGATCCATCCTGAGCACGTTCACTCGCTGCATCAACGCGAAACCAATCAAGACCAACGCGCGCGCGATCAGCCGCCGCAAGCAGCGTCTCGTTACGACCGTAAATCACAAAGTTCGCCATCCGCCGAATCGCTGGGTCAGCCAGTGCTTTGACGATCACCTCAGGACCGATCCCCAGGGGATCTCCCATCGTGATGCCAAGGACCGGGACCGTAGAGCTCATACCGAGATTCTAGTTACGCGCCCCGGCGGGGCTGCGCCTCACGGAACCGGCTCGGGACGTTGGCCTGGCAGCGTCAGATTCGATGCCCGGAAGTTCCCGAAGGTAAACGGCTGAATCGTGACCGGCGGATCAGCCGACTCGTAATTAGCGGAGCACCCGATACCAACCACGGGCTGCCAGAAGAACACATCCTTGCTCGGCAGGAACGTGTTTACGTACCCCGGAATGGTCAGGGTGTTCCTGCCAAACTGCATGGTGAGCAGGTCGCTGGTTGAGTTGTACGAATACACCAGCTTTCCTGAGAACTTCTTCGATGATTTTGGAAGCGCAACTTCATCGGACACCACTTCCACTCGAACCGACTCTCCGGTGAAGAGGTTTATGGTGACCTGAAACGCCGAGTAACCAATCGCTGAGCCAGCGGGCGTCACCTTGACGTACATGCTGAATTCGTAGCGGGTCTCGAACGGGAATAGAAAGTCCTGTTGCACCGATCGAATGTATGTCAGGAATTCGGAATCCGGCGGCAGGGCTGACGCTGCAATCGACTGCTTCGCGTCCACACTCACGGTCCATGACACGCGCGGCAGTCTGAACTCCGCGATGTAGCAGGTGCACGTTGACGCGCCATAGAGCGGATCCGGAATGGAATCCACTCCGCCGCTCGTTGTGAACCGCAACAGTTTCTTGGAAGGCGCCAGATCTCCGGTACCAGTAATGATCGGTTCCCACTGCTGCGTCAGTGTGTTGGTGATGAATCGATCGGAAGCGTTGGCTCCCAAGATCCCAATGGCAACGCCGGCAAGGACGAGCGCCGAGATGATGGTGCGAGCGGACTTCATGAACGCGCACACTAGTGCGCCTGAAGGGATCGCCCGCGCGCTTTACGCGCCAAATTGCGTTCAGAAATGGTTTAGAAACGCAGAACACTTATCGGTGCCCGCGATATTGGCGTGGGATCGGCGTCGAAATCAATCGCTCAATAGTTCTAGTGTTTCCCAGCCGGATCGATCAGCCACAGCCAGTCATCGAACACAAACTCAAAGCGCGCGGCAAGCAGTGCGATGCGGCCCATGACCGTGAAGCCAAAGCTGGCTCCGAAGGTGATCATGAGATACCAAACGCCCACCTTGGCGGTGCGACCCAACACACCCTTGTGCTCAGCGGAGAAGAAGAAATACGCAAGCACGGTAAGCACGCCCACAAATATCAAGGTCGCCGCAAGCGAGGCGCCCACGCTTCCTGCCCAATCGATGGGCGAGGCGGCAATCGTGGCAGCATCTGCGCCGACTGCTGCCTGATGCTTGACCACTACCAGTGGGTCGAACATGGTTGCCACCTGTGCCACCAAGTCCGCCTCTACATACTGCACAAACTTCAGACCAGCAAATGTTCCAACGATGAACGCCAGCGGGAAGACGCCGAGCCACGAAGCGCGCGACGAAAGTCTGCACAGGAGTAGCAACCCGAGGCCGAGCGGCACCAGCGCCCACCAGTCGACACCCACGGCATCAAAGGATGGCATGAGGTTCGTCTTCGTCCACCCCGGCGCGAGCGCGCCTACGAGCTTCGGCACCAAGGTGTCCCACAGCGCCACCACCATCCAATATCCAGCGCTGACGCCAATGACCACCGACTCCGCCAACTTGTATCCCGGATTGTCGCGCCACAGGAAGCTGAACACGCAAAGCGTCATGATCGCCGCGGCCCACACGCCCACCGTGCGTGTCCAACTCACTTCAATCGTCGACTGCGCAGAGTCCTTCATCGAAGCGGTGGCCCATGCATCGCCAGTGGTCTCATTCCAGTTGGTCCAAGAGACTTCTGGCTTCTGGCCAGGAGCAACCGGCTTCCACTTGGTGACCTCTACCGCTACGCCATCCTTGCCAGTCTCACTCACGTGCTCACTCACAAATCCCTGCTCGGCGCGCTCCACATAGACCATGCCAAAGCCGTGCGTGTTGCGCGCCGCCTCGCCGGTACCGACCGTCGTGCCGATGAACGAGCGCACCACCAAGAGCACACCGATCACAGCAAGCACGACCAGCATCATGCGATGCGCGCGCCGCGCAACTGCGGGGTCATTCAACGGTGATCCGGTGGATCCCATGGTGCTCATGCGTGTGCTCCCTTGCGACGACCCGCGAAGAAGATCACATTGCCAACCACAATCAGTCCCACCATCAGAACGTGCGCCACCAACTGCGGTGCCATGCGGCGCTGCGCCTCTTGGAACTTCGGTGCGATCGGCTTTCCGGAATCCATCGAACGCAATTTGGTGTTGACCAGCGACTCATACTCCGCAGCGCCCTTGATGGCGCCCAACACGCCAGCCATTTGACCGGGGTAGTACGGAATGAGTTGTGGAGTCTGCACACCCGTGGCACCGGCAACAAACGGCAGCGGCTTACCACCGGTCATGGTCGGCGAGACGCCGTACTGAATCCATTCCTTTGAACCTGGATATCCGGCACTCACGCTGACCAGTAGGTCAAAGTCGGTGAGTTTTTGGATGTCCTTGAGCATCGGAACCTGCGCAAACGGGGTGCTGCGTGCATCGCTCGGAAAGGCACGGGGGAAGTCGGTTCCCACCTGCTTCATCACGCCTTCGTTGCCGGATTGATAGCCAAGGTCAACAAAGTTCACGCCGTACACATAGGTCGGATCATTGCCGATGACATCGGTGAATGTTGCCCCGATCAGCGGACCGCCGGGTGCCCACAAGGTCATCCCACAGATGCGCAATTTCCGCATCGCACAGTGATGGATGATGGCGGTTGCCATTGGCTGCAATTCGCCGGCGCTGGCAGGATCAAAGTCGAAGGAGACCAACACTCGCGAGCCTTCCGGCAATCGTTCAATGGCGTCGAACGCGCCCTGCACTGCGGGTGTTGGTGTTTCTGGGAATGTCTTACCAGTGATGCCCACCCAGATGATCGGGCCAGCAACTGCTAGCGCCATCATCAAAAAGATCCAGCGGCGGTCGATCGCATCGAGCCGGGAAAGGAACGTGCCATGGCGGGCGTTGGTGTTGTGGTCGTTTGATGCCATGTCAGTCGCCCTGCCCGAGGTAGCTGCGGTCGAGGCCAACCAAGATCTTGAGGCTTGTGGCCGCAACGCCGATCGCAATGCCAATCATCATGGCGCGCGTACCGGCGTTGTTGAAGACACTCATGATGATGCTGCTGAGATTTTCCAAGCGCAACCATGCCACCCACGCGTTGTCGGCTGGGATCCATGAGGTGATCAGTACGCCCACATACACACGGCCAAGCAGCACAATGAATGCCGTGCCCAGAAGCAAGATTGCCGCGGTGTTCTTCGCACGGAACGCGCGGAATGCGGCGCTGGCTACGTAGAAAGCCAGCAGTGCAAACAGCGTGCTGGTGATTGGGCTCATCGCGTATTCGTAGAGCCACCAGAAGGGCGCGCCGATCGCTTCTTTGTCACCGGAGAAGGCCACATTGGGGTGCAGCGCGTCAGGATGTACGCCAACCTTCAAGATGCCCACCGAAAGCGTCAGTAAGAATGCCACGAGCGTGACCGCTGAGTATCCCCAGCCTGCCTCACGCGCACTGATCTTCATTAGATTCATCTTCAGGAGATTGGCGCCGCCCAAGACAAACGCAATGGCAGCCAGCACGTTGAACCAGTCCACCACGGCGCTTCCCAGGAATCCGAGCGGCTGAACAAAGGCTGTCAACACCATCACCAAGCCGGCGATGGATGCAACCAGGGCTGCGACGGTACGACTCATGTCATCCGCCTCCCATCGACATGCGCAGGTTGGTGATGAACTGCGTCACTCCGGCAGACTCAGTGACGGCAGCAATGGTTGCCACCAGCGTGACAACCGCAATCATCACCCATACCACCGCCTTGATCATGTCTTGCCCAAGCAGCGTTCCCAATTGATCAGGCTCACCACTTAGGTATGCACTTGCGGCAAAGAATTCCTCGCCGATCAGTGTGTAGTCGCAGCTTGCAACAAAGAATGGAAGCTGTGTGGTCTCAGCGGTTCCGGCAATCTGAATCGCGCCGATGGCATTGCCATTTTCCGCAAGAATCAGGCTTTCCGCGAAGAAACAGCCAAAGTAGAAACAGGCGGCCGGTCGCTTACGCGCCATCAAACCGCTGGTGTATGCAACGAACGCAAACTGCTCGTCACTCACGTAATAAATACGGTCGGGGTTGTATGAATCAGTGCGACCTGCGGAGAGATACGCGGCGTGCACGGCCTCGCGTGCGCTGGTCATCACCAGGGAGCGGGTGTTCGGTACTTCAATGTCGGCGTCGTACTCGGCGGCAGTCTTGGCAACCTTGCTCAAGATGGTGATGCCGGCCACCGTCTGGATGTTGTCCATGTCCTGAATGCCGGGGACGAACAGAATTGGGCGGCCCATTTCGGTGGCACGGCCAACGGCTTCATCAACGGCATCAAGTCCAGCGATTTTGCGAACAACAATCGAGTGCCCCGCGCGCGCCCACAAGATGGAGCCGAGGACTGCCACCACAACCACGATCAGTGAAACTAAAAGCACACCCTTACCGGGCATGAACCAATTCACTGCTGTGGAACTCTCCGCGCCGGCTTCCTGCGCCAGAAGGAGGATGGTGGCCACTGACATGCACGGGGTGTACCAAAGATGAACTCCGCCGGGGGTACCTCCGCCCGACAATCTCGCGGCGCGTACTCAGCCGTCGATCACTTCAACATTGGCACGCGGCACAGTGATGCGCGATCCGTCGACCGTCGCCACTTCAAGTACGCGCGCTCGACTGCCGGATCCGAGCACTGCCGGCTGTTCCGGAAGCGCGGCCACCGTGCCAAGTACACCGAAGTACGGATCGCGGATGACACGCACAGAAGTGCCTATTTCAAGCACTCCAGCGACGGCGCCGCCCGCGGCAGCGGCTGGACCGCCACCCGAGCCGTGGTGCGCGGCATCAAGCGGAATCACAATCTCCGGTCGCATGACACCCGCGCGAATCTGCGTTGCGCCGTTCACGCTCGCCACGCGTCCGGCATGAGAAGCCAGCAACTTGAAAGTCCGCGCCGCCATGGCAACATCACCAAAGCCTTCAGTAATGATGAGTGTGATACCGGTGCGCTCGCTGCCGGTGACTGCTACGCCGATGTCGTGACCCAAGAAGTCGCGGAGGTCTTGATCGTCAATGCCACCCGAAACGATGGCCGCCGCGCCAACGGTCTTTGCCTTCTTGATGGCAGCGGCTGTCATACGCGCGCCACCGATCACTACGCAGCCCTTCATGGCGGTGGTGATGTGCGCTTCGTCAAGTATGTCGTTTGCGGCAGTGTTTGCCATCGCGATCGGCCCGTGCGTTTCACCGGAGACTCCAAAGATTCCTTGGATGAGCGCCACTGCATTTTCAATCACCACGCCTTCGCCAGCAATCACCTCGATCACTTCGCCGGACACATAGGCCTGCACAGCGACTGGGTGTTGCGGTCCGCGGATGATCACCATGCCGGTGGCGTCAGAGATGCTTTCCAATACACCGTCAGCGGCGGACTTCACCTCGGTCTTCATCATTCCAAAGATGCCCTTGGAGCGCGCGATTGGTTCGTCCTTCGCCACCGTGTCTCCGAGCTTTTTGAGCATTAATCCCGGCAAATCCTTGGGGTTTGCGCTCAAGATATTTGCGGCACGCATGGGGAACGCATCGCCTTCCATAAATGTCTGCGCGACCACCGTGTCGGCTTTTACCTGTGCGCCACGCGCCACAAGAACATCACCGGTGATCGGCAACACGCGCCGAGCGCGGTACGTGGTGCGGGCAGTGACGGTGAGTCCTGGTGTGAATGCTTTAGCCATGTGTCTGCTCGAAAGGTGTCCATCTATCTGTACTAATCAACCGCCTGTCCGCACTGATCACCGAAGTCCGCGCTTCACTCATACACACGCAGCGCCGTCAGCCACTTCTGAATCGTGGCGCGCCGTTCGTTTTCTGCATTCGGCACAGCAATCGCACGACCGCGCGCGTCAAGAATCAACCCGACTGTTCCACCACGCACGGTGCGCGTGACTGGCTTGCCGGGGCCGGTGCCCATGTCGAAGCCCTTCTCGGGGCTCACCGTCATCTCGCAGGATTCGTGGTGCGCAAGCGGGAGCACCTGCATCTCGCCCACCGCCATGGTTCCCTGCGCGCTGCGTGCCCCGGAAAGCGTCCATGAAAAACACTGCTTTCCAGGCTTTCCTTCGCCGTGTGGTGCAACGCAGGTGCCTAGGAAGATCAGGCAATCCTTCTCAAAGACCTCCATCGCGGCATCGGGGTGCACGCTGGCAAGCACGCCAAGATGCGGCATCATGAAGATGGAATCCTTCGCGAGTTCCGTGAAGCCTTCAGGCTCGAAACTATCGATCAACATGAGCGCGGTCTGCTCCATGCGCGGCGCATGACTGAGCACGCCGCCCGATGCAACCAAGAGATCAAGCTTCATGTTGTTCACCAGCGTCCCGCCGCCGGCTTGCTGGCTAAACGCATCGCCAACGGTGCGTTGTTGTTGCACGCCCTTCAGTGTGGTAGCGAATGCTTTGTGTTGTTCGTAACTCAAGCGCAACGCTTCGCGCGCCACGGCTTGCTCAAACACCAGTGCCTCCAGTGATTGAGGAATGGTGGTCGGGCGGATCATCTTGTTCTTGACGCGATTGCGCAGTTCGCGCTCGTCCATTGGCAAGTGCACCCAACGCATGATGCGCGGCATGGTGGCTTCAGCGCACACGTTGCTGATGGAATAACTCATGCCGAGATTCGCGCTTACGGTGCGATTGAACACGCCATCAAAGACGCTAAATACATCAGTGGTTGCACCGCCGATATCAACGCCAACCGCATTGATTCCCCGCTTACGCGCGATGGTTTGCAAGATGTCGCCCACGGCGCCAGGGGTCGGCATGATCGGCGCATCGGCCCATGAAATCAGTTTGTCGTATCCAGGTGCGTGCGCCATGACGTGCTCAAGAAACACATCATGAATCCGGTCGCGCGCGGGGCCGAGGTTCTCTGCTTCAAGTGTTGGGCGCAAGTTAGGAACGATGCTCAAGTCAAAGCCCGCGCCGAAGACGCGAGCCACGGCAGGCGCGGCGTCCTTGTTTCCTGCGTAGATCACTGGCAGTTGATATTCGCCACCAAAGCGCGGCCGCGGCTTTGCGGGCGCGATGAGCTCCGCAAGTTCCACCACCTTCTTTTGGTCGCCGCCATCGGTGCCACCAGAGAGGAGCACCATATCGGGGCGCAGTTCGCGAATCCGCTGGATCTGTTCATGCGGCTTGCGATTGTCATTCGCAGCGATCGTATCCATGACGATCGCACCGGCGCCGAGTGCTGCGCGCTTCGCACTTTCCGCGGTCATTTGCCGCACCACACCGGCCACCATCATTTGCAAACCGCCGCCAGCAGAAGAGGTGGAGATGTACACGTCGCAACCGTTTGGATCGGTGAGTGCCGTCCGGCGGATCACGGTGCCGTCATCGGCGATCAAGCGCCGGCCGGAGAGTTCTTGCAGTTCGGTGACCGAGTTGGTGACACCGAGTGTGACATCTGCGAACGGCGCCTCCACGGTAGTGGGCGCCTCACCGCGCTGCGTCTGGCGATAGTGGCCATCGACCAGTTCGATCAAGATGGCCTTGGTGGTGGTGGACCCGCAATCCGTGGCGACGATGACCTGGATACGGTCCGGGGCGGGCGGGGCCTTGCCGGAAGGCGAGGACGGCGTGGACGAGGCAGCGTGCGGGGCGGTCATGAGCGACGCAGGTTACTTGCGGCGTTCAGGGTGGCGAGCAGTGCACTCAGGCAAAGGAAAGTGCGGCGATCCAAGCAGCGGCCGTCAGGCGACTGGTTCGCGCTGCAATTCCTGCGCGACCCATGTGATACTGCCGCGGCGCTCCAAGTACTTGACGAGTACCGCGTAGCGCACGGGGTCGAGCACCGCAGTTGCGAACGGCTGCATGAAGTGCAACGCCTGCGCACCGACGTTATTGAGTGGCTCAACGCTCTCGAGGAAGAACACCGCGGGAGTCACCAACCCGCGCCGACGAATCTCCGCGATGAGCGGATCAAGCGCGGCGCGTTCTTCCGGCGAAGGCACGGCTGGTCCGGCTGGCTCGACAGCGAACGCGTGGCGGAGAGTGTTGCGGAGGCGGGAGGGCATGAGGGCGGGGAGAGCGTAGTTGGGCAATACAGCGGCGCAATACGCCCGCGGCGGCTCAGAACCTGTTCTCTGGAGAAATGTTCCGGTAAATGGGCGTTAAGTGACACAATTCGATGCGGAGAATTGGTGGCGGCGGATTACCTTACTAAGTCAAGCGCGACCACCAGGGGTTACGCATCCAAGCACACACACCAACCGCCCCGTCCGGGGAGTTGTTTGAGAGGCATCGACATGAGCATGAACATCAAGGCGATCGTGGCTGGAGTGGTTGGAGTGTTGGCGTGCGCGAGCGCGGCGTGGGGGCAGAGTGACTGCAACGGCAACAGAGTTTCTGATTCCCAAGACATAGCTGATGGATTGCTAACGGACTGCAACTTGGATGGCGTTCCCGACAATTGTGCAGCCAGCCAGAACTTGATTGCAAACGGGAGCTTTGAGAACGGTACAGCCCCTTGGTCAGTTGGAGGCATCGACTGGTTCAACTATCAAAGCTTTGACGGAGATCCAATTCCGCACGGCACTTGGGTCATAGACATGGAGGGAAGTTTCGGACAAGGCATCGTCGAGCAGACAATATCGACCGTTCCCGGAAGGATCTACCGACTTAGGTTTGCGCTTGGCAGAAACTGCTACGGCGCAAGCAATGACAGGCGAATGCAACTGACCATTGGGACCAATGCCATTGAGTATCTGCCGACGATCCCGTGCTCGGCTTCTAAGTTCTTCTGGGATGGCTATCAGAGCCGCGACTTCAAAGCGACGGCTGCTACAACCACAATCCGGTTTCGCGCGAGTTCCTTCGGGGCACATGGGGCACTTCTTGATGATGTGAGCGTCTTTGAGATCTTTGGAACAACGGTAGACAACGACGGGGATGGTGTTGGCGACCTTTGCGACAATTGCCCCACCACCGCCAACCCCGACCAGCTCGACTGCAACAACAACGGCATCGGCGAAGCCTGCGAAACCTTCACCGACTGCAACTCCAACTCGCTCCCGGACTCCTGCGACATCGCCTCCGGCACCAGTGCCGACGCTGACTCGAACGGCGTGCCCGATTCCTGCCAGCCGGACTGCAACCTGAACAACCTGCCCGACGCGTGGGAGATCGCCACCGGCCGCGCCACGGACTACAACGTGGACGGCATCCCCGACACGTGCCAGGGCGCGGTGATGGTGGATTCGACCACCGACAACCTCGGCGCGCCCAGCGGGCTGTCCACGCGCGAGCACATCTTCGCGGCGCTGCCGTTCGCGGAGTCGGCGGTGGAAGTGGTCATCGACCTCGTGGGCGACCTCAACCGCGTCAACGAGTACGTGGAGGTCTCGCTCAACGGCGGTGCGCCGCGGCGCTTCTTCGAGGCGGACGGGAACGACTGCCCTGCCACGCCGGACCGCGCGGTCATCACGCTCACGCGGGCGGAGTTCAACGCGCTGGTCTCAGCCAACGGCGCGAACAACTCGCTCACGGTCTCGCTGACCGGCTCCGCGGGCGTCGATTCCTCCGAGTGCAAGAACGCCGGCATGACGCAGTTCCGCCTGCAGTACGTGGGCATCCAGGCGAAGTCCGGCGACTGCAACGGCAACCAGCGCCTCGACATCGCGGAGACGCACGACGGCACCACGCCCGACTGCAACGCGAACACCGTGCCCGACAGCTGCGACATCGCGCGCGGCGCGGCGCAGGACTGCAACGCCAACGCGGTGCCCGATGCGTGCGAGCTGGCGTCGACGCCTGCGCTCGACTGCAACGGCAACGGCGTGATCGACAGCTGCGACCTGGCCACCGGCGGAACGTCCGTCGACTGCGACCAGAACGGTCGCATCGACAGCTGCCAGGTGACCGAGACGCCCGGCACCGACTGCAACGGCAACCTGCGCCCGGACGCGTGCGACATCGCGACGGGCACCAGCGGCGACATCGACCAGAACGGTACGCCCGACGAATGCCAGACCGTCACCGTGCCCGGCCAGTACGCGGACATCCAAGCGGCCATCGATGCGGCGCCGGAGAACGAGATGCGCATCATCTCGGTGTCCGCGGGCACGTACGACGGTCCCATCGCGTTCAACGGCAAGCCGGTGATCGTGCGCGGCGCGGGTGCGGCGAGCACGGTAATCGCGGGCAACGGCGGGCAACAGCTCTCCGTGGTGCGGTTCACGGGCGGCGAGCCGGCGATCGCGGCGCTCGAGCGCGTGACGGTGCGCGGGGGTACGACCGGCAGCCCGATCCCGGGCTCACCGACGGTGATCGTCGGCGGCGGCATCTTCGGCCTCGACAGCGCGGCCAGCGTGCGCGACTGCGTGGTGGAGCAAAACGCCGGCGGCTTCGGCGGCGGCGCGTACTTCCTGCGCTGCAGCGGCGAGGTGCGCGGGACCACGTTCCGCAACAACAACGCGAGTGCCGACGGCGGCGGATTCCAGTCGAACCAGGGCTCGCAGCAGCTCACCGACGTGGTCATCGAGGGCAACGTGTGCAACAGCCGCGGCGGCGGCATGCACCTCGTCCTGGGCAACCCCTCGCTGACCCGCGTCACGGTGCGCAACAACTACAGCAACAACCTGATCGGCGGCGTCTCGTGGTTCGCGCTCGGAAGCGCCACCGCGACCGCGACGCTCGACGACTGCACGGTGACCGGCAACAGCGCGCTGGTCACGCAGGGCGGCATCGGCATCTCCGCGCCGACCACCGGCACGCCGACCATCTCGCTTCGCGGGACGAACGTGTGCAACAACACGCCGCGGCCGAACGTGAGCGGCGCGTGGGCAGACCTCGGTGGAAACACCATCTGCGACTGCACGGGCGACCTGACGGCGGACGGCATCGTCAACGGTGCGGACCTGGGCGTGATGCTGAGCGCGTGGGGCAACTGCACGGGCGGATGCGCGGCGGACCTCAACCGCGACGGCGTGGTGAATGGCGCGGATCTGGGGGTGATGCTCAGCACCTGGGGCACCTGCGACAACTGACCACCGCCATCACCCCTCCCGCTGCAGCTCCTGCACCACCCACGCGATGCTGCCGCGGCGCTCCAAGTACTTGACGAGTACCGCGTAGCGCACGGGGTCGAGCACCGCAGTTGCAAACGGCTGCATGAAGTGCAACGCCTGCGCACCGACGTTATTGAGTGGCTCAACGCTCTCGAGGAAGAACACCGCGGGAGTCACCAACCCGCGCCGCCGAATCTCCGCGATGAGCGGATCGAGCGCGGCGCGTTCTTCCGGCGAAGGCACGGCTGGTCCGGCTGGCTCGACAGCGAACGCGTGGCGGAGGGTGTTGCGGAGGCGGGAGGGCATGAAGACCGCGTGAGCGTAGTTGGGCAATACAGGCGGGCAACTGGCCCGCGGCCGCTCAGACCTTGTTCTCCGCAGAATTGTTCCAGTGAATCTGTGCACGGTGACACAATTCGATTAGCCGAATTGGTCGTAGCGGGTTAAATTGCTGCGCCAAGCGTGTCCACCGGGGTTGCGCAGACGGAGACAAACACGAACAAGGAGATCTAGAAAATGTTTAGCAAAATTGCACGCGTGGCAATTGTGGCGATCGGAATTGCAACGACGACGGCATCGGCCGACGGGCCTGAGTTGATCATTGATGGTGGCTTCGAGACGGCCGTGTTCGGGGGGTGCCCAAATGAGTGCTTCACTTCCTGCGGATTCGGAATCGCGCCTTGGATACGCGGGGGGTTCTACACCGAAGACCTGTACAGAAACACCGACCAAGGACCGTGCGATGAAACGCTCGTCAATCCATCAGGTGGTCAGTACTTCGTGAGCGTGCAGGGCAGCGTCTGCTGCGGTTGCAACAACAACGGGAGCATCACGCAGACGTTGGAACTTGTACCTGGAAACACCTATCGCGTGCGATTGGATATCGACATCGACGAATACGACGCCGTTCTAGTTTCGTGTGGCTTTCATTCCATGCGCCTTGATCCAACGAACACTCCAACAAACGTTTGGGCGACTGCTTCGTGGGAATTTGTCGCCGACATCTACTCCACTTCCTTGAAAATTGAGGCTATCGGTGGCGGAGCTCCTAATTGCCTCAGCGCATACAACTCAAACATTGACAATATCAGTGTTCGACTTGCTGAGTCCGCTCCACCAAGTATCAACCTTGTCGGTCCGGCCGATCAAAACAGCTCCACCTGCGCCGCAATTGGCGATCTCGTGACCTATGACGTCGTCGTCAACAACCCGACCATCGTCATGGTGGCGGGGCAGTTCGGCATTCAATACGACAAGACTGTCTTGGAATTTGTCAGTCTGGCCGGCGGAGATGCACCGATCACCACTACACCACTCGTTGTTCCCAACACTGCGGCGGGCAAATTGTTCTGGGTCTCCTCGGTGGCGAATGGCGGAACAGGCACTGCAGCCACGACGCGTGTTGCACGCGTGACTTTCCGAGTGATCACTGATGATTGCAATGGTGATGAACAGGTGTCATTCGATCCTGCCATGGCGCCGATCTTGCTCGCCGACGGCAACGGCACCCCTGCCTCACTGCCCACCGTCAACCCACTGCCGATCACCATCGACAGTGTTGGTCCGGTCATCACCGATGTCCCCGCGGACCTTGTGGTGGCGGCCGACGCCGGTGCTGGTTGCTTGGCAGTTCGTGAAATCGGTAACCCGACCGTCACAGACAGTTGCAGCACCGCAGTACTGACATGGTCTCGAAGCGATGGCGCCTTGTTACTTTCAGCGCCGTGGCTGTGTGGGACCACGGTCGTGACATGGACTGCCGCCGACGCATGTGGTCGTACCTCCACGGCCACCACTTCGGTTACTGTGAATTCGTATCACCTGATGAATGTAACGGTCGCGTATGCAGGCACCGATTACGCATCATCAATGACCCGATGCATTGGCTTCCGCGTAGACGATGTAACCCTCACCGATGTCATGACCTTCATGAGCGGAACTGCAACTGCAACGCTGCAACTTCCAATCGGCGACTACAACTGCGCCACTGCTGATGATGATCTGCACAGCTTGGTATCCCAAGTTCCAGTGAGTATCAATGGAACCAACTACCAGATGAATGTCACTGGTGAATCTGCACTCATCAACGGTGACCTTGATGACGACAACGTAGTGAAT
>CAMDUB010000013.1 GCA_945878575.1 Phycisphaera mikurensis NBRC 102666 | reverse complement strand
GTGATGTTCAAGTGGCCATGGCCGATCGAGACCGCATCAGTGCAAGACGTGGCGCGGCTCCGCAGCTTGGTGCTCGGCGCGCGGCCAGTCAAGGTGGGTCGCGTGAATGTGTGGAGCGAGGAAGCCAACAGCGATCCCGATCGCTATCCGTACATGGTTGCCGCGCCGCTGCTCTCTGAGCAAGTTCAGAAAGATCTAAGTGGTCGATCCGATGTTGACGCGCAGCCCGACGCATCGGCGGCTGCAGTTTCTCAGCGCTTTGCGCTGGTGGACGCGGACATCGTGATGACCTACCGCATTGCTCCCAAGGGTCTCTTGGAGTGGCTTGCGTTCGCCTCGGACACGCGCGTTCGTCGCACGGCGTCTGATATGCGCGAGCGCATTCTGCGTGACATCGCGCTACGTGAAGTCACTCGGTACCTCTCTACGCAACCGATGGACGCCGTGCTCAGCCCGCGCGGTGATTCGCTGATTCGTTCGTTGCGCGAACGCATTCAAGCCAGCTTTGACGCTGCCAAGGCGGGCGTTGAAGTAGTGGCGATTCAGGTACCCACGTTGCGTCCGCCGGCCGGACAGGGCGCGGGCATGTTTGAAGAGATTTCCATCGACATGCAGAATGCCCGGAAGTTGCGCGAAGAAGCGGACCGTATGGCGCGCGCCACCATGGCGTCCATTGCTGGCAGCCCAGAGCGAGCCGACGGGATTGTCGCTGCCATTGCCGCGTTGGATTCCGTTGAGAAGGAGAGTGGTGTTGACAGCGCAGCAGCGATGGAGAAGCGCGCTGTGGTGGAGCGGTTGGTGGTGGAGAGCAAGGGCGGCGCGGCGCGAGTCATTTCGCAGGCGCGTGCGAAGCGCTGGGCGATCGTGATGGGCGCGGCCGGTGACTCAGCCGAAGTGCTGGGGCAGGCTCCTTCGTTCCATGCCGCACCCGAACTTTATAAGCAATTCCGCACCATGCAGGTGCTTGGACGCGCGCTTGCGGGCGTGCGCGTGAAGTATGTCTTGGGCGAGTCGGTATCCGGCCGCACTGACATTGATGTCACTATGAAGCAGGCTGAGTCTGGATTGAACTTGGCTGATTATCTTGAGAAGAAAGAAAAGCCCCCGGCAACTGGGGAAGGTAAGTAACCCATGAATCGCACCATCGGCATCGTTGTCGGCGCGCTCATCGTGCTTGTGCTTGTGCTCTACAACACCACCTACACGGTGAACTTCCATGAAATCGCGATCGTTACGCGCTTCGGGAAGCCTGCGGGGGTGATTACCGAGCCGGGCCTGCACATGAAGGCACCATTCTTCATCGATCAGGTCACTCGACTTGATACGCGGCAGCAACTCATTGAGAGCCCGCTGGAAACCGTGCTCACTCGTGACGGTCAGCAAGTATTGGTGCAGGCATTCATGACTTGGCGCATTGACACCACGCCTGAGGAAGCGTTGCGATTCTTCACCAGTTACGCATCGGTGGAGGGTGCTTCCAACGCACTGGAGATGCAACTTCAGGGCTCGCTTCGGGCGATCGGTGGATACGCATTCGGCGACCTCGTTGGTCAGGGTGGCAAACTTGCCGACGCCGAGACCGCCATTCTTGGTGACCTGCAGAAGACCCGCCTGGCTGGCACCATGCCCGTCAGTGTGGGCATTTCGCAGGTGGTCCTCCCAAACAAGACCACCGTTGCAGTGCTGCGTCGCATGGCTGCAGTGCAGGAGACGTTGGCAAATCTTGAGGAGGCCAAGGGCGCCAGTGCCGCCGAGGCCATCAAGAGCCAGGCCAAGAGTCAGGCTGACATCATCATGAACTTCACCGATCAATGGGCTGCACGCATTGAAGGCAAGGGCAATGAAGAAGCCACGCGTTATTACCAAGAGATGAAGGGCGAAGCAGAACTGGCGATCTTCTTGACGTGGCTTGACACGCTGAAGGCATCGCTGAGCTCCAGCACCACCTACATCACCGACACCACACGCGCTCCGTTTCACCTCATCAATCTTGACGCGCCTGTAAATGCGCAGGGCATCCCGCAGCCGGGCAATGCCGCAAAGACCAAGTGATGAGTGCCACGTCGAGTGCTTGCACGCTGAGTAAGGACCCACGCTGATGACGGACATGAACCCGCAACTCAACGCCACGCCGCCCGCCGACGAAGCGCCACGCCGTGGAGCAAGCGCGCAATACACCGTTTCATCCGGCACCGGAGCCGAGGCTGCCATGCGGCAGGCGATGGATCCCGCAAACCAGTCGCTCGGCGAGGCGCTGCGCCTCAGTTACCGAGTGTTGCAGGTGGCCATCTTGGCATTGGTGGTGGTGTTCCTCTTCAGTGGATTCCAGACGGTGCAGGAAGGCCAGACGGGCGTCAAGACGTTCTTTGGACGCATCGTCGGCGCGCCTGGTGATGAACAAGTTTCCCCTGGTTTGCAGCCATTCTGGCCGTATCCAGTGGGAGAGATTGTGCTGCTGCCACAGAAGGACGCGGTGGAACTCAATGGCGAGTTCTGGCCGCGTTTCAAGCAGGGCATGACCACGGTTGATCAAGCAGCTTCGGCCACCACTCCTGACGATCCAATTCGTCCTGGTCTGGATGGTTCGCTCATCACGGCGGACGGCGACCTTGCCCACGTCCGCATTGCTGCTGAGTACACGGTGGAAGATGCGGTTCGTACGCTCGATCAGTTTCAGCCCGATTCCTTGCGAGAAGTGGTGAGGTATGCGCTTGCACGCGGAATGGTGCAGACGGCGGCGCAGTTCACGCTGCAGGAGTTGCTAGAAAATCGTGACGGGCCGGAGCAAGCACTCCGTCAGCGCGCGCAGTCCACGCTCGATTCCATGAAGTCGGGCGTCAAGCTTGGCGTGGTGACCATTCCAGAGAAGATTGCGCCGCTGGCGATCCGCAACACGTTCAGTCGAGTGCAAGAAGCCCGCGAAAACGGCAAGTTGGCATTGGAGCAGGCTCAGCAAGAAGCAAACGCCACCCTGGTTGGTATGGCTGGAGCCGATTACGCACAGATCTTGGACTTGGTGCAGCGCTATGAAACAGAACTCACTCGTGGCGATCTCACTGCCGCTGATGCGGTGATGCAAGAGCTGGGGACGCGCCTTGAGGGAGCAACAAATGTTGGCCAAACGTCGGCGATCATCGCCCGTGCGCAGGCGTACCGAGCATCGGTCCGTGCCACGCTGGGTAAAGAAGTTGGTCGCCTGAACGGGCTCGCCCCAAGTTTCCGTGAGAATCCGCAGCAACTCGTTCGTAAGTTGTGGTTGGACGCGGTGCGGCAAGTGCTTGCTTCGCCGACAGCGGAAATGGTGGCGGCACCGGACGCTGGTGGACCAGTACGTATCAACATTGAAAGTTCCAACGAAGTCATGCAGGCGCGTCGGCAGAGCGAAGTGCAGCGCCGCAAGATGGAAGCAATGGGAGGCAATGCTGTGAATTTCCAACTCGGAAGCCGGCAGATCACCATTGATGAACCCGGACGTCGCCTCGATCGCAATGCCCAGAAGGGCTTTGGCCGCGACTGATGTCGGCAAGGAGTGGCTCGCATGGCAACGGCTGTGAACAATGACATAGTGGTGGAAGCAGTGGGCCTGACCAAGGTCTTCAGTGATTTCTGGCTGCGCCAAAAGGCAGTAGCCGTGGACGGGATTTCCTTTGAGATCCGCCGCGACGAGATCTTTGGATTGCTTGGTCCAAACGGCAGCGGCAAGAGCACCACCATCAAGATGATTCTCGGTTTGTTGCATCGCAGCAAGGGAAATCTCACCGTGTTCGGCAAGGAGCCCACCGATGTTGCCGTGAAGCGGCGCATTGGGTACCTGCCGGAAGAGAGTTACATGTACCGGTTCTTGACACCGGTTGAAACGCTGGATTTTTACGGCAAACTCTTCGGATTGCCACGTGCCATTCGCCGCAGTCGTATCGATGAACTACTGGAGATGGTGGGCATGACGCATGCTGCCAATCGCCCGGTGGGCGAATTTTCCAAGGGGATGGCGCGCCGGTTGGGTATTGCGCAAGCACTCATCAACGATCCCGATCTATTGATTCTTGATGAACCAACGTCGGGGCTTGATCCGCTTGGTTCACGCCAAGTGAAAGACCTGCTTCTTGACCTTGGTCGACGCGGCAAGACCATTCTCTTGTCGAGTCATCAGCTTGATGATGTCCAGGATGTGTGTGATCGCATGGTGATTCTCTACGGCGGCAAGATTCGCAGCGAGGGAACGGTTGATGAGTTGCTGGAAGATTCCGGCCGGACCGTCATCACTACACCGCGATTGGACGCGGCCACCATCACCACCATCGAACGGATCATTCGCGAGACCGCGCACGTGGAAGTAGAGCGTGTCGCTGCGCCTCGGCAGCGGCTTGAGGATCTCTTCTTGCAGATTGTTGAACGCGCGCGCAATGATCGTGCTTCGACGAGTGGTGCAGGTGCAGGCGGCCCGACCGCGGCGTTCCTTCGTGGTGAGGAGAATGAGGGCGGTGGATTGATTGCGGAGCTCGAAGCCGCGCCGGAAGCCACCAAGCCGGTCGCTGCAACCGCGCCAGTTTCGCCGGTTGCTGATGCGGCTGTGCTCACGGAATTGGTGACGGGCAAGCCCAGTGCTCCGGTTGGCAAGGTTGAACCCGCCGTCAGTCCTTCCAAGCCCACCAAGGCTCCCGAACCGCCAAAGGATGTTGACCGATCAGTCATTGATGATCTTCTCGGTGGGGGCGGAAATCCGTGACCGGACTCGTGGCGCGGCTCCATCGGTGGCTCGGCGAGCGCATGGAAACACGTGCGGCGCGCATTCTGGCAACACTGGCCATCCTCATCGCGCTCGGGCTGGTGGCGTGGCCGCTCCTGAACACGGCGTTCTCGCTGCAGACGCAGCGGGCCGGGATCTTGAAGTCGTTGGAGAAGTGCTCTGCGCAGGATCGTGATCCCGCGGCCATGCAGATCATGCAACTTGGCACGGTAACGGTTGGTGATCGTGAGTACGGCGGCGCTCGGGTGGTTGGTCGTGCCATTGATCTCTTTGATGACGCAGGCGTCATGCCTGCCGATGTCAAGCAAGAACTCTCATGGCGGCTCCTTGGTGATCAAGTTCCGCTGTGGATGCCCTATGTACTGGTTCGATCGCCCGCGCTGGTGATCGCCTTGATGGTGGTCACGGGGATTGGTGCACTCGCAGTGGTGTGGATCGGGCTCCTACTGCCTGCCTTGGAAGTGGGCGGCGCCGTGGGCGCTGGTGCCGCGTTCTGTTGGTGGATGGGTTGGCCGACGGGCACACAGTGGCTGATCAGTTCTGCACTTTCTCTCTTGCTTTTTGCGTTCCTGTGGAACGGCGCGCGTGCATTGTTGGGCTTTCGTTCCGGTTCGATTGCAGTGGCGTCCAACACCGCTCTTGAGGGAGTCCGCACACTGGCGCTCCCGGGTTTCGCCTTGCCGATCGCCATGATCGTTCCATTCCTTGCGCTCTCCCGAGAGCGGGGCGAGGCGCTTTTGCAGGCCATTCCTGGATTCCTGGACTGGGGTCATACCGCTTCCTACACCATGGCTGCGCTCTTTGTGATTGTGTTCGGCTGCGCCAGCACCGCGTTTGAGATTCGCGACCGTCAGGTGTGGTCCGTGGTCACCAAGCCGATCTCGCACGGCGGTTGGCTGCTTGGTAAATGGATTGGCACGTTAACGCTTGGGCTTTCGCTGGTGATCGGTGGCGGACTTCTGTTGGCGGCGGGTACCTCCTACCTTGCCTCGCAGAAGCCAACCGATGAGCGTGATGCCCGCGACGTGCGCGACACCGTCCTGGTGGGGCGCGTTGGATTTCGCCCCGAGTTTGAAATGCTTCCGCCGGAACGGCTTCGCGAGATCATTGATCAGACCATTGAGGGGGACTCAGTGCTCAAGGCTGACATTGCCAACGGCACGGCTGACGATGCGCAAACGCGCCGCAGTATTGCGGTTACCAAGCAGCGCG
Source organism: Phycisphaera mikurensis NBRC 102666 (assembly GCA_945878575.1). Lineage (GTDB taxonomy): Bacteria > Planctomycetota > Phycisphaerae > Phycisphaerales > SM1A02 > UBA966. The sequence continues at coordinate 46,325 of CAMDUB010000013.1, read as the reverse complement.
AGTTCCTTGATCAACAACGGCGTATCGCGCCTGGTGACAGTCATGAGTACGTGTTCCATGGCCTCGCAGGCATCGTTGCGCAGAAGCGTGGAATTTCGCTGCGCTACAAGCTGCACGGCGGTGGCGATGATGAACATCAGAAGTTCCCGGCCATGTTCCAGTACACCACCGGTGGCGGCGCGGGCATGTGGGAATTGCGCGAATGGACGCCCGGCGAGGCATACACGCTTGATATTGACCCCAAGTTTGTTGACGAGCAGGGCGACCTCAAGATCCGAATATTTTCAGCCGGATGGGATGAGGAGAAGAAGGAGCCGGTCGCTTCACCAGTGACCATCTTTGTGCAAGACGATTCATTGGAAGTGATGGCCAACGAGTCCACGTTCACTGGAAATTTGGTTTCCGCCATCATTGTTGATGGATGCAAATTGGCGTTCTTGGCAGCGCTCGCAGTGGCGGCGGGTTCGCTGCTGAGTTTCCCGATTGCGGTGCTGCTGACCTTCGGCGTGTTCTCCATGGCAACGTTGACTCCGTTCTTGGCAACCTCCATCAAGTACTACTCACCGGACGAGAAGAGCGGCATCATCATTTGGGCGTTTCAGGTGGTGGTCTTGGCGATCGCCCGAACCGTTGAATTCCTGTTGCGCGGCTTCGCGGCGCGCAGTCCCAGCGATTCGCTTGCGCAAGGGCGCGCCATCACGTGGTCCACGCTGTTTGACACCGTTGTTGGTATCGGCCTTGGTTGGACGGGCGGCGTGCTTCTGATCGGTTGGCTGGGGATTCGTCGGAAGGAGATTGCCGTCTACAGCGGCCAAGGCTGACCGATGCGTGATCGAACCATCCAGATCCTTTCGGTGCTGTTTGCCGTGGCGGCGCTGTTTGTTGCGGGCACGTTGCTGCCGCGCATCGTTGCAGCAAGCGACGACGGCAAGTTGCGATATACGAACGTGTCAGTGGAGGGGGCACCGCCCATCGTTGCCATTGGCGCAGCAGTCGGCGCGTTGCGCGGACTGGTGGTCGATTATTTGTGGATTCGCCTGCAACAAATGCGGGAACTTTCACAGTTCTACGACGCGCGTCGCTTGGCCGATCTGATCACCAAATTGCAGCCACGCTTTGGCGAAGTGTGGGCGTTCCACGGTCACAACTTGGCGTACAACCTCTCGGTGATGACCAGCACTCCCGAGGAGCGTTGGCGGCTCGTCAACGAAGGCCTTGACCTGGTTCGCAACAAGGGAATTCGTTACAACCCGAACGACCTGATCCTCTACAAGGAACTTGGATGGTGGTTTGCGCACAAGGTCGACGGACTCAGCGACGACGCGCATTTGTATTACAAGCGTGAACTGGCCAAGGAGTGGCACCTGCTTCTTGGCGAACCACCGGCAGGAACTACAGCGCGTGCCGCGTGGCTGCAGGCGATTGCCGATGCCCCGGACACCTATGAAGAATTGGTTGCGCGTGACCCAGGGGTAGCCACCATGCTTGCCACGCTTGAGGCAAAGATGCAGGCGTTCGACCCCAAGTACAAAGTAAAGCTTGACCGTGATTTGCTATTCATGCACGGACGGTGGCATTCGGTTCGCACTGGCGCGGGTTACGCCAAGCTCTTCAATCTGCAGGATCAGTTTCGCCGTCGCGACGCGGTGTACGCCGCCATGGATGATGTCTTCTCAGACCCTGCGAACGCCAAGGCGATTGATGACTTGGTGACGTTCCTCCGCAAGCGTGTACTGATTGATGACTACAACATGGAGCCAGCACGCATGGCCCGCTACACGCGGGAATTTGGCCCCTTTGATTGGCGGCATCCGCAGTCACATGCGTTCTATTGGTCCAAGATGGGCGCGGAAATTGGTGCGGAGCGTTACAACAACGACGAGGACATCTACCGGATTCTCAATGACGATCGCACCACTATTCAGGCGATGCAGGCGTTGGCGCACTCGGGTCTGATGCGCGTCGATCCGTTCTCAACGGACAATCCAACGCGTCTCTATGACATTCGGTGGATTAAGGCCATTGATCGCTATTTCCGCGAGTTGTACAGCAAGCATTACAAGGCACGCGGTGGCGGACCGGATACGTTCGTTGACTTCTATGAGAACTTCATGGCGCAGGCAGTGCGCGAGCTGTACCACGCCGGTGAGGTTGAGGAAGCACAGAAACTGCTTGATGAACTGGACAAACTATGCGGTCGCGGCGGACTCATTCCCAACAATAAGTACGTGGCTCCGGTCGATGTATTTGTGCGCAATGCCACGTTTGGTGAATACGAAATGGTCCCTGATATTGCGCGCACCGATCTCTCCGCCATCCTGCGGCGCGGGTTCTTGGAGGGATATCTGGTTGGCAAGAAGAAGGTGCTGGACGAGGCGCTGGTGTACGCGCGCGATCTCACTGAGTATTTCCGCACCAACCGATTCACTGACTTCCGCACCAAGATGGGCGACGCGCGACTTGCAGATCTGATCGGTTCGCTGGAGCGCAGCGTCGAAGATGTGTTGGTGAGCATCATGCAAGATCAGTCGCTCCCGCTGGTTGATCGGCTGACGGTGTACAACCGATTGCCGGAAGATCAGCGTGCCATGGTCTATGACTCGGCGCGTGCGCGGATTGAGGCAGACCTGGCTACAAGCCCGCTTGGTTCAGGCGGGGCGAAGGCAGAGAATCTGTTCCCGGAGCCGCCCAACATGGAGGCCTACCGCGCGCGTCTAGCGGAGCGGGAGAGCAAGCGTGCCGCACAGGACAAGGAGCGCAAGGAAGGCTCCATGGACCGTAAGCGCTGATTCCCAGGCGGGCTGTCCGGTAGCCTTCGCGCCATGCGCACGCCACCTCCAGCCATTCTTGCGATCGGAAAAAACTACACCGACCACGTCGCTGAAATGGGTGGCAAGGCTCCAGACGCGTTGGTGATGTTCATGAAGAATCCCGCGTCTGCCTGTGCCGATGGTGATGCGATCGTCATCCCGGCAATTTGCGATGAGCACGGACCGCAGGTCGACTTTGAAGGCGAGCTGGCCGTCATCATTGGTCGCACGTGTAAGGATGTTCCAGAATCGGAGGCGTTCACCGTGATTGGTGGATACGCCGCCGCGAATGATGTCACTGCACGTTGGTGGCAGCGCGAGGGTGGTGGTGGCCAGTTCTGTCGTGGCAAGGGATTCGACACTTTCTGCCCGATGAGCGCGGTTACGCCCGCATCTGCGGTACCGGATCCGCAGGCGCTCCGCATCATTACTCGCCTGAACGGCGTGGTCATGCAGGATTCGTCGACCTCATTGATGATCCATTCCGTAGCGCGCATTGTTTCGGAACTTTCGCGTGGCACCACGCTGCTGGCTGGCACGGTGATCATCACCGGAACGCCATCCGGGGTGGGGTTTGGGCGTTCGCCGAAGGTGTTCTTACAGGCAGGCGACGTTGTTGAAGTTGAAATTGCCGGCGTTGGTCGGACACGTAATCCGGTGCAACATGCCTGAGCCGCGTCAGGCCGAGCTTGGCGCTGCGCAGGCGAAACGTGTCGGGGCACACACCGATGATGGTGCTGCGCACGGTGTGCCTGGCAATGTGCAGCTCCCGAGCGTTGGCTTGCCGGCGCGCGCATGTATTGGTGGCATTCATTTCTATCAGCGCCGCATTGCATGGCTCACGCGTGGATGGTGCCGATTTCAGCCATCATGTTCTGTCTATGGCGCGGAAGCAATTGAGCGGCACGGCGCGTTGCGTGGGTCGTGGCTTGCAGCATGCCGGATTGCGCGATGCAACCCATGGGGTGGATGTGGTCACGACCCGGTGCCGTGAATCAACGCATGCAGTGCACGCGCTGATTGATGCAACGCGTTTCGATACCGTTCAGCGTCCCACTCGCCATGTCGTCGCGCCACCACTACCAGGTCGAGCCCGGTTGGCAAATCGTGCTGCACCGCGCGGAATGCCTCACGCAACAGTCGCTTCAATCGGTTCCGAGCCACGGCATTCCCAACCTTGCGGGAGACGCTCAGTCCGATGCGCGTGATCGGCAGCTCATTGCGCGCTGCGTAGACAATGATCCCGCCGCAGTCCTGGCGGCGCCGCTGCGCGTAGGCACGGTCGAAATCTTCGCCGCGCTTGACGTGCAGGACGGCCGGGAATCGCTGATTTCCACTTGGAGGCACCGGAGGAGGGTACCGGGGCAGGGGTGCGCATATTCTCGGCTCTTTGCGGCTGCGCGGGGCAGGGCTATACTGCTCGGCTCGCGATTGGGCGGTGCCCTTCGTGAACGTTCCATGCACATTCGGTCTTTCCTATCGGAGCCTGCTCGTGATTGACGCATTGAAGAGCGATGAAATCGTCCAAAAGCTCGGCGGCCGTTTCAAGCTGACCGCCCTGATCCAGCGTCGCCTCGGCGAACTCGTTGACGGAGCCCGTCCGCTCGTTGAGCGCAATGGTCGGACCGACTTCGAAGTCGTCATCGACGAGATTGTGCAAGAGAAGATCACCATTGATTGGGAAGCCAGCGGGCTTGAGGCTCCGCCTCGTCGCTGACTTCGCACCGGGATTGCAGAGCGTCGGAATTGACCGACGCCCAGATCCCGCGCATACTGTCTTTGTCCCGTTCCACCCGGAGAGGTGCCTGAGCGGTTGAAGGGACTAGTCTCGAAAACTAGCAGCGGGCTTGCCTGCTCGTGGGTTCGAATCCCACCCTCTCCGCTTCGCTCGCCCCGCATCATCGCGGGGCGAGCTTGCTTTTGTTTTTACTTCGGCCGTGTTGTCCGATCACGCCGATGAGTCGAGTCCATCGACCGCCACGCCGCTCTACAACTGTGCGGCCTGCGACTCACGAATCCATCCGGAACGACCATCCGGCAGTTCGATGCGCAGCCAACCCGGGCGAGTCTCGATCACGGTGCTTTCGACGCCTGCGCCGAGCGTTTCCACGAACGCGGGTTCGAATCCATCGCCGTTACCTTTGCGGAGCGTGACGCCGTTGTCCACCAGCACCGCGCGCGGGCGGCTGGTATGGAGGTACTCATCAGCAATCACGCTGCCGCCAAAGAGTGTTGCCCCGCACAGAAGCGTGATGATCGCCACGCGCCAGCCGGCTCCGGGTGCCGCACCCACGCCACCGCGCGGGGTGGCCGGACGGATGAACCATGCGGCCAGTGTTCCCCAGAAACCAAGCCAGCACAGCCAGCCAAGGAGCATTCGGACTGATCGCGGCACCAAGTGCCACCAGCGCGCCACGGAATCCACCAGGAGCGTGCCGCCCGTTCGCTCGAAGGAACTTTTTACTCCCGCACGCGCGCGCGACAGGTTGTGTTCCAAGTCGGAGTCGCCCGGTATGAATCGCTCAGCGCGCACGTACGCGGCGATCGCACGACCGATGTCGCCCGACTCCATGTATGCATTGCCGAGGTTGAATTCAAGTGGTCCGTTCTCGGCGCCGGCGGTACGGATTCGCTCCCACAACTGAGCGCTTTCGCGGAACGCATCCAGGCTCGCCGCTGCGTCAGTGCGTCGAAGTTGTATGCCGCGCTCGTACGCCGTTTGCGCGCGGCTTGCGGCACCGGTTGTTCGGTCGACGTCAGTAGCGGAGGCTTCGGTTGCGCAAACGGCAGCCGTCACTACGCACAGCGCCATGCAGAGTTTCATGAACCAGTTCATCGGATACCCCCGTTGGTTGCGCGGAGGCGCGCAGCATCAAGTGCATCGATGGCGCGCTGTGCCTCGGCCGCCAGTTCGGCTGGCGTGGCAGCCCCTGCATACCGGGCACGGTCGCAGTGACCAAGGAATTCAGCGATACGGTTTCGTAGTTCGTGATCAACACCAGCGGTTGCGAGGACGCGCTCCAGGTCACCGCGCGTGAGTGTTCCGGCAGCACGACCGGTCATGTCCTCCACAAATCCAGTGATCGCACCGGCGAGTCCCGTGGCGTCGGTCGCGGCACGCAGTCGTGCATCCGCGGTTCGGCGCGCACGACTGCGACGAGCAAGACCGCCGTCGCGCGCGTGCCGGGTGCGATGCATTCGAAAGGCAAGTGCTACGGCGGCCCCAACCGGCGGCAAGACCAGTCCGGCGAGTTCGATCGGGCCGGTGTGCAATCGTTCGTCGGCAAGAAGCGCTTCAGTCACCGGGCGGTTGGCCACCAAACCGCCTTGAACTTCTGTCAATTGCGTTCCGGGCGTCGCTGCGTCGGTGGTCGTACTCGCACCGCCGGTGACGATCTTGGACAGATCCATCTCATTTGCCGGGGTAACGGTGATGGGAATCGGCTGACTTCGACTCACCGCATAGGCGCGATTCTGCGGGTCAAACGCGCTGTATTCAATAGGTGGAATCGCGGCGGTCCCAGCGCGGAGCGGTCGAACCGTGACGGTAAAGCGTTTGGTGTTACCGCTGACAATACCGGAGAGCGGTTCGTTGGGAATTCGGAATTCCTTGGCCAGTTGCACATCGGCTGCAAGGGCAGGGGGCTGCAGCGTTTCCAAATTTGCACCGCCGCGTATGTCCGTGATGGCCAGCGTCAGTGTCACCGGTTCACCCACGGCAACCGTCGTTGGCTTGGCAGTCACGGCAATAGCAAACGCTCCGACGGCGCCACTAAACGAAGCGGGGCGATCCAGTTCCGGCAGCGGAAGAATGGTGATGCCGGACATCTTTGCAGTGACGGAGAGTGGTCGCGACTCGCTGATAGTGAGTTGACGGTCGAGGAACAGGTTCTGCACTTCGCGAAGTGCAATCGGATACGTCATCCGGATTCGAACCGCGCCGATATCTGGTGTCCCGGTCTTTGGCGGCCATGTCCGGCGCGTCAACTCATAATTGAAGTAGGTCCCGCCATTGCGCACTTCCTGCTGGGCGCGCGGCGCGGCATTGCGCTGTCGCAGCTCGGCGACTTGCTGCTGAAACTCGCCCCATTCGCTGCCCTGTAAGTCAACAAGTTGCCACATCTGCGACTCATTCAGTTGTCCATAGGACGGATCTTTGAAAGCACGGACGCTGATTCGAAGGATCAAGTCGAGCGGTTGGCCAACATAGCCCTCTGCTGGTAGGCCAATGACCTCGGCAGACAACAGGTTGCCAGCTTCGCTCTTCATTACTTCCACGCGTTGCGGCTTGCTGCGGAGTTCCTTGCCGTCAACAAGCACCGTGAGTGCAGGAATTTGGATGCTGCCGACCCGCTCTGGCGTGATCTCGACTGCGTAGGTCACGGAGGTTGAATTGCGCACCCGTCCACCACGAAGCTCGGTCATCGATTGCCGGCCGCGTTCAACGACACGCACCGTCGCACCCGGGATCTCCGGAGCGACCGGCGGCTTCACATCGCTTGCGTCGGTGACTTCAATGGTCACCAGAAACGGGGTGCCTTCATACGCGTTCCCCTCCGGCATGCGGAACTGCGCATCGCCTGCCGCTACGGTTCGCAGCAGGGAGAGGCACAGGAAGATGGCAATGATCGTGGCACGCATGTGATTGGTCACCAGTCCTTGATCGGCTTGCGGCCGCGTGCGGCCTCGGCTTGCACTTTGCGTTCTTGCGCAGCGCGCCGTTCACGTTCGCGATCGCGGACCGACTGCAGGAGGCGATCGGCCTGATCCTTGGTCATTTGACCATCCTTTGCCTGTCCGGGCTCGCCGGGCTGTGGCTGCTCAGGAGGCTGTTGCTCATCCGGGGACTTCCCGTCCTTGTTTGGCTGTTCCTTCGGATCTTGCTGGTCCTCTTTGTCCTTGTCCTTCTTGTCCTTGTCGCCCTTGTCTTTCTTGTCGTCCTGATCCTTCTTGTCGCCCTGATCTTGCTTGTCGCTCTGATCCTTCTTGTCGCCTTGATCTTGCTTGTCGCTCTGATCCTTCTTGTCGCCCTGATCTTGCTTATCGCTCTGATCCTTCTTGTCGTCTTGATCTTGCTTATCGCCTTGATCTTGTTTCTCGTCCTGCTTCTGCTTCTCGTCCTGTTGCTTCTTCAGTTCCTCCAAGGCACGAACGAGGCGCAGGCTTTGCTCAGCATTGGCGCGTGACTCTAGATCATTGGGGTCCGCGTAGGCCGCGTCCTTGAAGCCGCCAAGACTCTTGTTTGCATCTGCAATTGCTTGCTTGAGCGCTTCCGGATCGATCGGCGCCTCTTGGCCTTCCTTGGGCTCGGCATCCGTTGCAGCGCGTTGCGTTTCCAGCATGCGTTGCGCCGCTTCTGCCTGTGATCTGGTAGCGCTGTAGAAACTCGCAGCACGGTTGTACAGGCTTGAGGCGCTCAATGCAGCGTCCGTACGTTCACCGTTGGATGCTGAAGTGCTCGCGCGTGCGAAGGCCTTTGCTGCATCCTGGAACTTGCCCGCTTTGTACAGCGCAACGCCCAAGTTGTAGGCCGCGTCGGCGGCATCGGGTCGTGCTGCAAGTGCGGCTTCATAGGAAGCAGCGGCTCCCGCAAAGTCACCGCTTTGGAGTGCCACCTCGCCAGCGCGAGCAGCGCTGCGAAAGTCGACGGGTTCGGCGGCACGCTCGGGTGCACGCTCGGTCGCAGCGCCTGGCGCGATCGTCGGCGCATCCGGTGGCGCAGGCGTCTTCGCGACAACCGGCCCACTGGATGGACGCTGTGCGGAATTCGCTTGAGCGCTCACCGGAACGGTGATGCTTACAGCGAGCAGAAGTGCGATGGACGTGTTTCGATTCATTGCGGAATTCCCTCCGCTTTCGGTGCGCGGCGCGCAGGAATCATGCTGCCAACCAAGAGAACGATAAACGCCAGGCCAGCAAACCATTGAAAGCGCGGAGTGCGCCGCGTCACGGTTGCGTCTTCAAACTCCTTGCGCTCCAGTGCGCCGACTGTTTGCGCATAGGCACGCGCCATATCAACGCGACCAGTCCCGGCTGGGATGAACGCGCCACCGCCCGCGAGGGCCGTTTCGCGCAGGACGCGTTCGTCCAACTTGGTCCAGACTTCTTGGCCATCGAACACCAAGTACCGCACCCCATCTTTGCCACGCGACTCCGGAATGCGCGCGCCTTCACGCGAGTCACCAATGCCAATCGCATAGACGTGGACACCGTCCTTCTCCAACACTTCCTTGGCAGTGGCCACTGGATCAGCATCACCATCGTCAAGATCTTCGCCGTCAGAGATAATGATGATGGCACGGCTGCCTGCCGATGCCGGCGGGAAACTTGCGGCCGCCAGGGCGATGGCATTTGCCAATGCGGTACCACCGCGTGCACCTGAGAGCGGCACCAGTTCCGCCAGCGTGGTGCGGAACGCGCCGTAATTCAGTGTGAGCGGGACGCGCATGGCAGCAGTGCCCGCAAACTCAATGAGACCGATGCGATCCCCACCCAACGACTCAACGGTTTCCTCCACAAACTGGCGGGCGCGTGAAAGGCGATCAGGCGTTGCATCTTGCGCGGTCATGGAGCGGCTCACATCCATCACAAAGAAGACGTCAGCGCCGCGTCGCTTCACCTCTTCCACTTGCGCACCCCACCGTGGATCCATCAGCGCCGGAACCAGCACGGCCAATGCCGCCACCGTGAGCAGCGCACGCACAAACGGGCGCGCCGAATTCGCACGGGGAGCGATGGTCCGCAGGAGCGGTGCATCGGCGAAGGCAGCCATCGCGCGCGCGCGACCACGGGTTCTGATCAACACCAAAGCCAGCAGAGCCAACACTGCCCACGCCCAGTTGAGCGCCGCTGGATTGGCAAATGTGAAGTCCATGGGATTCATGGCAACATCCTCCACCGTGTCTGCGCAAGGAGTAGTTCTGTCGCGATCAAGAAGAACGCAATCAACAGCAATGGAGCGACGCGCACGCCAGCAATGTCAGAACCTTCAACAGCCAGGTCGCGATACTGCAAGTAGCGGCGCTGTTCCGTGGTGGTCTTTTCAAGTCGATTGATGGTTTCGTAAATCGACTCCAAGCTGTTGGAATCCGTCGCACGGAAGTACTGGCCGCCCGTGAGTGATGCCATCTCTCTCAAGAGTTTCTCATCGATGTTCACCGGCACTGGTACCAGCCGAGTGCCACCGAACGGCGTTTGCATGGGGTAGGGCGCTTCGCCGATGGTTCCCATTCCAACGGTGTACAGGGTGATTCCGTAGGTCTTGCAAATTTCAGCAGCCGTGGTCGGGGCAATGTCGCCGGCGTTGTTTTCACCGTCGGTCAGCAAGATGATCACCTTGCTCTTCGGCTTGGGAAGGTCGCCGCCGCGCTCCGTGGCATCGCGGAGCCGCTCTGCAGCCAGCGCGACCGCTTCGCCGATGGCGGTGCCGTCTTCGCCACGATTGCCAGCCACGGCAATATCATCAAGCACCTGCACCAAATAATCATGATCAAGTGTCAGCGGGCACAGGCTGTCCGCATAGCGGGCGAACGCAATGAGCCCAATCAGGTCGCCGGGGCGACCATCAAGTCCACCGCCGCCAAGGATGAACTTCCCCGCCACTTCTTTCAGTGCCGTCAATCGGTCCGCGCGTTGGCCATCCTTCTGGAAGTCCATCGCCAGCATGGAGCTTGATCGATCGACCACTATCTCAATGGCTACGCCTTCAACGTAGACACGCGTCTGCTCGTTGGCCTTGATGGGTCGAGCCATGCAAACCGCCAGCGTTGCCAGTGCCGCCATTCGTAGCACCAGTGGCAACCACCACGTGCGTGAAACAAATGTTGCGCCCGCTGCACGCAACGGCGCCACCGAAGGGAAGCCGATGGTTGCACGCCAACGTGGACGCGCAACAGCAATCCAAGCGAGCGGCACCGCCAATAGCAAGAGAAGCCACCACACGCTACCCTCATGAAATCCGTTCATGGCTCCACCTCGCTTGTGGGCGGGGCGGTTCGCTCCACAAATCCGCGCATGGCCGTGAGCGCGTGTGCGCAGGTGTCGGATGCGGGGCGCGCGGCGGCAAATTTCACCATGTCCGCACTGCGTAAGAATGCGCCAAGGGTTCGTTCATTGTCACCAGCAAGATCAGGATGGTGCGCCGCTTGGCTTAAGAATTCCTGCGTGGTCTGATCGGGCGCTGCAATCTGATAGCGCCGCTCCACGTAGGTGCGAACCACATCCGAGAGCCGCACAAAGAATCCTTCTACATCGCCCCGCTCGGGAAGCCGTTGCGATTCCAAGAGGTCAAACTCGCGTCGCGCCCATTCGCCCGGCGCTACCGGAGTCACCACGGGCTGCTGCGTTGGGCGGCGCATCAGCCACCACACGAACGCCCCCGCCGCCACGGTTGCGCCGGCAGCAATGGCCCACCACCACCACGCGCGCGTGTCAATCTCCACGGGGCCGCGGATCTCCGATGCAAGTTCAGTCAGCGGAAGCTCGCTGCCAATGAGCGATGTCAGTGTGACGCTTGTTGCTGGAACCGTTGCGGTGGTCTTTGTTCCGTCAGCACTGGTCATCGAAACGGTGATCGCAGGAATCTCAAGTGGGCCGGCCTCCCATGCCACCAGTTCTACAACCATGCCTGCTTTGCCCGTGCTTGCTGGTTGGCTGCGCGACGGTCGCACATCAAATGGCCCGAACGTGCTGCCAATCTCCGGCAGTTGCAGCGACATTCCGTCCGGCGCAATGACAGAGATCTGCATGGTGATGGGTGCGCCTGTTTGCCACTGTTGCGCATCAACTATTCGCACCACGCTGAGTGGGCCCTCTTTGACTTCCTGCCGCACACGCGATTGCGCGGGTGCCCGCTCCGTAGCGCGGCCGGTCGCACGTGGAGCAAGCGCCGGATCTTGGGCGAACGCTGCTCCGCTCAATCCGAGCGCCAGACTGACCACGATCGCACGCGAGTTCTTCATCGTGCCCTCCGTGCCTCGCGGCGGCGGAAGAACGTAGTGAGTGGTGCAACAAAGTCCCCACCCGTCTCCACGCGGATGGCCTCTGAGCGCAGCTTGCGAAGCGTTTCATCAAGCAGTGATCCCTCCGCCGCAGCCAGTTGCGCAAATCGATTGCGTACCGCCTTGGATCCAAGGTCCACCACGATGCACTCGCCAGTTTCTTCGTCCATGAATTCAGCAAGACCAAGTGCTGGCATCGCATGTTCACGGCGATCGCGAATCAGAACCGGAATCACATCATGCTTCATGCGCGCGATGCGCAGCGCGTCTTCCCATGGCTCGCCGCCCTTGGCCGAGACAGTATTGGAACGCCAATCGCTCACTACAAAGAGCACCGAGCGCCGGCTCAACATGCGAGTTGCCTCAGCAATGGCACCGCCGATGTCCGTGCCCTGGCTACTTGGCTCAAATCCCAAGAGATCACGCACGATCCGCAACACATGACGCGAACCCTTGCGCGGCGGAACAACGCGCTCCACACGGTCAGTAAAGCACACCAGGCCGACGCGATCATTGGATCGAATGGCACTGAACGCGATCGTGGCAGCAATTTCCGCAGCCAACTCGCGCTTGAGTTGGGCATGCGTTCCAAATGAAAGCGAACCACTGAGATCAACCGCCAGCATGACGGTGAGCTCGCGCTCTTCGCGGAACAGTTTGACGTGCGGAAAGCCGGTGCGCGCACTCACGTTCCAATCAATAGAACGAACGTCGTCGCCGTACTGGTACGGGCGGACTTCTTCGAATTCCATTCCGCGTCCCTTGAAGGCGGAACGGAATTGGCCAGCCATCACGTCACTCACCAGGTGTGACGTGCGGATTTCGATGCGGCGAACCTTGCGAAGCAATTCAGACGTCTGCATGGCACTGATCAGGGAACGGGGACATGCTCAAGCAACGCGCGCACCACATCGTCCGATGACTTCTCCAGCGCTTCGGCTTCATAGCTCAGCCCCAAGCGATGACGGAGCACTGCATGCGCCACATCCTTGACATCTTGTGGAACTACAAATCCGCGCCCATCCAAGAATGCCTTGGCGCGCGCCGCTTGTGCAAGTGCCAGCGTTGCGCGTGGCGATGCCCCGTATTGCAGCAAGTCTTTCACGGGCACTTTGTAAGCGGCGGGATCGCGGCTCGCTACCACCAGGGACACGATGTAGTCCTTGATGCTGTCATCCACAAAGATCTCATCAACAACCGCACGCGCCGCGCGAATCTCCTCCGGCTGCATGACCGGCTTCACGGAGATCTTTCCAGTGGTGCGCGACATGCGATCAAGAATCTGTCGCTCCTCGGTACGCGTTGGATAGGTGATCACAATCTTCAGCAGGAAGCGATCCACCTGTGCCTCTGGAAGCGGGTAGGTGCCTTCTTGTTCAATTGGATTTTGCGTCGCCAGCACCAAGAATGGATCGTCCATCTTGAATGTCTCGCCGCCGATGGTCACTTGCCGTTCCTGCATCGCTTCGAGCAGCGCACTCTGCACCTTGGCGGGCGCGCGGTTGATTTCATCTGCCAGCACAATGTTGGCGAACACCGGACCCTTTTTCACGCTGAATTCATGCGTGGCGGGGCTGTACACCATGGTTCCAATCAAGTCGGAAGGCAACAAGTCCGGCGTGAACTGGATTCGATGAAACGAAGTGCGAATGGCGGCTGCAAGTGTTGCCACTGCGGTGGTCTTTGCAAGGCCCGGTACGCCTTCAATGAGAATGTGACCATTGCACAGCAGCCCGATGATCAATCCTTCGAGCAACTCATGCTGCCCGACAATAACTTGCTGTAACTCTTGCTTCAGGAGTGCGAAGGGCGGATGTGCCGCCTTGACCTTCTGCTCGATGGCACCGATATCGTGTTGGGTGATGGTGGTCATAGTGTTCTTCGTTGGAGATCAGTCAGAGTGAGTGTTAAGGGGATCAGGATATTCGTTCACCACCCGTAGGCGTGAACAATGGCCTGTGTCCCAGCGCGTGCATAGCCAGCCTCCGCAAGCGCCCGATAGGTACGCTCAGCGGCGGTGGCACAGGGCAGGTCCAGGCCCAAGGCACGCGCTTCATCGAGCGCGATACGAAGGTCCTTCAGGAAGTGTTCGATGAAAAATCCGGGTGCGAAGTCAGATTTCAGAATTCGTGGCGCCAAGTTGGTCAGCGACCAGCTTGCTGCGGCCCCGCCTCCCACCGACTGCAGCACCGTCTCCGGACTCAAACCCGCCTTCTTGGCGTAGGAAAGGGCCTCCGCCATCCCCAGCATGGTGCCGGCAATCAGCAATTGATTGACCATCTTGGTGTGCTGACCCGCGCCTGCCGGGCCCTGCAGCACCACCGTCTTGCCCAAGAGGTCCAGAACCGGTCGCCCGGCCTGAAACGCTGCTTCCGTCCCGCCGCACATGATCGATAGCGTTGCATTCCGGGCGCCAATATCGCCGCCGGAGACGGGTGCGTCGATCGCTTGCGTTCCCAGCGCCGCGCCGCGTTCGGCAATCCGCTGGGCGAGGGCGGGGCTGCTGGTGGTGAAATCAATCAAGAGAGCAGGGGCTTTCGCCGCGCTGAGTGTTCCCTGTGGCCCCAGATGGGTCGCTTCGACATCTTCTGGGTAGCCAACCATGGAGCAGACGATCTCTGCCTGCTCAGCGACCGCCAGTGGCGATTCCGCCCATTGCGCGCCGGCTGCCAGCAGCGGCTCCGCCCGCGCTCGCGTGCGCGTATGGATGATCAGCGGGTGACCCGCTGCCATCAGATGCTTTGCCATGGAAACCCCCATGACGCCCGTTCCGATCCAGCCGATGGTTGCCTGTGCCATGGCACAAGCCTAGCCGCGCGCCGGTTCGTAGGTGCCGATAAGCACGAATGACTTTCCTGCTTGCGACATCGGCGGGGTCCGCTACACTACGCGGCTCGGCGCAGCCTGCCTGCGCGAGGAGAACACTATGTCGAACACCGCCACGACCCCCACCGTCCAGTTCACCATCACCGCAATTCCAGCCGAGCACCGTCGCCAGCAGACGCTGCTTCGTCTCATGCGCATGAACCCCGGCGTGCAGGGAGCGTTGAGCCGCCTCAAGCGCGAGCGCCTTCGCAGCGGCAATCGCCGCACCGCCCGCGCTGGTCGCATTTGGCTTGCTCGCGAAGAGTGCACCCGCGTTGTATTTGTTGAAAAGGGTGCCACCTTCACGCTCCGTATGACCCCGCAAATCGCTGCGGACGTCAAGAGTGTTGAGAAGTACCTCGAAGCAAAGGCGGGTTGAGCGCCGTCACTGGCGCTCCCATCATGCAGATCTTCATGGCACTGTGTGCGGGACTCGGACTCTCTGCGGCCTGCGGGCTGAGAGTGTTCTTACCGCTGTTCGTTGCATCGATCGCCGTCCGTGCGGACATGTTGGTGGTCGGTCCTTCGTTTGAGTGGCTTGGCGCTACCCCAGCGATTGTGCTCTTTGGCACTGCAACCGTTGTTGAAATTGTTGGATTCTTGGTTCCATGGGTTGACCATGCACTCGATCTGCTTGCGGCACCGCTCGCGGCGATCGCAGGCGCAGTGTTGATGACCAGCCAACTGGACATCATGATCCCGAGCGATGTGTCGGATGCGCTGCAAGCCACGCCACTTCTCCATCCGGCGGTTGCGTGGTCACTCGGAATCATTGTTGGTGCGACGACCGCATCGGGTGTCGAGGCAGCTTCGATTGCCGGGCGTGTATCCAGTTCAGTGCTCACCATTGGTTGGCTCAACCCGATCTACGGAATGGCTGAAACAGTGCTGGCAATGATTGTCACCTTGCTCGCTGTTTGGGTTCCGGTACTTGCAGGCGGCATGGTTCTCCTGCTGCTACCGATTGTTCTCTTTGCGGTCTGGCGCATTCTGGCGTGGCGCAGTAAGCAGCGTCGTGCGCATGAGCAGAAGTTGCAGCAGGCTCGCGAGCGAATCGCGTCCTCAATTTCCCACCATGCTGACCGAATGGGGGCTGCCGCTGGTGGGCCTCCGGCTGCGTCGGCATGAATCGTGCATGCCTGCGCATGAACTGCGCATGAACTGCGTTTAGGCCGCGTATAGACCGCGCACCGCACATGTCAGACTTCAGCGCACTCTGCCGCGACTTCTGCATCAATCAGAAGCTTGCACTCAAGATGGACTTGCCCGCCGCGCGCGAGCCAGTGCTTGACCTCTTTGGTCGCCTGCGCAAAGAGATGCCCCGGCTTTCGAGCCTGCACCGCTATCCCGATGGTGAAGTAGCCCTTGAGTCTGGCGAAGACGACCAAGATTTCCTGTGGATCGGCATGCGTCAGACC
This sequence comes from Phycisphaera mikurensis NBRC 102666, assembly GCA_945878575.1. Classification (GTDB taxonomy): domain Bacteria; phylum Planctomycetota; class Phycisphaerae; order Phycisphaerales; family SM1A02; genus UBA966. The sequence continues at coordinate 30,233 of CAMDUB010000013.1, read as the reverse complement.
TCGCTGAAGAGCGGATGGGTCAACCCCAAGACACTGGAAGACGCGTACCGGATGCATCGCACCGTCCTTGAAGTGGCGCCGTACTTTCTCTCCATCAGTCCATTGGATGTTGATCACTTGGAGTTGGTGTATGCCTTTGACTTTGAGTGTGAAGGCAACCGGGACGAGGTGGTCTTGGACGCACTACTGGGCGGATCTGCGCTGGGCGAGTTTGCGGAGATCGCCACCGACAACGTCCTGGATTCGCAGCCGTTTCTGGCCATCGCACTCTCCGATGCTCCGGACATGCATGTCTACCTGGAGGTCAAGACGCGTCTTCCGCGCGGAGGGGAACCGTCCGCCGGTCGTGATGGGCTTGAGCCATTGAGCGTCATGCTCACGGTTCGGCGCACTGGCCCGGTCAAGTCGCTTGATGACTTGCCAACCATTCTTGCCGCATTGGCAGGTCACGGCGAACGGCTTGTTGAGCAGCGTCTCATTCCACGCATTCTGATTCCGTTGAGTGAACGTATCGGTCGCCACTGATTCGACTGGCCCGCCGGACTCAGCTGACTCACCTGCCCACCCGTACCGCGCGCCCCGACGCGCTGGTCATGCGGACTCGGTGATCCACTGCAGCAACTTCTGCGTGTCACTCAAGTCATGGACCGCCAAGTCTGCACCCGCTGCACGCAGCGAATCAATATCAAAGTGCCCAGTAGCGACCGCGATCACCCGCGCGCCGGAAGCGTGCGCGCAGTCGACATCGGCCGGCGTGTCACCAATGATGATCACGTCCCGCGGCGCCACCGGTCGCCCGTGGTGCTCGGCGTAGCGGCGCATGGCAACCGGCACCAAACTGCGGCGATCCGGGCCATCATCGCCCCATGCATTCACGATGAAATGCGCGGGGTCGATCCCCGCGTGGCGCACCTTGAGCTTGCCGGTGAATTCATAGTTTCCAGTGAGGAGCCCGATGGTCAGACCATCAACGGCGCGCGTGGCATCAACCAATTCCTTGGCGCCACGGAAACGCTCCACGGTGTTGTTGTCAGCGAGGCGGCGTTCGAGATTTTCGCCGTAACTACGCTTGAACACTTCATGCGAGGCATCGTCGGTCGGATAGCCGTGCACCTTGGCTAAGTCGCGCCAGATCAGGGTGTCCAATCGACCGTGAATCTCAATCCGCGAAAACTCCGGGACAATCCCGTGTATCTCGCGCAGCGTGGTGGTCATGGCATGCACACCCGCACTGAGCGAATGCAGCATGGTGCCGTCGATATCGAAGAGGACGAGCATTGGTAGTCGGATGGCGATCAGGCAACCGCAGCGCAAACTTTGCGCGCGGCATCGGCCAAATCGGTCGCCGATTGCATGGTGGGAAGTTCAGCGCGAGCAGCGTCCAAGATCATCCGCGCCTCGGCAACATTGGTCCCCTCAAGACGCACCACCAGCGGCACCTTGAAGCCAACATTCTTCGCTGCAGCAACGATGGCTCGTGCAACGCGGTCGCACTGCATGATGCCGCCGAAGATATTCACCAACACGCCCTTGACGGCTGCATCGGAGAGGATGATTCGAAATGCTTCGGTAATCGCTTCTTCCGTGGCGCCGCCGCCGACGTCCAAGAAGTTCGCTGGGTCGCCGCCGTGCAGCTTGATGATGTCCATGGTGCTCATGGCCAGACCAGCACCGTTGACTAGGCAGCCAATATTGCCGTCCAAAGCCACGAAATTCAGTTCAAACTCACGAGCGCGCATCTCCGATGCGTTCTCTTCCGTGGGGTCAAACATCGCGCGCAGATCCGGGTGGCGGAACACGGCATTGTCGTCAAAGTTGAACTTGGCATCGATGGCAATGACTTGCCCATCGGGATGCGCCGCACTGGCAGGAGTGACCACCAGCGGATTGATTTCAGCGAGCGTTGCATCCTTGGCCAGGTAGAGCGCCGCAAGTTTCATCATGGCATCAGCGGCCTGCGCCACCTGCTTACCGCGGAAGCCCAAATTGAAGGCGGTCTCGCGCGCCTGGAACGCAGCCAGTCCCGTGAGCGGGTCCAGTGCCACCTTCATGATGGCGTCGGGGCGCGTCTCAGCGATGTGTTCAATCTCCACGCCGCCCTCGGCGCTGGCGATCAGGGTGTTGGTGTGTCGCGTGCGGTCCATGACGATTGCCAGGTAGTACTCCTTGGCAATATCCACGCCGGCGGCCACCAAGATGCGCTTCACTTCCAGACCTTCCGCCGGAGTCTGCGGACTCACCATGCGGTGCGACAACATGAACTTGGCGGCCACTTCTGCTTCCTCGGCGGTCTTGCAGACCTTCACAAACCCAGCCTTGCCGCGCCCACCTGCATGGACCTGTGCCTTGACTACCACGATGCCCACGCCGGAAGCAAACAGCGCGCGAGCCTCGGCCGCGGCGTCCGCTACGGTCTCAACCATGCGCCCCGGTGGGACGGGAATTCCAAAGTCTGCGAGGAACTGTCGTGCTTGGTATTCGTGGATCTTCATGGGATTCGTGCCTGGTGTGCCAGCGGTGTGCCGGGTGCGAAAGTGTACGGGATCAGCGGCCTGTTGCAGCGGCGCGGCGCGTGCTGCGCGCCTTCCACCACTCCCAAACGATGGGCAGCACACTCACGATGACGATTCCAATGACCACCTTCTCAAAGTTGCGCTGCACCCATTCGAGCCCGCCGAGTGTGTAGCCAGCGCCAAGAAGCAGCCCCACCCACAAAGCCGCACCGAGCACGTTGTAGAAGAGGAACTTCATGTAGGTCATGGCTCCAATGCCCGCCACGAACGGCGCGAACGTCCGCACAATCGGGACGAACCGAGCCAGCACCACCGCGCGTCCGCCGTGTTTCTCAAAGAAGGCGTGTGTACGTTCCAGGTATTCGCGGCGCAGCCAGCGGAATCGGCCGCTGAATGCCACCGGACCGATGGCGCGGCCGATGTGATAGTTGACGCCATCGCCAAGCACCGCCGCAACGAACAGGACAGCGGCCATTATCTCGATCCGCACCGTGGGATCCGCGCCACTTTGCTGTGCCACGCTCGCAACGGTGGCGCACACCGCGCCGGTGGCAAACAGCAGGCTGTCGCCCGGTAGGAACGGGGTCACCACCAAGCCGGTTTCGGCAAACACGATCAGGCCCAGCATGGCGTAGGTCAGCCCAGCGCCAAGCGTCTCCACGATCTGTGCCAGGTTCTCGCGCAAGGCGCCCGGTTGCGAGACCAACTGCCAGAGATCATGAAGGAAGGGATCCATGAATCAGTGCGCCTCAGTTCGATGGTGCAGAAACGGTCGCGGCCCAGCGTGATGCCGGGCCGCAGACGTGAAAGAGGACGGGGCGGGATTCGAACCCGCGTTACGGAGTAATACCCCGTAAACCGGTTTAGCAAACCAGCGCCTTCAGCCACTCGGCCACCCGTCCAGGGTGAGGTGCAAAGTCTAGCAGAGTGCCTCGGGCGTTGCCATCACGGCTTGCCGGTCACTGTGCGTCATAGAGTTCAAGGATCCCGGTGGGGGAGTCATAGGCACCCCCCTGTAGGCGCGCCAATTCGGGGGCCTTTGAGGTGCAGTATGCCAAGCGTCCTTGTTCGAAACTGGCCGTCAGGAACGGCGCCCCGGGGTCAATGGTGATGGCAATGTGTGTCCATCGGCCGTGGCGATCGACAGAAATGTGCGCTGTATCCGGAATCTTTACAGAGGCAATGACGCCGGCACGATCAATGATCGCCGTGCACTCGACCCGTGCCTTGTCATCCGAGTGATGATGCCCGTGCTGCCAGCAGCATTCCAGATGCAGGACAGCCGATGCATACGACTGCCGCCCATCAAGCGCCTCAGCACTGACCGTCCATGCAATTTCCAGCCGCGCGGTCTGTGCCTCGTGGACGCGTTGGCGTGACGTTGAATGGGGTGGGGCAATGGTCATCGCGGTGGCTCCAACGCGCCGAACAGCGCGCTGATTCCCCCTCCGTCGCAGGAAAAGAATTGACTGGCGAGCGCATTTGCAGAGCAAACGAACATTTCAATGTCGTTGAGTTTGCGATCAAGTTCGCCGGCGCGGGTGGTGGTCTCTTGATCCGCATCAGTACGAGGGACCATGGCCGCTGCCTTGCGACACTCACCGACGAGCGCCAGGAGTGGATCGATCTCGCGCTGCTTGCGCACGCGAATGACGGTGGAGAAGAGCGTGAGCACATCCTGCTCAGCCTGGTAGTAGTCCTTGCGATCAGTCTTGTTGTGGGTGCGCTGCACGATCCCCCAGTCCACCAAGGTGCGCAGCGTCATTGAGGCATTGCCGCGACTGATTCCCAGGCGCAGCACTACTTCGTCTGCATTCACGCTGCGTCCCTCAATAAAGAGCAGGGCGTGCACCTCAGCCATGCTGCGCGGTACGCCCCATAACGATGCCATCCGCCCCCAGTGCTCAACGAACTGTTGATGTGCGTCGGCGAGCCGTTCCGCGGCGTGGGCGTTGCAAGCTGGTACTTCGGGGTGGGATGCGGACACAGGAATAAATGTATGCGCAGTCGGCACTTCCGGCACGCAATCCTGAAAGGAAAGCCCCCGACCATTTGGTCGGGGGCTGTGAAACCTTCAGTTCACTGGTCGAACTTTACGGCCCAGTGCCGCCGCCCGGGTTAAAGATGTCCACACCAATGGCAAATGCCAAGAGGTCATGCAGGACGCTGTATCCCGAATTTGTCAGTCCACAGGTGTAGACGCGCGCATAGGCCTGCGAGCCGCCCGTGGAGTTGGACAGAATGTAGTCACTGATGCTGCCAGGAATGGTGAACGCGCCACCGCCACCCACGGGTGAGAGCGATGAGGATCCTGCGGCCATCCATCGGTTCAATCGATGGTTGTAAAAGTAGACCACCTCCAGGACGGGCAAATTCCACGACACGCTGGAACTGGTTGCCAGTCCGATGGACGTCACGTTCTCGGTGGATCCCAAGGACGACACCTTCAGCTGCAGGTCCGTGGTGCCGCCACCGAGTGGGTAGAAGAGGTCTGGGCCAAAGCCGTTTCCGCGGCTGCCCGCGCGGCGCCGCAATGCACCGATGCGCAATGCATTGCCGTCGAGTTGACGCAGTGAGAAATTGGATCCACCCTCGTAGGTACCGCAGATGATGTCGTACGCCACCGGTGTTCCGCCGAAGGTGTTGGAGACGATCCATGACACCGTGTTGGTTGCGCGCGGGAATCCGCCGATCGGAGCAACGATCGCGCCGTTCACTTGCAGGTCAATGTCGCCTACATTCGGGTCGCCATCTTCTGGATAGCCTGGCATCTGGTCGGAGTCGTAGTCGATACCGCACTGTTGGTTGATGTTCGTCTGCGTACTGATTGCGGTGCGGAGTACCTGTGGTGGCAAGGGAGCCCCGAACCACGCGATGGAGAAACTCTGCAAGCGAGCGCACCATCCAGCGATGATTGGTGCTGCCGAGCTGGTTCCGTTGAACACGGAGGTGTAACTACGAAGGCGGTTCACTTCCAGCGGGTCTTCCGATGAATTGGTTCCGTTGAACAAGTCACCGTAACCGCAACTGGTGACTCCGGTACCCCAACCAGAAAGGGTGACGTTGCCGGTATTGTTGTCCGTGCTGGTGAAGTTTGAGAAGTTCAGGCGGCAGTAGCCGTTGCCCGGGAATGGACCAGGAATAGAAACATCGGTCGACAACTGACCGACTTGGAATCCGGGCCAGCAGGCACCCACGATCACCGCTCCGGAGTCCCCGCCGGCTCCGCCCGGCGAGGTGATCACTGGCACCGCATCATTGCCTGCAGAGATCACCGTGGTAATTCCGGCGTTCGTTCCAGTAGTCACCAGGTCAAACATGATCGGGCTGGCAACGACGGTGTTGCCACCGCCAGAGCCGATCGACATGTTGATGACATCGCCTTCTTGCAGCGCAATCAGGGCGTTGGTGTAGGCATTCTCCAGACGTGCGCCTTCCTCACGGCTGACGATTGGATAGAAACTAAGGTCGGCGCCATCGGCAATACCGGTCACGCCAATGTTGTTTCGCTCAGCGCCAATCACTCCCAAGACGGCGGTACCGTGATTGGGGTCAAGCGGCGGCGAAATCACCAATACCTGCGTCTGGTTGGGCTCCGGGACAACGACGTTAACGAGGTCTTCGTGGTTGACGTACGCGGAGTGCTCAATCACGGCCACTTCAACGCCTTGACCACGCCCCTCCTGCGCTGGATTGATGTTCAGTTGCTGCAGGAGAACCTCGTATCCCTGCAGATCAAGACCGCCTCCGCGGTATCCGGAATTGATGGTTGCGAGCGTTCCGAGGTTGGACTGAGTGTCTCGTCGCTCCGCATCTCCGGGGAAGGTTGCAGCGTTATCCGTCGGAGCCTTGACTGGGTAGGTTAAGGAGGGCTGTCCCGGCGCTGTGGGCGGAAGATTGTCGAATGGACCAAGAACCGGATTGCCAATCGTGTAGTTCTGGTATCCGCGTGCGTTACCCGGCGAACCATCAAGACCCTCACGGTTGCCGGCGGTCAACAACGGAGTTTGCCCGCTTGGAGGAAAGACGTCGGTTGGAAGTGATTGGCTTGTGCAGGGGCTTCTGAACAGGATTCCGTCTGGTGCATTCTGGGCGACGGCAACGCAATTGAGGTCCCACTCAATGACGCAGCAGGATGGATCGGAGCGACACACGTAAACACAGCAACTCACTTGGTTGCAGCCACCGAACGTGTGCTCCACGAAGCAACCCGTTGAGAATGCCAAGTACGCGCCTTCGAGGCTCGGATCGGGGAGTGCCTGTTGCGGCACATCGGTGATGGGTTCCCCCTCGTCGCCTGGTGAGTTGGTTGGATAGGTCACGGGCACCAATGAGCCGGATACGAATGCACCAGTAGTGGGATCGGTTGTGTAGGTCAGCAGCTGGCTCGTCACGGTTGGCGCAGGGGCCGGCGTCTCCACCACCCCGTACACCAACACATCTGGGCTTGGCACCGGATTGACCGGCCCGCGCATCGCGAAGCAGGGGTCGTACTTGTAGGTACTTGGAATGGAGACTGCGGAGCCTCCGCCGCCCTGAATCGCGGGGCTGGCGTCGTACACCGTGCTGGTGCAGAGGATGTTGGCATAAGTGGCACAGACGGCATCCCAGCCTTGGGTGCCTTCGCCATCATTGCAGCCTGGGATCAGTCCTGCAATGATTTCGCAGCAGTTGGTGTTGTTGCATCCGTAACGGCACGCTGGCAGTGAGCCGTCGGGCGCGGTGCATGCATTCACGTCGTTGCAGCCCTGTCCGCCACCGAGCGTTGAGCAGCGGCTGTTCGGCGAAGTGGTGTAGCAGTTGGTGATACCAGTGCCGTCGCCGGGGCCGTTCGCGCCGCAACCGTCTTGCTCTGCTCGATTTGTGCCACCGCCATCGGGCATGATGATGCGTTCAATCTCAACCCATTCAACGATGTCGAGATCGTTGAGTGCGCGCGCTGCGTCAACAAGCTTTTCTGGCTGCACGTCCACGTAAACGATGCCCGCCAAGTCGGCCTGTGCTTTCTTACTGATGCGCTCTGCACGCATTTCCAAGGCGCGGAGTTCTTCCGGCGTGCGGCGCAGTGCTTGGCGCACGGTCCCGCCGAATCCCGTGAGAATTTCAGTGACTTGCGGAATGGGCTGGCCGTTGGCGCCTCGAACGGTGGTGCTGGAAATTCTGTCAGCGCGCACTTTGAGTTCATCGCGGAACTTGACGCCGAGTTTGCCGTTCCATTGCGGGCGACCAGAGATCGGATCCTCGGGGAGGATGATGTCGACGGAGCGTTGCTTTGGACGGACGGCGCGGGGCGCCAATCCTCCGGTTGCGGGCTGCGTGCTCAGGTCGTCAACCTTTGCCGATACTGGGACGGCAGCGGCGGTAGCGAGCTGCTTTTCCGGGATGATCGGAGCAGCAGCGAGGAGCACAGTCACGATGCCAGCGGCGCACGCCGTTGCGGCAAGACGGATCAGCATGGGTCAACTCTCCAGCCCGGCGATCCTTCGCGCGGGCAATCATGGAACGACAACAACTCCGGCCAAGGAGGCGCCTCCTAATGGCCATTTCTCAAAGTCCATACGCAAGTTACTCGCGCTCTGATGCCGGATCAAGGCAATCCGGGGTGCGAATACCGCAGATTCGCATATCGGTCATTGCTGCGACCGGTCTAGCCACGCCCGGGAACGTTGGCCGCGGTGGCTGCCGCCTGGGTCAGTACGCGATGCCCAATGTCCCGGCGGAAGAACGCCCCGGGGAACCGAATTCGGCTCGCCGCAAGGTTGGCCAACTCCTGTGCACGGCGCAGGTCGGCGGCGAGGGCGGTCACTCCAAAGACTCGCCCGCCCGCGGTAACGATGTTTCCTTGTGGATTCGTGGTCGTTCCGGCATGAAAGATGATCACATCTTCGCCTGGTCCGGCCACATTTGCGGCAGTCTCTAAGCCCTCGACCACCTGGCCGGTACGAACCGTGCCGGGATAGCCCTCGCTGCATACCACCACGCAGCAGGCTGATCGGGGGTCGAAGGACAATTCGTTGCCGTCCAGTTCCCCGCCCGCGGTTCGCCAGAGGATTTCCACCAAGTCGCCCTGCAGGCGCGCCATCAGGGGTTGGGTCTCCGGGTCCCCAAATCGGGTGTTGAACTCCAGAACCCGCGGGCCACCCGCAGTGAGCATGATGCCCGCGTACAGGACGCCGCGGAACTCGATCCCGTCACGCCGGAGTGCGTCGACGGTAGAGACGAGTACATCGCGGCTCACTTCCTCCATGACCGCGTCGGTCGACAGCGGAGTCGGGCAATAGGAGCCCATGCCGCCGGTGTTCGGACCAACGTCTCCTTCGCCCACCTGCTTGTGGTCTTGGCAGGGGTCGAGCACGGTGATGGTCTTGCCATCAACCAGTGCGATCACGCTGAGTTCTTGACCGGCGAGGCGCTCTTCAATAACGACTGTTGATCCAGCATCACCAAACTCGCGCTTGCCCATGATGCGGGCAAGTGCTGCGAGTGCTTCTTCGCGATCATCACAGACAACCACGCCCTTACCGGCGCAGAGTCCGGAGGCCTTTATGACCAGCGGCGTATCGCGCGCTTCAACGTAGGTTCGTGCTTGTTCGTAGTTAGAAAAGCTACGTCCGTCGGCGGTGGGCACACTGGCCAAACGCATGACGGTCTTGGCATATGACTTGTCGAATTCAAGACGCGCACCATCACGCGTCGGGCCAAAGATGCGGCGCCCTGGAGCAGCAAGATCATCAACGATTCCATCTGCCAGCGGACCTTCCGGACCAACGATCACCAGATGAATGTCGTTCTTGTCGAGCCAACTCTTCAGAAAGAAACGTTCGCGTGGTGAGAGCGGGGCATCACAACGGCGACCGAGCGCCGCCAAACCGGCGTTGGCGTCAGCCTGCACCCAAAGTGTGCCGAGTCGTGGTGACTGTCGCAACTTCCATGCGATCGCGTGTTCACGACCGCCGGTACCAAGGAGGAGAACATTGCAGGGAGCTGGTACTTCGGTCATGGCTGGAAGTGCATGGTGAGCATGGGGTGCGGGGGAGAACCGAGCGAGTCTAGCGCAGTTTCTGCTACCCTTCGCCGCCCGACCTGGATCGGAAATCCTGAGCCGGGAATGCCGCCCAATTTGGAGACCACCCATGCGTCTTGCACGCGCCACGACCCTCGCTACCGTTGCCACCATTGCCATGGCTTATCTGCCCGGAGCGATTGCCCGCGCTGATGACGCCAAGGCGGTCGATGCATTGAATGCGCCCGCCAAGGTGATTCAGGAGAAGAGCAAGTGCTGGAAGGGGGTGCTTGACGCGTACGTAGCGATGAGCGCGCCGCCCATGAAGGTCGGTCCGACCTTCAACGTTCTGGCGGTCTGGCCGGGAATGGCGGACTGGTCGAAGGCGAAGGAGTGGGCCGCCGCCAACGGACCGATGGCAAAGGCGCTGCTGGATGCGCAGACCGCGGTGGCTTTTTGCCTCCCCTATGGTCGGACCAGTGTCCCTCCGGTCTACGTGGAGAAGGGCGCATTCATTGGAATCGGTGACGGTCTGGCCGTGTATGAGTCGGATGTCGCATACCTGAAGCCGCTGGCAGTCATCAACACCTTCGTTGCAGTGGAGATGTACCGACTGGGTGAGGAGAAGAAATACCAAGAGGCATTCGACCTCGGCATTGCCAGCTTGAAGTTTCTCCGCAAAGTTGCCGACCAGCACTTGCTCGCGGAGAAGATCTTTGCCATGGAAGCAATGTGCGACGTTGCATCGTTGCAACGTGATGTGCTGCAGACATTCCTTGCTGATGTTCCGGCTGCAGTGGTGAAGAAGTTTGCGCTGTCCGGTTACGCGTTCATTCATCCCACCGATGGCGAGCGCTTGCGGCGCATTGAAATGCCCGAAGGGGACCGCGTCCTTGCCGAGGCGCTCATCATGCAGCTCTTTGATGCGCAGGGGCAGCCGGATACCAGCAAGTTTGCAGCAACCATGGGCAATTTGCAGGCGAGCAAGGAACCACTGGCACGCTTTGGTGCTGCCAAGCGCTGGGCTGAAATTGCAGATATTCACGGCTCGCTTGATTCCACGCGCGCGCGCTTGACCAGCATTTATGACGATTGGTGGCGTCGCTGGCGCGTTCGTTACTACGACGGGCTGCTCGACAACCCCACGGTGATCAGTCGCACCAACAAGATGCGCTACGCGATGGTGTTGGCGATGGCCAATGACATTCAGCGCCTCTTTGCATTGCGGCAGCGCCTCAACGCCGAATTTAATGGCACCGTGTTGGCCTTTGGAGTGGTGGCGTCTTATCGTGACAGCGGTTCGTGGCCGGGCGGTATCGACCGGACGTACACGCAGTTCACCATGAAGCGCTTTGACTTCGATCCGTGGGATCCAGCCGCGGGTCGTTGGCAATATGAGAACCTTTCAGCACCGCGCGCGATTGAGAGCGACTATGGTCGTTTAGAGATTTCCGGCGGCGTGTTGTACGCACGCGGTGCGGATAAAGAAGACGGCGGCGCGCAGAAGTCAACCAATGATGGGTTGACGGGTGACTTTGTAGCTTGGCCTGCACTGCGGGCGTTGAGCCGATCCACTGGTGGTAAGTGACTGCGAGCGATGCTCGCGGACAGGAAGCACATGTCTGAACAATCGACTGAGAAGGTGTTGATCATTGGATCCGGTCCCGCTGGTTGGACCGCGGCCATCTACGCAGCCCGCGCCAATCTTGACCCGGTGGTGTATGTGGGCGTGCCGGCAACCAATCCGGCACCGGTGCTTCCGGGTGGGCAGTTGATGTTGACTACCGAAGTCGAGAATTACCCGGGCTTTCCGCACGGCGTCACCGGTCCAGACATGATGGCCAAGTTCCGCGAGCAGGCGGAGCGGTTCGGCACTCGAGTGGTCGACGCCAACATTGATCAGTGTGATTTTTCCAAGCGACCATTTCGAATGGTTGATTCCGACGGCAAGACCGTGCTGGCGAGCAGTGTGATTATCTCCACCGGCGCGACCGCCAACTGGATGGGCTTGGCCAACGAGATTCGCCTCGCCATGAATGGCGGCGGCGTCAGTGCATGCGCGGTGTGTGATGGTGCACTTCCGGTGTACCGCAACCAACCGCTTGCAGTGGTTGGTGGTGGTGATACCGCGATGGAAGAGGCGAGCTACCTGACCAAGTTTGCCAGTAAGGTCTATGTGATCCATCGCCGCGACACGTTGCGCGCCAGCAAGTCCATGCAGGACCGCGTGCTTTCCAATCCGAAGGTGGAGATGGTGTGGGACAGCGCCGTTGATGAGGTCATTGGCGACGAGCGGCTTGAGTCGGTGCGAGTGAAAAATCTCAAGACTGGCGCACTGCGAGATCTTGATGTCCGCGGTCTATTCATTGCCATCGGCCATTCGCCAGCAACTAAGTTCCTGGAAGGATCGGGTGTGGAACTTGACGCCAAGGGTTACGTGGCGTTGCACACGCGTGCCAGTACCACCAATATTCCGGGCATATTTGCCGCGGGCGATGTAGCGGATCAGCAGTACCGCCAAGCAGTCAGTGCCGCGGGCATGGGTTGCCAAGCGGCTCTTGATTGCGAACGATGGCTTGCAGAGCAGGGCGTGCACTGATGGCCGGCACGCTGGGAGGCAAGGAACGCTGGGTTGCCACCGGCTCGATCGGCGCGCTGATCGGCGGAATGATTGTTGGTGAAATGCTGCACCGCGTTGGCGCCACCGCCACCGTTTCTGGGTTCTCAGTTGCTGGCGATCTCATCTTGGTGCGCCCGCTGATGATGCTGGTGCTGCCGTTGATTTTCACCAGCGTTGTTGCCGGAATCACCTCGCTTGGTGATCCTTCCCGACTCGGTAAGTTGGGACTGAGTACCAGCGCTTATTTCTTGGCAACCATGTTGGTGGCAGCCACGCTGGGCGCCACGCTGGTGACGTTGGTTGGCCCGGGTCTTGGCCTTGCGCCGGACGATGTGGCAGCGCTCACAACGAGTGGCATTGAGCGGTTTGAGGCTGCTCCCAAATTGATGCAGGCGACGGCAGCCGGCGAGCAGGGGCTCGGCGCGGCGTGGCTACAGATCGCGCGGCAGTTGATTCCCGCGAACCCTTTCGCGTCCATGGCTGAGGGACAGCCATTGGGAATGATCATCTTTGCGATCGTCCTGGGTGTAGCGCTGGCGCTGAGCGGCGATGCTGGCAATTCTGCCGCTCGGGTACTGAATGGATTGAACGAAGCGTTGCTGCGAGCGGTGGGGTGGGTGCTGTGGATCATTCCAATCGGCGCGTTCCTCTTGGTGAGCGCCAGTGTTGGCAAGGTTGGCCTGGCGGAATTGCTGGGGCCGCTGGGCTTGTACATGTCGGTGGTGATCGGTGGATTGATCATTCACATGTTCATCATTCTGCCGATCTTCCAGGTGCTTCTTGGCGGGGGCAATCCGTTCAAGTTCATGTGGGCCATGCGCGAGGCGTTGGCAACGGCGTTCGCGACGGCAAGTTCAAGCGCCACGCTGCCGGTGACCATTCGAGTGTGCGAGACCGAGGGTGGCTGTTCGCAGCGCGCGACGCGTTTCTGCGCGCCACTTGGTGCCACACTCAATATGGATGGAACTGCGCTTTATGAGGCGGTTGCCGTGGTGTTCTTGTTCCAGTTGTATGGCGTACAACTTTCCTTTGGCGAACTCGCAGTGGTAGTGGCGACCGCAACACTGGCGGCAGTGGGTGCTGCTGGCATTCCCAGCGCGGGCTTGGTGACGATGGTCATTGTGATCACTGCGGTCAATGCCTCGCTCGGTAGCGAGAAATTGCCAGTGGGCGCCATGGGCATCGTGATCGGCGTTGACCGGTTGCTTGATATGTGTCGCACCACCGTCAACGTTTGGGGTGATATGGGTGCAGCACGGATCATGACCCGCATTGCGCCTGACTAAACGTGGTCAGGATGTAAGTCTGGGGTTCAAGTGGTGAAGCGCGAAACTTCGTTGTCGAGACCATCCACCGCATCCCGAAGGTGCGTGGTGGCACTGTTGAAATCGCCCAAGGCAGCAGCCGTTCGTGCGGTGCCCTCGGCAAGTCTGCCCATGGCGTCACGGATCTGATCTGCGCCCAGTGACTGGGCTCGCATGCCAACGGTGACCTGCTCAAATCGACCAGAAATCCCTTGCACCGCCGAGATGATTTCACCAAGCTTGCGGGAGATGTCGCGGATCTCTTCAACGCCGCCCTGCACTTGAGTGGAGAAGGTGCCCATCTCTTTCACGCCAGCCTTGACGCTGCCTTCCATCTCACGCACCATGCGTTCGATGTCGAGCGATGCCACGGCGGTCTGTGTGGCGAGGTAGGCGATTTCGCGTGCGACTACAAGGAATCCGAGCCCGTGTTCGCCAGCCTTCTCGGCTTCAATGGCAGCGTTAATGGACAAGAGATTGGTCTGGTTGGCAACCTTGGCCATGGTGACGATGACCAGGTTGATTCGATCGGCGCTCTCGCGGATCTTGGTCAACTTGTCACCGAACAATGCGGTGCTCTTGGCCAATTGCTGCATGGTGGAATCCATGCCTGCCAGGTTGGCGCGACCCTCTTCGGCACGATGGCCCGTGTGCGAGGCCATTTCGTTGACCTCGTTCATGGTGCGCAACAATTCCTGGCTGGTAGTGGAGATCTCGTGGACAGCGGCGCATGCTTCGGCGGTCGCGGCTCCGTGATCCTCGATCACCTGCTTCTGCTCTGCACCGGTGGATTGCATCACCGTGGCGGTGGCGTCAAGCGTGGCAGTGGACATCTGGATGCGGCCAATGAGCGCACGCAGGTCAGTGGTCATGGTGTGGATGGCGTCGAGCAACGCTCCGGTTTCATCCTCAGAGGTAGTGCCCATCTCTGCACGGAGGTCGCCGGCGGCCACTTGTCGAGCGACTGCAACTGCTGCGCGTATCGGCGTTGAAATTGAGCGTGCCACGAGAAGTGCAGTGATCACCACACCGATGACCACCGCGATCGTGAGTGAAAAAATCACATTGCGCTGGAAATTCAGCAAGGCGAACGCCTCGCTGGCATCCTGTTTCACCAACATGCCCCATCGATAACTTGGAAGGTAACACCAGGCGGCCACTACTTCAGTACCGCGGTAGTCGGTCGCTGTGCCGTAGCCACGGCTGCCACTTGCTGCATCGTTGGCAACCTCAGAACTGGGGCTACCGGGTGCGAGGCGAAGTTTGAATGCTGCGTCCTTATCACTGCGCGTTGGAGCGGTGATAAGGGCGCCTGCGGTATCGCCTTGTACCGTGATGATCTCGCCAGAATCCCCAAGGCCCGTGACATCAGCAAGCATTCGCCAGACCTGATCGGGTCCGAGGCCACCAGCAGAAACTCCAATCACGCGCCCATCGAGGAGGATGGGATTGGTGATAAACATTATCGGAGTACGTGCTGTTCCATAGGGTTGGAATGCTGTGATTTCCGACTGGAGCAGCGTTCGCGCACGATCAAATCCGGCAGTCAATTCAGATGTTGCAAGATCACCGCTGAGGATGGATGTCCCGACGGTAAACGAGGGATCGACAGACAATCTGATGATGCCTGCAGTATCAATGAGGAGAAGGCTCTTGTAGCCAAGTGCGGCGGCAGTGCGATCAATATTGATGTTTGCATTCTTCGTTGATCCAGCAGCGGCTAACTCGTTGAGTCGCTGCATGGCTTGACGCATAGCCGGATTGCCCGTCATCGCACTTGAATCGGCAATGCGTTCAAGCGCATAGGTTTCAAGTGCGTTGGACTTTGCAGCAGCAATCTGTACGAGTTTCTCGCGAACCGAATCTTCGAGCGCTTGTGTTGCAATGCGCGCAGTGATGACAGCGAGTGCTACGCACGGCACCAAGGAGATCATGAGGAACCAAGCGAGTAGCCGCCCGGCGATCGAGCGATGAATCGCCAATCGGTTGGTGGGGCTGGCCGGTGTAGATGGTTGGTTCATGGTGTTCGATACTCCCGCGCAGACTCCGTGACGGGGGCAATCCACTTCCCGCCCCAGCCACGATAGAGATCCATAACGAATTTCTCCCAGACCTCGCGGGAGCGAGATGAAGGGAATGGCACCGGACGCACAGCGGTACGACTGCGCCAGACGATGTCAAATTGACCATCAGAGCGAATGCGCCCAATTGAAACGGGGCGCCATGTGTGTTGCGTCTGCGGATCGACCGCAATGGTGCCCTCGGGCGCGTTCAGACTTTGTCGACGGAACGCGTAACGAACAGGCCGGACATCAATGGTGCCGGCCTCTCGTACTGCTTGAGCCCACAGTTTTACACTCATATACGCGGTTTCCATCACATCTTGGACGGTCCGATCACTCCCGTAGCGTGCTTTAAATTCGCCGACAAATCGAGCATTTTCCGGACGATCGATACTTTGAAAGTAGCTCCAAGAGGCGTAATTGCCCACCATGCATCCACGCGGCATCGTCTGAAGTTCATTCTCACCGAGGGCGAATGTCAGCACCGGAGTTTTGTCTGGATCAACGCCAGCTGCGCGAAGTGCTTGTGCAAATGCAATTGCCGAATCACCGACGACTGAACTGAGTACGACATCGGGCTTCGTTTCGATGATTGCACGAACCGCGGCGGACACATCCATGCTGCCAAAGGGCACATAGACCTCGCTGGCCTTCTCGGCGCCGAGTGCTGTCAATTGATCGGAGATAATCGCATTAACACAGTGCGGCCAAACATAGTCGGAGCCAATGAGAAAGAAGCGACGCGCCTTGAGTCTTTCATAGCACCATTGAACAGCAGGAGTGATTTGCTGATTGGGTGCAGCGCCCGTGTAGATGATGTTGGGCGATTGCTCTAGTCCTTCGTAAGCCATCGGATAGACCAACATATGGTCAGCAGCCTCAACAACGGGAAGGACTCCTTTGCGGCTAGCACTGGTCCAGCAACCAAAGATAACGCACGCGCCATCTTTACTAATGAGGCGGTCGGCTTGTTTAGCGAAGGTTGGTGGATCGGAGGCGCCGTCAGCAATGACCCATTGCACTGGTCGTCCCAGCAAGCCGCCTTCAGCATTGATTTCTTCAAGCGCAAGCACTTCAGCCTCAATCATCGACAATTCACTGACAGCCATCGGCCCCGTCTGTGAATGGAGAATTCCAACGATGATCGGGCGTCGATCGTTGAGCAGGCGATCAAATCCGAGCCAAGCCAACGTGATGATGACACACGCGACGAGCAGCAACCCGATGCGCAGCGTCCAGAGGCGCCGGTTTGACTGCGCAGGCGTAGCTGTCCTCACAACTGCAGCGCTTGCGACCGCAACAGTGTCTGCTTTGCGTGAATTACCTGCTTCAGTGGGATGCGTGGCCATCGTTGCTTTACGACTTTTTCTCTAAGAGGGTCACCTTCATACCGCAGTCCAGAATCTGTTGTTCATCAATCGGACCAGGTGCATCAATCATGAGATCGCCGCCGGACTGCGTCTTCGGGAACGCGATGACGTCGCGAATGTTGTCGGTACCAACCAAGTGCATGAGCAGACGATCAAGTCCAAAGGCGATACCGCCGTGTGGCGGGGCGCCGTGCCGAAGCGCACTAAGTAGAAAGCCGAATTTGGCGTCGGCATCTTCCTTGGTGAGACCGATGAGCTTGAAGACTTTCTCTTGCACGTCCATGCGGTGAATACGAATGGAACCGCCGGCGATTTCGCTGCCATTGACAACCAGGTCATAACCCGCGCTCAGGCACTTGCCGGGTTCGCTCTCAAGAAGGTGGAATTGGTCAGGATTTGGGCTAGTAAATGGATGATGCATGGCCACCCATCGCTGACCATCCTCGTCCCAATCAAACATTGGAAAGTCAATCACCCAGAGGAATCGCCACTCGGATTCGTTGACAAGGCCCAGGTCGCGACCAACCTTGAGGCGCAGTTCGCCGAGTGCCTTCGTGGCGGTATCCCAATGGTCGGCCACGATGAGGACGCTGTCCCCTGGCTGCAGTGCCAGGCGCGCGACCAGTGCATCCTTGAAGGGCTCCAAGTGTTTGGCGACGCCGGTATCAAAGCCAGCCGCGGTGAACTTGGCAACTGCCACGCCGCCGGTCTTGAATTGCTTGACGAATTCGCTGTACCCGTCCGTCATCTTGCGCGTGAGTTTCTCGGCACCGCCTGGAACGCGGATCGCCTTCACGCAACCACTACGACCGGCGCGGGTCTTCTCGACAGCTTGTTGGAAGACCTGGAATTCACTGCCAGCAACGATGTCGGTGATCTCGCGAATCTCCAACGGATTACGTAGGTCGGGGCGATCGATGCCAAACCGATCCATGGCTTCTTGCCAAGTCATTTGCTCAATGCGACCAATGTCATAGCCAAGGATGTCATGCCACACGGCGTGTGCAAAGCCGCCCATCATGGTCATGACGTCTTCACGCTCAACGAAGCTCATTTCTAAGTCAATTTGACTGAATTCTGCTTGCCGATCAGCACGCGGGTCTTCGTCGCGCAGGCACTTGCAGATCTGGATGTAGCGATCGAAACCAGCCACCATTAGGATTTGCTTGAAGAGCTGCGGGCTCTGCGGCAGGGCGTACCACATGCCTTGGTGCAGACGTGCGGGAACAATGAAGTCGCGCGCGCCTTCGGGGGTGCTCTTGATGAGGAGCGGGGTTTCGACTTCCGCAAATCCGTTGGCTGCAAAGTAGTCGCGCGCCAACTTGGTGACCTTGCTACGTGTGCGCAAGATGTGCTGCATGCGCGGCCGGCGCAGGTCGATGTAGCGGTACTTCAGGCGCGTTTCTTCGCCGATCTTCTCAGCGTCGTGATCATCGGGCAGGATGGGTGGGTTTTCCGCCTTGTTGAAGATCTCAAGTTCTTCGGCAGCGAGTTCCACCTCGCCAGTCGCGAGCTTGTGATTTGGCTCACCCGAACGGAGGCGAAGAATGCCGCGCACCCCGATCACGTCTTCGCGGCGGAGCGCCTTGGCTTGCTGCACGAGTTCGGGGCTGGCATGTTCCAGATTGAAGACCACTTGGCAGAGGCCGTCTCGATCCCGAATGTCCACGAACAAGAGTCCGCGACCTTGGTCGCGATAGGTGTTCACCCATCCGTTGAGGGCGATTGTCTTACCGGCATCGGCAAGGCGTGGCTGTCCGCAGGTGTGCGTGCGCTTGAGCATGGTGGGGGGTTCAGGGTGAAGGGTCAAGGATAGCTTTGCGCGGCACAACCCGGGCGGCACAAATGGGTGCCGTTCACTGGCTCCGGGCGTTGCGCGCGGTTCCGTGAGTGCAGTCGTCCAACCGCCCCCTTCGTTGCGCGCGGGACCCTCGGACGCGGACGGCTGCGCTCCACAAGGTTCCGCTTAGCCTCGGGCGAAACTGTTCGTCCGGTTGGCACCCACGGGGCGTACGTCCAACTGCCGGACTTCTCAGTTTCACACGCCGCTTTCCGAGGATCCCGTGCTCACTGCAGGGGCTCGAACACGGAAATCACGTTGACAACCAGGGGTTGGAACCCGCTCACCTGGCCGCAGGCGCCGGAGAGGATAGGGCCGCGCTCAGCGGCCATCCTCGTAAGGCGAATGCGGGCCAGTACGAAAGCGTGTTGCATCGGGGCCAGTACGAAAGCGTGATGCAACAACACGCCACACCACGAAATCGTGATGCATCAACCCGATCCCTGGCCGCAGGCGCCGGAGAGGACAGGGCCGCGCTCAGCGGCCGTCCTCGTAAGGCGAATGCGGGCCAGTAGGCAAACGTGATACATCACTGCAACCACACACGAAACCGTGATCCCGCAACGCAACCAGAAACATCGTGCCCCCATCTCCAGGATGTACTGGTGGGCATTGTCCCTTCCTGTCCGCATCAAGCCTGAGTGCATTTCCTATGCTGCGCATGTGGCAACCGTTCTAGTTACTGCGTTCGAGCCCTCAGGGGATGCCCATGCCGCGCCGTTGGTGCGAGCATTGCGCGCGCTGGCCCCGGATGTTCGCGTGGTTGGCTGGGGCGGTCCCAAGATGCGTGCTGCTGGGTGTGAGATGGCGGGCGAGACGGCGCGTGATGGTGCCATGACGCTGGTGGGGTTGAAGAAGATTTCTGAGGTTCGGCGCATCGTTGCGGATATTCGTACATGGGCAGCCGTCAATCCAGTTGATGTGCATGTGCCAGTCGATAGTCCGGCTGCGAATTGGCATATTGCTTCGTGGATGAAGCAGCACGGCCGCGGTGCTGCCGGCGGATCACGCGTGGTGAATTTGGTTGCGCCGCAACTGTGGGCGTGGGCGCCGTGGCGGATTCGGAAGTGGCGGCGTACCAGTGATGCAATTCTTTGCCTGCTGCCATTTGAAGAAGAGTGGTTTCGATCGCGCGGCGTGCGTGCACACTTCATTGGGCATCCAGTACTTGGCGAGCCGGTGAGTCCAGATGCACTGTTGCGTGCCAATGAACTTCCCGCGGGTGCGCCGAAATTATTACTGCTGCCCGGAAGCCGTAGTAGCGAAGTGCGCGCCAACATGCCACTCATGTTGGAGGTGTTCCGCGCCGTCACACACACACGCCCCGGTCTGGTTGGCCTGGTCATGGCAGCCAATGATGCGTTGGTGCCGCTGGTGCATGCTGCTGCGCGCGGTGCTGCGTGGCCGAGCAACTTGCATGTGGCCAGCAATGATCCGGATGCTGCTATCGCGTGGTGCGATTGTGCGCTCAATGTCAGTGGCACGGTGAGTCTTGACCTGGCACATCAATGCAAGCCCATGGTGGCGCTGTATCGAACCGGGTTTGTGAAAGCTGCCGGGAGTGCGGTGGTGCTGCTGACGCCGCATCGGTTGCTGCCAAACATCATCGCGCGCCGTGAGATTGTGCCGGAGTTCATTCCGCATGCCGGTGGGGCGGGGCCGGTGGCGCGCGCGCTGGAGCCGCTTCTTGATGATGCGGTGCTCCGTGCGCGGATTTCCCGTGACCTTGATGCAGTCACCCGGAGCTTTGAAGGACACGACCCCGGCCGCGAGGCGGCCGAGGTCGTGCTTGGTTTTATTGATCGTGAACCGGGCCGCGCCGAAGCGCGCCCGATGTCCATCACTTGATCGGTTCGAACGTGAAGGTCTGGCCACCGATGACGCCTTCAAGCATCAGGCCCTCTGCACCGAAGGCAACCACGGCAACACCATTCTTGTAGTCGATCGCGGTGCTTGCACCAGCGTTCGCTGCAACAGCGGAAGCGCCTGCTTGGAACGCGGTCTCGCCACGCTTGAAGCGGTCGAAGGCCATCTTGTCCTTGAAGAAGATGACTTGCGCGTATGACTGTCCACCGATTTGCGCGCCGATGGTTCCGCCACCGACCACGCTGTTCGCGACCAGCTTGCCGCCCTCGTACACCAGGCCAGTGCCCCTGAAGCCGCCGACTACCAATCCGCCCTTGCCGATTTCTGGGTAGACCGCATAGCCGTACGCATTGGTGAATTCCTTGGCCGTTGCTGGGAACTTCGTCTTGCAACGCTCCATCGTTCCCTGCGCGTCATCCTTGAGGATGGCGGCCTGCTCGGCAGGTGGGAGCTTGGAAGCAGAGTCGCATCCCATCGGGAGTGCGCTGAGCGAAATGCCGGCGAGGATCATCGCAGGGAGGCAGAGGGCAGTCTTCTTCATAGTAGTGTTCTCAGTTGAGTGAATGGTTGAGTTGCTAGGACTAAACGGAAGATACCGACTTTATAGTGACCGGGTTGGACGGGCCGCGCACCCGAGCAGACAGATTTGTCTCGCTATCATTCCGCGTCATGATCCGCCGGACCGCTTCCATCGTTGCCGCGCTTACCGGCGCAGCATTTCTCCTCGCCGCCGCCCCCGTTCTTGCTGTTCAGGATGCGCCAAACAAGAAGTTGAAAATTGTCAGCAGTCTTCCGCAGACTGGCAGTGCCAACGCGCAGACCACCAGCATTGTGAATGGCATCAAGATGGCCATTGAAGAGCGGAGCGCCATGGTCGATGGATTTAAGATTGAGTTTGAGGCGATGGATGACGCCAGTCCGCAAAAGGGAAACTGGGACGGTCAAATTGAGTCTGCCAACGCCAAGCGAGCGATCGCTGACCCGACGGTGGTTGGATACATCGGTACCTACAACTCAGGTGCAGCCAAGATCTCTATGCCGCTTCTTAACAAAGCCGGACTGGTGATGGTGAGTCCGGGCAACACCGCTGCCGGTCTGACCAAGCCCGGTCTTGGCGAACCAAATGAGCCGGCTGTCTATCGCCCATCGGGCAAGGTGAGTTACTTTCGCGTTGTGCCAGCGGATGACATTCAGGGCGCCGTCGCGTGTGAATTCTGCCGCAACGACCTGAAGGCGAAGAAGGTCTTCATCCTCCACGATCGCGAGCTGTACGGCAAGGGCATTGCCGACGTCTTCAAGAAGACCGCCGAAGCCACTGGGGTTGAGGTGGTCGGCTTCGAAGGTATTGATGCCAAGGCTTCCAACTATCGATCGCTGGTCACCAAGATTCGCGCCGCTGCTCCGGACGTTGTGTTCTTTGGAGGCACTACGCAGACCAATGCTGCGCAGGTGCTCAAGGATTTGCGTGCGGGCGGAGCCAAGATTCCATTCGTTTCACCGGATGGCACCTTTGAAAAAGCATTCATTGAGGCCGCTGGCAAGGACAGCGTCACCAAGGAACAAGGCGGCGTGTACATCACCTTCGGTGGTGTTCCTTCGGAAATGTTGACGGGTATCGGCGCCAAGTTTGTGAAGAGCTACCAGGCGAAGTACGGCGAGATTCCTGAGGCGTACGCCGTGTATGGCTACGAAGCAGGGTGCGTCTTGCTCGATGCCATCGACCGTGCGGAGACCAAGGATCGCGCGGCAATCATTGCTGCAGTAGCCGCCACCAAGGACTTCAATGGCGCTCTTGGTACGTGGAGCTTTGATGAGAATGGCGACACATCCATTCGCACCATGTCGATCAACACCATTGAAGACGGCGCATTCAAGTTCGTCCGCACAGCGGGTGGAGCGGCGAAGGCCAAGTGATGCAGCAAACGGTTGCTGCAGCAGAATTTCTGGCAGCGTGTGCGCTTTCACGCGTCGACGCGGTGAGTGGTTTTGCCCGTGATGGCCTGCTGTCTTCGCAAGAGGTATTCACTCAGCAGCTGGTCACCGGTCTGTCCAATGGCATGATCATTGCACTGATCGCCATTGGTTACACCATGGTGTATGGCATCATTGAGTTGATCAACTTTGCGCACGGCGACCTGTGCATGTTGGGCGCATACTTTGCGCTCACTGTCGTCGGGGCACTTGGTGTTGACCAGTGGGCGGGTACGGGCGGCATCATGGGCCTCGTACTGGTGCTGGTTGGAACGGCTGCGTTCTGCGGTTCACTGAATTGGTCGATCAACCGTCTTGCCTATCGACCGCTGCGCAAGGCCAGCAAATTGAGTCTGTTGGTAAGTGCCATCGGTGCAAGTTTCATCTTGGTGAATCTGGGGCTCTTCTGGGGCGGCTTACCCATGGATGTGTTTGCCGATGGAACAAGCTCCGCTGCGCCAAAGGCATTTCCAGCGTTGGTTTCCGCGGCTCCCGCTGCGCAAATCGGCGATGTCATCTACTCGCGCACTGACCTCTTGGTGTTGTGCGTGACACTCCCATTGATGGTGGCGCTCACCTACTTAGTGCGATTCACCAAGCTTGGAAAGGCCATGCGGGCTGTGGCGCAGAATCCCACTGGTGCTTCGCTCATGGGGATCGATGTGGAGCGCGTCATTGGCGCATCGTTCTTCATCGGCGGTTCGCTTGGTGGATTTGCCACGGTGGTCTACAGCCTCTACAACCAAACGGTCAGCTTTCAGATGGGCTATCGAATGGGCATGGATGCGTTCATCGCCGCGGTGCTCGGTGGCATTGGAAATCTTCCCGGTGCGGTCCTAGGCGGAATCTTGATCGGCGTGATTCGCTCAATGAGTGATGGCTATCTTGAAGCCCGTTGGACCAACACGGTGGTGTTCGGCATTCTCATCTTGATCTTGGTGTTCCGACCATCCGGTCTGCTTGGTGCAAAGCTTCGGGAGAAGGTGTAACCCGATGGCCATTTCTTCCAAGCGAATCACCATCAATCTGCTGCTGATCGCAGCAGTGGCCAGCATTCCCGTCATTGAGAAGTTTGTGCCGCTGGGTCTGCACATCAGCGACCCAATGACTGATGTCTTTGTCTATGCCATTCTTGGTCTGGGTCTGAATATCCTGACTGGATTCACTGGACTTTTGAACTTGGGTGTGGCTGCATTCGCCGCTATCGGCGCGTATGTGTTTGCCATTTCCACTTGTGAGATCTACCCATTCCAACTGGGGTTCTGGAGCGCGCTTGGCCTGACGATGGCCGCGGGCGCGCTCGCGGGATTTGCACTCGGTGCGCCAACGCTGCGCGTGCGCGGTGATTACCTTGCGATCGTGACGCTTGGCTTCGGCGAGATTGTCAAAGACGTCTTGGTGAACATGGATTCCATTACCAAGGGAACCCAGGGCATCAATCCGCTGCCGCCACCAACGCTGTTCGGTCATGAACTCGGCGGGAGTGGTCAGTATTGGCTCTTCATGGCCATTGCTCTATTAGTCGCTGTCGGCGCGCGCAGTCTGGAACGCAGCCGCATCGGACGCGGTTGGATCTCCATCCGCGAGGATGAATTGGCGAGCCGAGCCATGGGCATTCGTCCCGATCACGCCAAGATGCTGGCCTTCGCCACATGTGCGTCACTCGCAGCGCTTGCCGGTGCGTTGACCGCCAGTCGGCTTTCCAGTTCCGGCGAGCCTGGCAATTATGACTTTCAGATTTCCATCCTTGCCCTATGCATTGTGATTGTCGGCGGCATTGGCAGCGTCCGTGGCGTTCTCCTCGGCGCGCTGGTGATGGTTGGCATGAACTCGATCGTGCTGGTGAAACTTACTGAACTGATGGGGGGATCGGATGCTGCTCCACCTGCAGCGCTCGCTGAAGCGCATGGATTGCAGTGGGCGTTCCTCTTTGTGAAGACATGGGCACAGAATGTGCTGATCAGCCCCACCAACTGGAAGTTCTTGGTCTTTGGGTTGGCACTGGTACTGATGATGATCTTCCGTCCGGAGGGCATTTTGCCAGCGCGCGGCGCGAAGGAAGATGCACCGGATGGCGATGAAGGCACTGGTGGTGTAACTGGCGGTGTAACTGGCGGGATCACCGGCGGTGGCGCTTCCTCGGTTGCCGCCAAGGAGCTGCGGCCATGACCATGACCACCACCATTCTTGAAGTGCGCGATGTCACCATGCGCTTCGGCGGGTTGGTTGCCAATGAGCGAGTCAGCATGTCCGTGCACGGTGGCGAGATCTTTGCAGTGATTGGCCCGAACGGTGCGGGCAAGACCACGCTCTTTAACGCCATCACTGGAATCTATGAGGCGACCGAAGGCCAGATTCTCTTCGACGGTAAAGAGATTCGTCGGGAGTGGAGTCGCAGGACGTCTTACCGGGCCATCGGCATTGGGCTGGCAACCGCCGTGGTGGCGGTATTCGCCTACAACGCAACCGATCTGTGGCAGGGCGCCATTGTCGAGAAATACGTCTACGCACAACCGTTCCCGTGGGGCGAGGCCATGGCAACGCTGGTCACCACGATGCGGGCCGCCGGATTCTGGTCAACGTGGGGTATCGCGGTGCTTGCATTTATTCTTGGTCGGCTCGGCTACGGAGCCATCTGGCATTCGCAGCGCCGGACGCCTGACCTGGTTTCGCGTGCAGGG
Source organism: Phycisphaera mikurensis NBRC 102666 (assembly GCA_945878575.1). Lineage (GTDB taxonomy): Bacteria > Planctomycetota > Phycisphaerae > Phycisphaerales > SM1A02 > UBA966. The sequence continues at coordinate 5,002 of CAMDUB010000013.1, read as the reverse complement.
ATTGCGCGCACATTTCAGAACATTCGACTCTTCGCCGAAATGAACTTGGTTGAGAATGTCCTGGTGGGCATGGATCAGCACTGCACTTGCGGATACTGGGCATGCCTGTTGCGAACGCCGCGATTCTGGCGGGAGCAAGCCGCCATGCGCGTTCGTGCATTTGAGTTCTTGAAGTTTGTAGAACTTGCCGACGCCGCCGGAAGCCTTGCGAGCAGCCTTCCCTACGGGCACCAGCGCCGTTTGGAAATCGCACGCGCGCTTGCCACTGAGCCAAAGTTGATCTTGCTTGATGAACCCGCTGCCGGCATGAACCCGGCCGAGAGTGCCGACCTGATGCGCCTGATTCGCCGCATTCGTGACCGCGGCGTGACCGTTGTGCTCATTGAGCACGACATGAAGGTGGTGATGGGAATTTCCGATCGCATCGTGGTACTGCAGCATGGCAAGAAGATTGCCGAGGGCACCCCGGAGGAGATTCGAACTAATCCGGTTTGCATTGCCGCCTACCTTGGAACAGAGGTGGTTCATTGACTAGCTCCGTCTCTCCGTCCAGTTCCCCTGCGCCATCATCCAATGGTCAGCGCACACCACTCTTGCGCGTACACGGGCTGAAGTGTTCCTACGGCCAAGCGCAGGTTCTGCACGGAATAGACATTGAAGTATTTGCGGGCGAGATCGTTTCGATCATTGGCGCGAACGGTGCGGGCAAGTCCACCACGCTGATGTGCGTCTCTCGCATCAATCGATCGTCGGGAAGTATTGAGTTTGATGGGGCCAGCATTGCGACGTTGCCACCAGAGCAAGTGGTACGCCAAGGTCTCGTGCAGGTGCCGGAAGGGCGCCGCATCTTCCCGCGTCTGACCGTGCGCGAGAATTTGGAGATGGGTGCATTCATTCGCTCCGACAAGGATGGCATTGAGTCAGACTTGCAGCGCATCTTTGAAATGTTTCCCATCCTGAAGGATCGCGCGCTTCAGCAGGGCGGAACGCTCTCCGGTGGAGAGCAGCAGATGCTTGCCATTGGTCGCGCGCTAATGAGTCGCCCCAAGATGCTCATGATGGACGAGCCTTCCATGGGCATTGCGCCGATCTTGGTTGCGAAGATTTTCGACACCGTCAAGAATGTTCTCAATGCTCAGGGAATGACCATTCTGCTTGTTGAGCAGAATGCAAATGCCGCGCTACGCATGAGCGACCGCGCTTATGTCTTGGAAACAGGCAATGTGGTGCTGACTGGCTCCGGGCAAGACTTGCTGCGTGATCCGCGCGTGCGCGAGGCATACTTAGGCTGACAACTGTGCTGCTTTGCGCCAGTGGCGCTGGTACCTACACTGCGTGGTCCTCATGCGATCATTCACGCTGCGCACCGATATTGAACGTCACCGCATTGGCCGGTTCCAGCTGCCGCTGGGCCTTGAGCCGATCGACTTGCCGGCGCCCAGCGAGGGCTACACGATTGAGTTTGTAGAGGGGGATGACAACGCTCCTGACGTCTACCGCTTCTACGCGGTGACTAGCTTTGAGAAGGTTTCTGCGCTGCTTGACGACTTGTTCCAAATTCTTCCGGGCGAGATCTTTCCGCTGGTGGAAGTTGGTTCCAAGGATGCGTTCCGCACCATGGATATCTTCAGCGCGCGCGAGCCCATGCAGTTGGATGAATTCCTGGAAGACTGGCGTGAGTATCGCCAAGTGATCTTGGAGGACGGATCAATCGGTGCGGGCGCCCAAGCAGACGAGCCGTACATGGAAGTCTTCGTTGATAGTTGGAAGGGCGTTGATGTACAGGTTGCGCCGGATATGAAAGAGGACATCGAACAGCTGATGGCGCGGCATGGGCTTGAAGAAGTGGCTCACACGTGGCCGCCAGAAGTTGACGAGCGCCCCGAACCGCCGCTGAATGTGCGCGAGATTCTTGTGCTTGATAGCGAAGAGTGCCCGGACATCGATGAGATCCTCTTTCAGCTCCGTGAAGCGTGGGGTCTTGAACTGGACGTTGATCTTGATGAGAATCTTGACGAGGGCGGACGCCGTCTTGGGCGCACACTCTGGCATGCCGTAGCGATTGTTGAAAGTGCCGACGATGACTCGCCGCGCGCGGGCTATGCGCTTGCGTGGGCGTCCGCTTCCAGTATGGGTGAGCTGCAGCGCATGTTGGAATCTCGCATGGAGTTGCAAGACGAGTGGCGCTTCAACGGGCAGTGGTACGCGGTCGACCGCGTCGCCTTCGACGAGCGACCAGATTCGCTGGCATCGCTTCCGCCGCGCCCGGCCCGCAGCGAAGTGCACGAATTCCGCATTGAACCAGCGTGATATTGAGCGCTTCGCCTAAGCGGGCAACGGGTGCTCGCGGGTCATACCCGTGCCGGCCGTTTATCAGCGTGGCGGCGCGTACAAGCCCGACGACTGAATGTAATTCGCAACGGCCGGTATCAGCAGATCTTCAGTGGACTCGCCCGCTGCGATGCGGCGACGCACCTCAGTACTCGACGCATTCACTGGTTCAATCGGAAGTGTCCATGACAGCCAACGCGCGGCCCATGCCTCGTCCATCTGCTCGGCGAGCAGTGCTGGCCAATCAGCGCGTGTGTGCGGCGGGCGTAACACCACTACCGGAGTTGCCAACGAAGTGAGGTCGGCCCAGTCTTTCCATGATCGGAAATTGATTGCTTGATCGCTGCCAACCACCAGGCGAAGCGGACCTTTCATAATCGCGCCTGCTTCCTGCATTTCGTGCACGGCGCGCACCGTGTCAATGGTGAAACTGGGCGCTGCGCGCGAGGTTTCAATCGGCAGTACCACCGTGTCGGCCATGGTGTCGAAGGCAAGTGTGCACATCGCCAGTCGATCGGCGGAGCTTGCCACTGGTCCAGTTTCACGCTGGGGATTCTGCCACGCCGGGATCACCAGCATCTGCTTCGCCTTGAGCAGCGCATCAACGCCCTGGGCAAGCTCTACATGGCGTCGATGTGGTGGATCGAAGGTGCCGCCAAAGATGACAATGGGGCGTTCAGCATTGGTGATGGCCGGCGCATCGACGTGTTCAGTGGTCTGGTCGTTCATGGGGAACCGCGCATTGAATCCGATTCCGTCCGCCCGCGCTCGCCGTTGCAGTCAGTGGCGTTCGGTGAGCGCGTGTTCAACCGCTTGCATGGCCGCGCCCGATCGACGAGCCAGCGCCAGCAATTGCGGCACGAGCGTTGGCAAGCGCATGGGCCGCCGGGCGAGGGATCCAAGGACGGCGCCGATACGGGTTTGCCCGTTCGGCGCGGTCCACTGTTCGACGCCGTCAGGAAGCGTTTCGTTGTATCCGTCACTGATGCCGCGAATCACCCGCCAATGCCATCCCGCGGCCTCTGCTACGTGGGCGAATGCGGCAGACTCCATGTCCACCAAGTCAGCGTCAAACCGTTCTGCGGCGACCCGTTTGGCGGCCGGGGTCTGTAGGACGTGTTCGGCGGACAGGCAACGAACCGCGCGCCGGGGCAGGGCGCCAACCTCGCCAGAGCCCATCCGCGCCGGCACGGGCCACTCGCGGCCATGCTCATCCACAATGATCGACGGCACCACCGCTGTTCCAGGGACGGCCGTGGGCCTCAGTCCACCCGCCACGCCAGCCAGCACCACCTGCGTACCGGTTGGGAGGCGCACCGAGGCAGCCCAGCGTTCGATGCCAGCGCGCCCTGGGCCGCAGCAATAGAGGACCCACCCGCGCGCTTTGGCGGCGTGGGCGAGTTGGGATCGCTCAAATTCCAGTGGGCAAATGACGTGCATTGAAGGTGCATCGGCGGTATACTCTGCCGCTCGGAAACCGGCCCCATCGTCTAGCCCGGTCTAGGACACGTCCTTCTCACGGACGGGACAGGGGTTCAAATCCCCTTGGGGTCACTCTTACTGCCGGAGCCGTGTATTTGGGCTTCGGAATCACCAACAACAGTTCGCCGTGTACGCAGAAACGTACGGTCGAGCCATCAAGCCGATTGGATTGCTGCCTGACTGAGCCAGTTACTTTCCTGGCCCCATCGTCTAGCCCGGTCTAGGACACCTCCCTTTCACGGAGGTAACAGGGGTTCAAATCCCCTTGGGGTCACTCCTTCTCGGACGGTCGCGAAGCCCTCTGAGAGACAATCAGAACGACAATTGCTGTCGAAGCCGCGCGCCGACCGAGTTCTCAAGAATTTCGTTCGGCGTTCGTGCAAGTTGGGGCTACCTTTGCACCACCCGGCGCGTTGTTCACCGGGCAGTCGCTCCGCGCCATGCACCCCAAGCACCCAGTTCACCTTATGAAGATCCGCTCACTCTCCGCTCTCTCCTCGCTCGCACTCTTGGCAGTCTCGCTTCAGGCAGTCGCCGCCACTCGCTATGTGGACGCCTCATTGGCCACCGGCGCGGGCACAGGGGCAAGTTGGGCCGATGCTTATGCCGGGCCATCGAGTTTGCAAACCGCGTTGGCAGCAGCAGTCTCCGGCGACGAGATTTGGGTGAAGGCTGGTACCTACCGTCCATCCACCACCGGCGTGCGCACCGCGACTTTTACGATGAAGTCCGGAGTGGCCATCTACGGCGGATTTGCGGGCACCGAGTCAACACTAACGCAGCGTGATTGGACGACTAACCTCACCATTCTGTCTGGCGATCTTCTTGGTAACGACACCGCCACCACCAACTTCACAGAAAACAGTTACCACGTTGTTCTTGGTAGCGGCGCAGCGGTCACGGCCATTCTCGACGGCTTCACGGTGCGCGCGGGCTACGCGAACGGCGCCACTGCGAGCAATCAAGACAAGGGTGGCGGCATATTGATTGTCTCGAGTGGTGCACCCACTGTTCGCAATTGCATCTTTACTTCGCACCGATGCACCTTCGGTGGTGGTGCGGGATACATCTTCAATGCGCAAGCAACGTTTGCCGACTGCCAATTCAATGACAACAACGGCGGTAGTTACGGTGGTGCATTCGACACGAACGCCGTGACTAGCACCTTCACACGCTGCATCTTCCGCAA
>CAMDUB010000012.1 GCA_945878575.1 Phycisphaera mikurensis NBRC 102666 | reverse complement strand
CCCTCAAGGCGTGCGCCAATTCCCTTCTGGCCGGTCGCCGTCAAGCAACGACCACTCACAGGATCCACGATCGTTGTCGCCGCGCCAGCCGTCGACCGCACCGTGATGTCTCGGCCTCCAAAATTCAAGCCCTCCGCGTACGTACCAGGTCCCACCTCCACCACGTCGCCGTCGAAGCTCGCTGCAATCGCAGCAGAGATCGTTCTGTATGTCTGCGGCACACGACGCACCTCCGCCTGCGCAGCACTCGCCAGCGACAGAACAGCAGCCACAAGAACGGACAGACGATCAGAGGTGATCTTCATTATTAGTGTCTCCCAGGACTTCTCAACAGTTTCGTGCAGATTCCAACACCGGAAGCCCACAAGGTACCGCCATACCGACTGGAAACCAGCAATCCAATTGCTGATGACGATGAATCACGTCCCGAAACCGTGTTTGCAGCCCTGAGATGCATGAAATGCCCTTTGCCCAACCCCCCCACCCCCCTAAACTCCATCCATGCGTATCGCCACCATCGCGTCTGGCATTCTTCTCGCCGTGATCACCATTGAGCCGGCATTCGCCGTTGCTCCGCCCGCAACCACTGCGCCCGGAGGTCCCGCGCTTTCCACGCCGATGTCCACGCCGAGCGGTGCTCGTTCACCCGCCCGTGCACGACCCACGCGTAAGGGTTCCATGACGCGCCGCGCGCCGCGTGCGATTGAGCCGGCCGTCGCCACTGCACCGAACACGAATTCGCCAGTAAACGCCCCGAACGTTCCAACCGTTCCCGCCGCACCACCCACGTCCGGTGAGCTGAACACCACCACCGCGAACGACTCAAACGCTGCCGCAACTCCAGCCAACCTCATCGCCGTGCTCGCCAGCGTTCTTGCCATTCCAGACAATGCCAACTTCCGCGCCTGGTACGAATCGCCGCACGAGTTCTCTGCGCCGCGCGCTCGCTTCCGCAACATCGCGTTCGTCGATTGGACCGACGATCAATCATGCATCGTTCGCCGCGATGCGGACACCAAGTACATGCGCGCCGGATGCGCGCCCGCCGCGTTCCACATCCCATCCGCGATCGACATCGCACGAGCCGATGCGCTGGAGCACCACTTTGGATTCCCCGCCGCGGCGCTCGAATCCATCACCTACCACCAAACCCCGGGCGCCCTTGCGGCCATTGAACAAGCCGTCACCCAAACACTGACGCAGCACGGCATCACGTGTACTGCCGATGGAATTGCCCCGGATCACCAGTGGATTCTTGACCAATCGGCGCCCGCCCTGCGCGGCGTTGCCATTGACGTCATCAATGCCTACTGGAACAACCCGCGCACGCAGCCATCCGCTCGGCAAAGTATCGAAGCGCTTACCAGCTACGTGCAGAACGCCGTTCCGTATCGCAAAGTAGATGATCAGCGAAATAATCTTGTTGATGACGGCAAGACCCGCTGCGGCCTACGCACTCCCGGCGAGGCGCTTCTCGATGGCGGCGATTGCGACACCAAGAGCCTGCTGTTGGCAACGCTGATCCGCAGCATTGATACCGACACTCCGCTTGCACTCGTCTACTGCATGAACGGCAACACGCCGCACATGATCCTTGCGATCGGTTGCAGTACGAACCCCGGCGAGCAATGCATCACCGTGAACAACACCCCAATGGCGTTAGTGGAATCGACCTCGGATTGGGACATCGGACACGTTGGTTCAACCGTTGCGATTGATGATGCTGAAGCGGTGGCGTTGCGGTAACTCACCGCTCACGCACCCCTCACACCACCACTACCCCGCGCGGACACGCCACACCAACGCGTATCTCCGGCTCGTTCCCCTGACGAACATCCAAACCGCGGCAATTCACCGCATCAAGCGCGCGACGTACGCGCTCTGGATCCGGGTGCACAACCTCCATCCAATCAAGCCGCGCGCCCTGCGGCGCAGCAATGCTTGGATGCGCGCTCCAGCCCCAGTCAATCAACCACGGCACGCATCCATCCAACGGTCGCGCCGGCGGAATCGCTATTTCCCAGCTGATTTCTGTGCCATCCGCACGCATCCGCGAACCCGCCGTGACGCGCCCAAGATCAATGCCCGCATGCAACGCAGCCGTCAGCAATGGATCGATCGTCCGCGAATGCAACATCCACGTGGTGAGCCGCGGTGCGGCCGTCAGCCATGTTTCAGTTTCATGCGCGGCACCATCAGCTGCACCTGCACTTGCACCTGCACCCATCCCAAACAACGCGCGCCCCGCAACATTGGCACGCCCCGCGCTCGGCGCGTTTGGGTCCGGCGCCAAGAGTTCCAAGTAACGCTCGCGCCCCAATGACATCAACGCGTTGTGCGTGCCCCACTGTGGATGCGCACCGCCACGCACCGGCCGCACACCGAACGTGCGCTCCGCCCATGCGATGCCCGCGTCAAGGTCAGCGCACGTGAACACCAAGTGATCGATGTCTGCCGGGAGCGCCATTACTTCTTTGCGTACTCAAAGACGCCGCGACCGCTCTTATCTCCAAGCCGACCCGCCTGCACCAACTGCCGAAGCATTGGGCACGGGAAGAACTTCTGATCACCAAGCTCGCGGTACAAGACCATCATGATGTCGTGACACACGTCAAGCCCTATGAAATCAGCCAAACGCAGTGGTCCCATCGGGAAATTGCAGCCGAGCTTCATGATCTGATCGATGTCCTCCGGCTTGGCAACGCCTTCCATGCATGCGTAGAACGCCTCATTGATCATGGGCATCAACACGCGGTTGGAAACGAAACCCGCACGGTCATTCGCCGGCACCGGTGTCTTCCCCATGGCAATCGAAAGCGCAATCGTTCGTTGCGTTGTCTCATCACTCGTCGCAAGTCCCTTGATCACTTCCACCAGCGCCATGATCGGCACCGGATTGAAGAAGTGCATGCCGATCACGCGGTGCGCGTCCGCGCCAACAGCGCTCGCAAGATCCGTGATACTGATGCTCGAAGTGTTGGTCGCCAGCACCGCGTGCGCTGGGAAGGTGGCAGCCATCTCCTTGAAGATCTTCTTCTTGATCTCCACGTTCTCAGTGGCAGCTTCAACGGCCCAGTCCGCACTCTTCGCCTCGGACATGGTGGCAACGTATGAGATGCGCTTCGCCGCAGCGTCCGCGTCCGCCTGCTGCATCTTGCCCTTCTCCACCGCACGAGCCAGCGTCTTCACGTGGTAGGCCTTGGCCTTCTCCAACTGTGCGGCACTCAGGTCAACCTGAAACGCAGCGATGCCCGCCTGCGCGGCAGTGAGCGCGATGCCGGAACCCATGGTCCCGGCTCCGATGACGGCGATGGTCTTGACTGGCGTAGAAGCAGAGATATTCATGGGGCGCGAATGGTAGATCCCGCCACCGTTTGAAAAATAGTCCAATAACTGACCCAATCTCGGATTACTGGCTTGCCCCGGCGGCACATCCGGGCAACCATATACCTGTATGCCGATTCTCACACTCGCCGTCAGCAGCCTCTTGCAGGTCTGCCTTGCTGGTTCTGCCGCTGGCCCCGCCGACGCGGCAGCGCCAGTGTGGGTGTTCTTCAAGGACAACCGCGCCACGCCATCCTCGCTCGCCGACACCGCGCTCACGCCGCGCGCCCTCGCACGCCGCGCGCTTCGACGCACATTGCCGGGACTGTTTGATGTTCACGACGTTCCAATGCCAGCAACACGCGCCACCGCAGTGACCGGCACCGGCGCTCAGTTGCGCACGCAAAGTCGTTGGCTGTGCGCAGTCAGCGCCATGGCAACGCCAAAGCAAATCGAAGCACTGCGCGAGTTGCCGGATGTCACCCACGTGGAAGCGGTTGGACGCGGTCGCGCTGGTTGGCAAGACGAACAGGAAATGCCACCACCGGAAGGATGGGCTGCCAGCATCAGTTACGGCGCGGCCGAACCGCAATTGACACAGATTGAAATTCCCCGCCTGCACGCGCGTGGATACACCGGCACCGGCATGGTGATCGGTGTTCTTGATAGCGGTTTCAATCGCGTCCATGAGGCGTTCAACAACCCGGAGCATCCGCTGCGTGTGATCGCTGAGTGGGACTTCATCAACAACGATGGAAACACTGGAATTCAGGTTGGTGACAACAGCGAACAACACAAGCACGGCACGTGGATTCTTGGAACGATGGGCGCGTACTTGCCCGGCAGCATGGTCGGTGCCGCATACGACGCGGAATTCATTTTGTGCAAGACTGAGGATGTGCCCACTGAGACGCCCATCGAAGAGGACTACTACGTTGCTGGGCTTGAATTCATCGAAGCACGTGGAGCCGATGTGGCTACCAGTTCACTCGGCTACATCGATTGGTACACGCAGGCTAACCTCAATGGTCGCACCGCCGTCACCACGGTTGCAGTGAATGTGGCAACGTCAAATGGAGTGGTGTGCTGCACCGCCGCCGGCAACGCTGGTCATGACGCTAATCCAACTACCAGCACGCTCGGTGCCCCAGCCGATGCATTCAACGTTCTCACCTGCGGCGCCGTTGACATCAATGGCGCGATCGTTGGTTTCTCATCAAGCGGACCCACCGCTGATGGTCGATTGAAGCCCGAACTTCTGGCATGCGGATTGAACACCATCAGCGTGAACTCCACCAACGCCACTGGCCTCAACGGCGTGAGTGGAACCAGCTTGAGCACTCCACTGGTCGCCGCCGCGGCCGCATGCATCTTGCAAGCGCGTCCGGACTACGACGTCAGGGATGTTCGTGAAGCGCTCTTTGCAACAGCATCGCGCTCTGATTCCGCGGGCTTGCACCCGGATCCACTCTTCGTTGAAGGGCACGGAATCTTGCGCGCTTACGCAGCAGCGACCCGCGGTCGACGCACGGCTGACCTCAACTTGGATGGTTTCATCAACGGAGTCGATCTCGGCTTGATGCTCGGCGCGTGGGGCCAAACTGGCGTTCCCGGATTTGTGTTTGGCGATGTGACGCTTGACGGTCTGGTCGGCGGCGATGATCTCGGCGCGTTGCTCGGACAGTGGTGAACACAACGAGCCACCCGGCTCGACTACCCTGCTCCGCATGATTACTGCGATCACCGCATCGTGCGCTCTGTCCGCCATCACCATCTTCGCCATTGCTGCTGATCCAACGATCGCACCGCCGGCTGTTGCCGTTGCGAAGCCCGCTGCACCCAGCGAAGAAGTGGTGATTCGCACTGGCTTGGCGCTGGCATCGCCATCACCGCGCAGCGCGTCCCGTTCACTGGTCCGGCGCGATCCGATTGAGGCGCAGTTGGTGGCTGGCACGTTCGCTACACCGAAGGCGGGTGACATCCCAGTGACGGCCAATGCGGGGACCGCTGCAGCGCCACCTGCATCGGGTGTTGCGACATCAGCGAACGCCGCGAACCGAACGCCCGCTCCACAGCCGATTGTCAATGCCTGGACCGCCATCAACGCTGATGCAGATGGGGTGTTTCAAGGCGAACAAGGCAGCGCACTCGCGGGCGGATGGATCTACGCCACTGTCAACAGCGCCACCGAACGCGTGATGATGTTGGACGCTTCTGGCCACGGCACCGTGTTCGTGAACGGCGAACCGCGCAGCGGCGATCCATATTCGTGGGGATTCGTGCGTGTGCCGGTGAAACTCAAGGCGGGCACGAACGAGTTCTTGTTCTCGGTGAGTCGCGGTCGATTGGCTGCAAAGTTGACTCCGCCAACAGCCGCTGCGTTCATCTCTACGTTGGACATGTTGACGCCGTCACTCATCGCCGAGCGCGACACTCAAGGTCCGATCGGCGTGGTGGTAGTGAATGCGTCAACGCAGCCACTCGCTGGTGCGCGCATCCATGTCGATAGTGACTTGATCGACAGTGACGAATGGGTGGACCTGCATGTCATGCCTGCGCTCACTGTGAAAAAGGTGGCATTGCCAGCGGGATATTCCGCACAGTTCGCCGGTGCCGCAGGTAGCAAACACTCCGTGCAGGTGACACTCACCGCGCGTGATGGCACCGTGCTCGGCACTACACCGATTGAACTGACCACGGTGAGTTCCAGCGATCGTCGCGTGGTCACGCGTATGAGCACCATCGACGGCAGTGCGCAGTACTACGCCGTGGTTCCATCAACCGCCGTGATGCCCAGCACCGGGATTCCCACCGCAAGTGGTGATGCAAAGCCTGGCATTCTCTTCAGCGTGCACGGCGCAGGTGTTGAAGCCACCAGCCAGGCCGCTGCGTATGCGCCCAAGAAGGAAGCGCACGTGGTGTGTCCAACCAATCGACGGCCATTCGGTTTCGATTGGGAGGACTGGGGACGCATCGATTTCACGGAAGCAGTTGCGCACGCACGTGCAACGCTAGTGAATGATCCGCGTCGCAGTTGGCTCACGGGCCATTCCATGGGCGGACACGGCACGTGGCAATTGGGCGCGCATTTCCCAAGTGAATTCGCGGCGATTGCTCCGAGCGCGGGATGGGTGAGCTTTAGCAGTTACGTCGGCGCCACCGCCGCGGGCAGCGCGGCTACTGGGGCGGCTGGCGGCCCCGAAGATCCGGCGGCTGCCATGCTGCTCCGCGCCGGACGTGCGAGCGACACGCTGAGCATCAAGGAGAACTACCTGCAGCAAGGCGTCTACGTCTTGCACGGCGATGCTGATGACAACGTCCCGGTGAGTGAAGCACGCGAGATGTTTAAGCAACTCGCCGCCATCAGTCACCCCGACTTTGAATATTACGAACGCCCCGGCGCGGGTCACTGGTGGGGGAACGAGTGCGTCGACTGGGCGCCGCTTATGCAGTTCCTGTTCCGACACACGCTGCCGGAGATGAAGGACATGACCCGCGTACGGTTCCAGACGGTCTCGCCACAAGTCAGTCAGCGCGATGGCTGGGTGCGCGTCTTGCAGCAGAAGAAGCCGTTTGAAGTTTCCAGTGTTGACATGGTGCTTGATGTGGCGAAGCGAACCGTGGCTGGAACCACGGTGAACGTCAAGACGCTTGATTTAGTGGTGCCGATCGCGATGCCGGTGAGCGGAGCAGCGGCGACGGTGGCGGGTGCTGGCAATTCAAGCGCCAGTTCCTCGGCGGCGAGCGCCCCTGCACAAATCACCGTCACGCTCGACAATCAAGCAGTCACGGTCACGCAGACCATGGACAATCCGCACCTGCGTTTCCATCGTGAGCAAGGCTCCGCGGACAACATCGTTTGGAGCCTGGATCCAGGATGTCGCGACGGTTCCAAGCCTGCGCCGCTGCCAACGCATGAGAAGAAGCCCGCACGCGGCGGACCGTTCAAGAACGCCTATGCGCACGGCTTCGTCGCGGTTGTTGGAACGAACGGCGACGACGCCGCGGACGCACTGATCATGGCCAAGGCCCGCTTTGATGCTGATCAATGGTGGGTGCGCGGTAACGGTCGCTTTGAAATTCTCACGGACACTGCGTTTGATCCCAAGCAGTACCTCGGACGCAATGTGGTGCTGTACGGCAACCATGACCAGAACGCGGCGTGGAGCGCGCTCATCGGCGACAGCACATCGATTGATGTTCGCAATGGATCATTCGCTGGACCAACTTCACGCCACACGGGCGACGACATCGCCACGATGTTCGTGCTGCCCCGCATCGATTGCGACCAGGGTCAAGTGGGCGTCGTTGCCGCAACGGGCGCCAGCGGTATGCGCGCCGCCATGCGCACGCCCATCTTCAGCGCCGGCGTCGGCGTTCCGGACCTGATTGCATTCCGCGCAGCCATGCTCACCGATGGCGCCGCTGGCATTATTGAAGCCGGATTCTTCGGTAATGACTGGGGTATCGATACAGGAACGTGGATGCGGCGCTGACTGCGCGGCTTCCCTGCCACCCCCGTGACAGTCTTTATTCAGCTCACTTTGTCGCCAGCGTCGGGTAATCGTTGTACCCCTTACCACCAACGCCATAGAACAGCGAAGCATCCCACTCGGCAAGCGGTGCGCCATCGCGAATGCGCTCCGGCAAATCCGGGTTAGAGATCGCCAGTTTGCCGAATGCCACTGCATCGCCAAGACCTTCGCGCACGTCACGCTCAGCGCTGACAACATCACGCGAGTAACCGTTCAATACGACCGGTCCATTGAAGTTCTTCTTCATTCCTTCTGCCAGCGCACGGTCAAACGGGCCGTTCCATCCGTGTGTCCCGAAGTAATGACTGAAGAGATGCAGGTATGCGCACTTGCGATCGCCAAGTTCGCGCGCGGCGCGCAACATCAATTCGCGATCATCGGGGGCAGCAGGAAGTTCTGCAGCATTCCCCATTGGCGAAAGACGCACGCCAACTTTGGCGTAACCAAACGCTGCGCCCGCAGCATCCACGGCATTCATCAATAGTCGAAGGCGATTCTCAATGCTTCCGCCCCATGCATCGGTACGTGTATTCAGTGAGCCAGAGAGGAATTGATTGATCAGGTACGCGTTCGCGCCATGCACCTCAACTCCGTCGAATCCAGCGGCCTTGGCGTTCGTGGCTGCAATTTCGTAGTCACGAACAACGCGCGGCATTTCATTGGTTTCCAACGCACGCGGCATGCTGGCAGGCACCGCTTCAAGAGTGCCGTCGGCATGCACAATCATCATCTTTGCGGGCGAAGCAGCGGCAACACAGGAAACCGGCGCCTGCCCGTTCGGCTGATGGGCCGTATGACTGATGCGCCCCACATGCCAGAGTTGCAAGAAGATTCGCCCGCCCGCAGCATGCACGCGATCCGTCACGATCTTCCACCCCGCTACCTGCGCCGCGCTGTAAATGCCAGGGGTATTCGGATAGCCCTTGCCCTCTGGCGAGATCTGCGTGGCTTCAGCAATCAGCAGCCCATACGCGGCACGCTGCGAATAGTGCACCGCTTGCAGTTCGCCCGGAATGCAATCCGGATCCTTGGCGCGCTGACGAGTGAGCGGCGCCATGAACACGCGATTGGGGCAAAGAAGTCCGCGCAAGTCAATCGATTGAAGCAATGGATTCATGTACTGGCTCGTGTGGGGGTTCGTGGTTCATCACCCATGGTGCATGGCGCGTAGTGCGTAGTGCGTGCTTCCAGGCGGGCTGAAAGCCTATGGCGAAATGCGCGAGTCGGCACAGGCCGCATCGCGCATTTCGTCATACTTTGGAAATTTCTAACAACCTACTCAGGTCAGGTCGGGCACTCGCTTACCACTTCAGGTTCATCGCGCCCTGGTACTCAGCCAGCGGACGAATGATGCGGTTGTTCTGGTGCTGCTCCATGATGTGCGCGCACCAACCGGTGATGCGAGCCGCCACAAAGATCGGCGTGTACTGCGGCACCGGAATGCCCATGATGAAGTAGGTCATTCCGCATGGGAAGTCCACGTTCGGATGAATATTCTTGTCGCGCAACATGATCGCTTGCACTTCATCGCCCATGTCGAACCACTTCTTGCCGCTTGGCCCCATCTGCTCCGCAAGCTTGAGACCCCAGCGGCGCAAGATGCCCGCGCGGTGATCGCCATTCTTGTAGACGCGATGGCCAAAGCCCATCAATTTGCGCTTCTCTGCAAAGGCGCGCTGCATCCACGCATCGGTGGTCATCTTGCCGCCAGCGCAGTCCGTATCGAGATCCTTGAGCATCTCCATGGCCATCTCATTGGCGCCGCCGTGCAGCGGTCCCTTGAGCGCACCGATGCCGCCGCACACCGCACTGTGCATGTCACTCTCCGTGCTTGCAATGCAGCGGCACGTGAATGTGCTGGCGTTGAAATCGTGCTCCGCGTAGAGAATCAGGCTGACATCCATGATGCGCGCCTCAAGCTCGGATGGCTTCTTACCAGTCATCAGCCACATGAGATTTGCTGCATGACCAAGCGAAGCATCTGGCTCAAGCACCGGCTTGTTCTCAATGGTGCGCTGAATGGCACCGATCAACGTTGGGATCTGCGCCAAGAGACGCTTGGACTTGCGCATCTCTGCATCCGGCGCGTTCGACTCACACTCGGCGTCGTGATGACCAAGGATGCTCACGCCCGTGCGCAGGAGACTCATTGGGTGCGCAGTCGGCGCAGCCTTCACAACGGCAGCCAATTGATCGATCACCGTCTTCTGAACGGCGCGCATGCCCTTCACTTCATTGCTGAACGCTGCAAGCTCTGCGTCGGTTGGCTTGGTGCCAACCAGAACCAGATGCGCAACTCCTTCAAAGGTCGCCTTCTCGGCGAGGTCCGCGATCTCATAGCCGCGATAGATGAGTTCAGTCTGCGTGACAGCGCAGATCTTCGTCTCACCAATGACTTGGTTGGCGAGTCCACGCGTGTCGACAGGCTTTGCGGTTGGGACCGGGGTAGCGGGAGTGGCGGTGACCATGGTTTTAGACCTCGAGATAGCAAAAATGCGAGCGGATTCGAATGATCTGTGATGGTAACCGGGCACGCAGTTCAAGACGACCCGGGGTAGCATCGAACCCGACATGAAGAGGCCATCCGCCCTGTATTTTGTGCTCAGTTCTGCCGTTATTGGTGCCCTTGCGCTCCTGCCGGCTGGCTGCGGCGGCCCGCCCGTCGTTGGCGGAGGCCCGCTTGAGCCCAATCGCGCACCCGCGGACAACGCCGTCAAAGACTTGACCGCCTGGCTTCCCGGCAACTATTCGACCGCTGCACAGGCCGCCGCGGACAGCACCTACTTTGACGTTCGGCTCCACATCGTTCCCATCTGGACCGACCGTAACGACGGGCCGTGGATGTATGTGGAGCAAGCCATGGCCGACAGCCAGGACGTTCCGTACCGCCAGCGCATCTACCGCCTGATCACCCTGCCGAACAACACTGCGGAGATCGTGATCTATGAACTCCCCGGCGCGCCGCTCGCATGGGCGGGTGCATGGCGTAACCCCGAGCGCTTCAATACGCTCGACCCCGGCATCATTGACATTCGCCCGGGCTGCAGCATGATGCTGACATACCAAGGTCCGCAACAGATCACCGGCGCCACCAAGGGTGCCGACTGCGGCACCGCCCTGCGCGAGGCGAAGTACGCCACCACCGACGTCACGGTGACCCCCACCGAACTCAATAGTTGGGACCGCGGCTACGACGCTGCTGGCCAGCAGACGTGGGGTGCCGTGAAGGGCGCGTATCGATTCATGAAGGAATCGCCCGCAGTGAATACCGCACCGCATCCGGAACAACCACTGGGCGACGAAGCATCTATCGCCGCACCTGCACCCGAGCTACAACGATGACGACACTGACACCGCATCCCGGCCGAAGACTTCGCGAAGCATGGCAACGCGGCACCGTCATGGTTCCCGGCGCATTCAATGCATTGGTCGCGCGCGCCGTGGCACAGGCTGGATTCGAAGCGTGTTACATCTCTGGCGGCGCAACCGCCAATGCGTGCGGATATCCAGATATTGGGTTGGTCACCCTGACGGAAATGGCGCGCACCATCCGTGAAATCAGTGATGCATCAAAGCTTCCGGTCATCGCCGATGCCGACACCGGCTACGGCGAAGTGGAATGCTGCGTACGAACCGTGGTGGAATACGAACGCGCCGGCGCTGCTGCACTGCACGTCGAAGACCAGATCTTTCCGAAGCGCTGCGGTCACTTAGACGGCAAAGCGCTGATCAGCGCCGCTGCCATGGTGGACAAAGTCCGCGCCATGGCCAGCTACCGAGTGAATCCCGACTTTGTGATCATTGCGCGTACCGATGCGGTGCATGTCACTGGCTTCGGCGATGCAGTCACGCGCGCCAATTTGTATCGCGAAGCAGGCGCGGACATGATCTTCCCGGAAGGTCTGCAAACCGAAAAAGAGTTTGCGGAGTTTGCCAAAGCATCACCCGGTCCACTGCTTGCCAACATGACCGAGTTCGGCAAGACCGCGGACATCTCCGCGGAACGATTCCAGGAACTTGGATACCAAGTAGTGATTTACCCGCTCAGCATGATGCGGCTCGCCATGGGCGAAGTGACCCGCGGGCTGGCCGCGCTCAAGCGCGATGGCAGCGTGCGTGAAAGCTTGCCGCGCATGCAGACGCGCAAAGAGTTGTACGAGCTACTGGCCTACACGCCAGGCGAGCAGTGGAACTTTCCAAACGATCGGTAGATCCAAGCCGTTACTGCTAGTTCACCACAATGTCGTAATTCAACTGCGTGGGATCAGTGGTGCCGCGGTACCAGGAAATTCCCACATCGTTGGGGCGCAGGTTTCGGGTGCGCAACATGGGCGGCATGGGTGATTGCTCTTCAAGCTTCTTTGCCTTCGTACCCTTCGGCGGCTTGTTCGCAACCAGTTCGATGGTGACTGGCTTGGTATTCACCTCGTCATCAGGAACAGCAAAGTTGGCGTCGTCGGCAGCATCCAGTTTCGTCACGTAGCCATGCGAACTGCTGGTGTACTGAAACTTTGCCTCGCGCATTGCAACGCGTAACTCCGCAAGGTCCTTGGGGCGACCGCCCTTTGACCAAACGTCGCGCAAGCCTTCGGCCAAGAACTCCAATCGCCCACGGGCAGCCACGTATGCGCCGGGCTTGGCAACCTTGGCGTACTCCTTCCATCGTGCTTCAAAGCGCAGGACGTCTGCCTCTGCTGCCAATGAAAACGCCTTGCGCATCGCGTCGAACGGCTTGGTGCCGTCATTCAACAGCTTCAACATGGCAGTGAACGAAGTGCCGTACTTGCCATCTTCGCCATAGACCAGAAATTGCACCATCGACCAACTTTGCATGTATTGCAAGCCTGCGTTGCCGTTACGGACATTGCCATTCCAGCGCTGATCATCCATCTGCAGGAGATCCATGAATGGAATGTATTTCTCTTGATTGACAGCCTTGCGCACTTGATCCACCACTTGTGGGCTCGCTTGGCCAATGATGACCGATGCGCCTTCTACGACCGACTCGCCGAAAAACTCTGCGAGACCTTCGTTGAGCCAC
The DNA here is from genome assembly GCA_945878575.1 of Phycisphaera mikurensis NBRC 102666. GTDB lineage: Bacteria > Planctomycetota > Phycisphaerae > Phycisphaerales > SM1A02 > UBA966. Next base: position 44,923 of record CAMDUB010000012.1, on the reverse strand, counting down.
GGCGGCATTTCATTGCCAAAGAATGCGTATGCAAACTGATGGAACCCTTCGTGCTGAATCACATGCTCCACGCGTTGCTTGGGAAGTCCTTCCACCCAAAAGGCCAAGCCCGCCCCGCGTGGACTCACAAAGAACATTCCGCCCGAACCAGTGCCATTGATCCCGTACTGGGTGCGCAACGTGTCGAGGTAATCCTGCTGCTTGGCAAAGATCAGAACATTCGGATACTCAGGCGAGCGCTTGCGAAGGCCTGACTGCGCGATGAGTTGCTTGGTGAACTCGCCGTACATGGTGTCAAGGTGATCCGCGTACTGCTTGGTCTGCGCAGACCCCAAGTCACTGCGAATGGTGTAGTAGCGACTGTTGGGAAGTTTTTTCCCAAGTGCCGGTGCGGTGCGGTCCCACCATGTTCCAACTGCCTGTTGCGGAACACTGCTCGCGCCAAGCAACACTGCGAACAGCGCCAAGGCGGCGACGTTCATCACTCGGACGGCACCACGTTGCAGGTTTGACCGGATCGTTGCAGGCACAAATTTAGGATAGATGGAGGGTTCACAGGATTGCGGTTGCTGCGGGAGGTAAGCCTTTACCGGACTCTCCGGTCAATCTGTGGGGATTTCTGCGAAAAGACGCGGCCGCCGACTTGCAACGGGGAAATTTCGGTGCATACTCTTCATAACCCTTTCTTCGGAAGAAGGGAGCCGTGAAAGGGCCAGCAACCACTCTGGTGGTCTGAGGTTTGTTTGAATTGGGAATAAGGGCCCGAATCAAACTGCTAAGGGACACTGGGAAAAGGGAACTCTCGTGTTTCGTTCGCTCCGAAAAGAGCGTCCGCCACAAGTGCTACCAGACTGGGTGCGAGGGATTGAAGGGAAAGGGAGACCGGCCGCGAACTCTAGAAAAGGGCGCGGCCGAGTTTCTTTTTAGGGCTTTTTGGACAACTCCCTCCTGAACCAACATGTCTGACCGATCCAATGGAACGAATGCGCGAAAGCATCCGTATACTTCCCGATTCGCGATCGGAGCGCTGTTTCTGCGCCCCCGTTCGCGGACCCAGGAGCCCCAGACGCGATGATTGACCACACGATGCCTTCGGTCCGCCGAGTGCCTGCTGGCGCCAAGTTTGCACGACTCGTCACGAGCGCCGCATGCGGTGCCGCACTGATTGCGTCCGCTGCCTACGCACAATCAGCAAAGCCAGCGGCACCTGCGACGACGACCGTCACTACTGCCGCCCCAGCCAAGTCCAGCGCCGACACTCGCAAGGAAGCGATGGCCTCCTTAGAAGCTCGCTACGTGTGCGGACCAGCCTCCGCGGACGAATTCGGACTTCGCATCGTCTGGCAGACCGAGCCACTTGTCACCCGGGATGCCGTCCTGCACATCGTGAACGCCTCCCCAGACAGCGTCTGGTTTGGCGACAGCAGCGGCAGCATCGTCCGCTTGCGCCGCGACAACGGCGAAACCGTCTGGCGCAGCTCAACTTTCCAGGGCATCGAACGCATGCTGGCGTTGGAGTACCTGCCAACTGAACGCAATGACAACGTGTATGTAGTCACCGAGCTTGGCTCAGTGATCATGGATGCAGCCACCGGCAACCTCTTGAAGCGAACCCGCTTCTCGCAGCTGCCTTCAAACGTTCCCGCGATCTATGGCCAGACCATGATCTACGGAACCAACACCGGACTATCAAGTTGGTTCCTGTACGCCACCGGCTACAACTGGCGGGCGACCACGCTTGGTGGCCATGTGGTCGCTCCGGTGACTATTGCGGGCGACATTGCCATCGTTGGTTCCACCAATGGAACCGTCTTGGCGATGGATGCGCCGTCGGCAGGAATCCGTTGGTCTCGCAAATTGTCAGCAGGCGTGGAAACGCCAATCGCTACTGATTCTCAGGCGTGCTACGTAGCCAGCCACGATCAAAGCCTGTGGGCGTTCGACCAGATGCGCGGTCGCGTTCTGTGGCAGTACTTCACGCAGACCTCGTTGCGGAATCCACCGGTTCGTATCGCTGATGGTCTGTATCTGCAGATCCCCGGCGAGGGCCTGGTGAGTTTCACCCCGCTCCCCGACAACAAGCCCGACGGCGAGGTCCTGTGGAAGAGCAAGGCTCCCGGCAACATCATTGGTCGCATCGACACCAATGTCATGGCTTGGGATCGATCCACACACACGCTGAGTGCCGTTGATGTGGGCACTGGCCGCATCGTCCACCAAGTGATTCTGCCCAAGGTGGAAGCCATCCAGTTCTCCCCGATGATTGACGGCGATGTCTTCATCGCGGCCAAGGATGGAGCCGTGGAGCGCTTGGAGTCACTCACTCGCAAGCCGAGCAACACTGGCGGCGATGCGAAGAACGCCGAGCCAGCATCTGCTCGAACCACCATCGTTGCCCCGGCTGTTGGCGGCGCATCATCTAAGCGCCCGGGCTGATCGCATCGTGGCTGAACACATCCGCATCCGCCGTGCTCTGATTTCCGTGAGCGACAAATCAGGGCTCGTGGAATTCGCCCGTGAATTGGCGGAGATGGGCGTTGAAATCATTTCCACCGGCGGCACTGCTGCGGCGCTGGCCAAAGCTGGTATTGCCGTAGTGCCCATCGAAAGCGTCACTGGATTTCCAGAGATGATGGATGGACGCGTCAAGACGCTGCATCCCAAAGTGCACGGCGGACTGCTCGGCGTACGCAACAATTCAGAACACATGGCGGCCATGACCGCGCACGGGATTGCGCCGATCGATCTTGTCTGCGTCAATCTCTACCCGTTCGAAGCAACGGTTGCCAAACCGGGCATTGCAGAGCATGACGCCATTGAGAACATTGATATTGGCGGACCATCGATGCTGCGAAGTGCGGCAAAGAATTTCGAGAGCGTGACGGTCGTCACTGATGGTGCGCAGTACCCACGCGTCATTGGCGAGATGCGCGCCAACGACGGCGCCACCACCATGGCGCTGCGCCGCGAATGTGCGCAAGCAGTCTTTGCACGAACTGCGGAATACGACGGAGCGATCGCGCGCTGGATGAGTACTGCGGGCTTTGCGCATGCAGAGGCCGCATCCACCGCCTCAGACGCTGCGCCCCTATTCCCGCACCAAGCGAACATTCGACTCGAACTCACTGATGAACTTCGTTACGGTGAAAATCCGCACCAACGCGGCGCGGTGTACGCGGATCGTTCGTTCACCGGTCCAAGCGTGGTGGGCGCGCAGCTCTTGCATGGCAAGCCGCTTTCGTACAACAATTTGCTGGACGCCGCGGCAGCTTTGGAATTGGTGCAAGACCTGCATGCGCAGCGCCCCAACTGCACTGCCTGTGCGGTGATCAAGCACACGAATCCGTGTGGCGCAGCGATCGCTGATTCGGTGCTTGCGGCATTCGAGCACGCATGGAGCGGTGATCCCATGGCTGCATTTGGTGGCATTGTGGCCTTCAGCAGCACCGTGGATGTGGCGACCGCCGAAGCGATGGCAACCGGCGAGCGATTCCTTGAAGTGGTGATTGCACCGGGCTATGAACCGAAGGCACTGGAAACACTGCAGGCGCGATGGAAGAATGCGCGCCTCCTTGCCACGTGTCATGCCAGCCCAGCGCTCAACCAAGCCCTGACCTGGCGCAGCATTCCTGGAGGAATGTTGGTGCAAGAGCGCGACGTTCATCGCATTGATGCGGCGCAATTCACGCATGCAGCGGGACCGGTGCCCAGCGCCGCAACGCTTGCAGACGCAGCGCTGATGTTTGCGGTGGCCAAGCACTTGAAGTCGAACGCCGTGTGCATCGGTGCCAACGGAACATTGTTCGGCGCGGGTGCTGGGCAAATGGATCGTGTGGCCAGTTGTCGCAACGCGGTGGAGAAGGCCCACGCCAAACTGGCAGCAGCCGCTGCAGGGACGGTGGCCGTGGCGGCGAGTGATGCATTCTTCCCCTTCGCTGACGGGCCCACGCTGCTTGCGGACGCGGGGGTGCGCTGCATCGTTCACCCCGGTGGAAGCAGGCGTGACCAAGACACGTTTGACCTCTGCAACGCGCGCGGCATCACCTGCCTCCTCACCGGCTCACGGCACTTCCGCCACTAAATAGGTGCCGTTCACCACTGTCCCTAATTAAATTGCAGCCGTTCACCGCGGTCGCCTTTGTGGCTAAACTTTGCCTCCCATGAAGCTCGATCATCCGACGCTACCCGTCCTCAAAGCGGCCTTCCCGGACATCAAGTTCCTTGCCGCTGAATTCCGCGGCCAGACCACGGTGATCGTTCCCAAGGACCGCATCAAAGAGGTCTGCCGTCACCTGCGCGATGATCCGCAGTGCTCTTATGAATTCTGCGCGGATGTGACCGCGGTTGACTACCTGAACTATCCATCGCCGCAGCCGGGACGATTCGCGGTGGTGTGGTGCTTGAACAGTTACTCCAAGGACCAGCGCTTGCGGCTCAAGACTTATCTTGATCCGTCCGTCGATACCGCGGGCATCGAACCTGATCCGGAACTGGTGGTCGACACCGTGACCGATGTATGGCCGGCAGCGGAGTGGCTTGAGCGTGAAGTGTTCGACATGTTCGGCATTCGCTTCAAGGGGCACCCCGATCTGCGTCGCATTTTGATGTGGAAGGATTTTCCGGGGCATCCGCTCCGCAAGGACTATCCACTGCGCGGTCGTGGCGAGCGCGAGATGCATCGCGTCGTGACCCGCGACTCCGCCTGACGGCGCGGCACGCACCGTGGAAACACGCGAACACCTCGGACTGAAAGAACTCGCGTCAGCGTGGCTGATCTCGATGGGATGCCGCGCCGTGGCGCACGAAGTGCCCTGCCCGATCGCGCGCTTTCGCGTGGACGCCGCGGGGTGGGCGGAACATGACTGGCGCCTCGGCGCGGACCCGGCCGCGCATGCCAACATCTTTGCCGCCGAACGCGCAGGTGACGCGCTGCGTTCGCCACGCACCGTTGTGGTGGAGTGCAAGGCATCGCGCGCTGATTTCATGCGCGACGGGCTTCGTGTTGATGATTTGCTTGCGGAGCGCGATCGACTTCTTGCGCGCAAAGCGGAGATTGAATCTGAACTGATTCCTGTGCATGAGCCGCACCTGCGCAACTCTGCAGGCGCGCTGTTTGAGGAGCACGCCAGTTGGGATTTCAGTCGAAGTCGGTTGCTCCCCTATCGCCGCGTACTGGGGCAACTTGCCAAAATTGAAGAGCGCATGCACGGGCAAACGAAATTCAATCTCATTGCGCGGTGGCGACTGGCAGACGAGTTGTGGATCCTTGCAGCCACCGGCGTGGTGAAGTCGCGCGAGGTGCCGGCGGGTTGGGGACTCGCCGAATGTTCACCCGCGGTGTTGCGACGCGGGGTGAAGCATGCGCTTGCCATGGGTACGTTGCCGCTGCGCGTGATCGTTCCGGCGCCGCGTCATGCCAGCCCGGAGTATCGACGCGCGCGCATCCTGAGAAACATAGCGATCGAGTTGACGCGGGGTCAGTTTCCGAGGGTGGCGTCAGGATCGGCGGGCGAGGCGGCGGATGGGTCCAGCCACGGCGGCGCTAGGACGAGCTCCACATCCAAGTCCAGGTTACCGTCATCATCCGATCCGTTGGCACCGACCGACCACAGCGTGTAGCCCGGATGCCACGCCGCGGCCGGGTCCGCCGGCAGCACGCGGTAGACGAACGGTCCCTTCCGCCACGGATCCTTCGGCACGGCATCGACGAACCGTGGCCGAAGTTCATCCAGCGAGTTTGGCAAGCGGCCTTCCGAGCGCCGGAACCGCTCGATGGCGACAACGGTCGCGAGTGCACGCTCCAGGAGTGCACCGCGCAGGTCACGCAATGTGGAGTGGAACCCGTTGATTCCCGAGTATGGATGGCCCACGATGGGGCCGGCGGCGGCAAGCGCGAACACGGCGGCCGATTCCTTCTGCTGATTTCGGTCCGAAGGGTCGGCCATGAGCTCCTCGAACAGGGCTCCCGCATGCGCACGGATCGCCTGCCGCTGCGGCCAGTAGAGCCCGACCCAGCGGATGCCCATGTTTTCGGCATACACCTTCGTCGGCGGATCGGACCACAGCGGCCACACCACGCCAAGCGGATTCGTGAACCACGCTGCCAGCAAGTCAACCTCCCAATCCACGATCTCGGCCTTCATTGCCTCCATCGAGGGGCGCACGGACTGCCGGCGGATGGCGGCCTCAAGCGCGATCGCCAGTTCGCCACCGCCATCGGCGCGCAGGGCCTCGGCGGTGACGCGGACGATTGCAGCCCCGCGAGGATCTTCCAAGACCATGAACGGCGGCATGTTGGCGTAGATGCGCCGCGCGGCCAGGTACCACTCGAGCGCGCGCGCGAAAGCCGGACCGTCGCGGCGCTCGATGGCCGCCGCCATCGCGACGTCGGCAAGTTGCCACAGCTTGGGAACCGCAAAGCAACGGATCCATTCCTTGTAGTGAGTGGTGACTGCGGGAGACCGCAGCGGCGCCGCGCTACCTTCGGCGATCCGATCGGCGATCATGGCTATCCCGGTGACGGCGGTGCCGCCGATCTGCAGCGAATCCAGGTCTTTCGCCGCGGTCTCTGACCCGCCCCCGCTGCCGATGGAAGGAACGCCCCATCGGATGTTCCGCTCGAAGCGGTCGCGCGCGCGCGCATTGATGGCACGGAGCTCCTCCGGCTGCCAGAGGACGATCGCACCAAGCTGCACGGAGATCGACTCGCCGGACGGCTGCATTCCCTCCGGGAGCAACAGGGCGTCGCGCTCCTCGGGCGTGGACCGCGCGGCCTGGTCCGAACGCGCCGACCACGACTCGGCGAGAACCAGCGCGACCACGGGCAGCACCGCGAGGCCGACGATGAGCGCAACGACCACCGTGATCCGGCGCGCGGTCTGCACGATGGCACGCCGGCGCTTCGCCGTCAAGAACCGGCGCTGATCGCTCAACATGCCCGGCGGAGGCATGAAGCGCAAGGCGCCGTCGATGCCGGGCACGCAATGCTCACGGTAGCTGGCAAGGTCGATGCCGTTGCCGCACTCCGGGCACGTCACCGCAAAGTCAACGGACACCAGTAGGCCCATGGCGCTGTAGTCGCAGGACGGGCAAAGCCCGACCTCGCGGAGCACCCGGCGCACCAACAGGCGCAGCAGGACGTCGCGCGAGATCAGCGTGCCGAACCCGAACGCTGCAGTCACGGCGGCGAGGGCGAACACTCCCACGATGGAGGTCCGCCCGGGGTTCGCGCTGGCAACCGACACGCAGACCCATCCCACCGCGAAGGCCACCCCCACCCCGAGCACCAGCGAGACGAGACCGACGGCCACCCGCGCCAGCACCCCACCGTACACCTGCCGCAGGTAGTTCCTGCACTGCTCGTCGGTGAAGCCGTCCAGCTCTGGAAACGCCCGGTAGATGGGAGACGCAATGATGCGCATGGTTTGCAGCGGCGCGTGAAGCGCTCCGGGCGGGACTCGAACCCTCAACCTGCCGCTTAGAAGGCGGCTGCTCTATCCAGTTGAGCTACCGGAGCATGACGCACGTCATGGTACGGCGCAAATTTTATTGTGGATGCAAGAAAAAGGGCGGCGTGTCGGCGGCGAAACCGCAACTGCCTTTACTTTGCCCACGCCTTCAGGGCACATGGCCGCTATCGCAGGGAGCGGCCGGAAAGGATTGGGGATATGAGAACTGAAATGAATGTGATTGGCGGAGTTGGAGTAGTGGCCATCATTGGGTGTTGCATGGTGTATTCGCAGGGTTGGGGCGCCACACAGGCGGTGACGGAGGTGCCACGCGTCCAGAGTGATGATGCAGGCAACCAGGCGGCGCTGCGGCTGCTAGCGAACCCGCCGTGTGAGGCGTCGGTGACTGATCCATGCCCCACCATGTTGGAGCGACTGTGCGGGGAGGATCCAACCGGTACCGGTGGAATGGGCGGCATCGTCTCCATATGTGATTGCGCATGTAGCAATGGTTGGTGGACACGGGCGCCAGTATCCGTCTCGCTCTCACCAGGGAAGCCACTCACCATGAGCCCAATCAGCGAGTCCAGCAACTCGGTTTTTTGGCGATGGCAATTGTCGGAGATCGCGCAACCCGAGCACGTGGAGGCCGCGGTGGATATGTCTGGATACAGTTCGTGGTGGCACGCGGGCTCGATCACCAAACGCGCCATGGCGCGTCAAGCAACCCTCGCGCGCGAACAATGGGTGGGCACTGGGATCCCCTGCCCGCGGCTTGTCACCATCGCCGCGATGGGCGGCGCCATGCTTGAACTTTCTCTGACGTGTTCACCCAGTATTGGCTGCACGGCAAGCGGGTCGGCAACTGCGGCGGGAGCGTGCAGTTCGGTGGGTCGTGCCAGCGCAGACATTGTTGATAAGACCGTTCGTGGCAATGTTGGCTACAGCAGTTACAGCCACACCGTGGTGGTCGACGGCGATTTTGGGTTCGCCATTGCCGACGACAGTGTTGGTATCGACGGCAAGATTTCCAAAAAGGTGGACTGGAAACTGGACGGCCCTGGAAGTGTCTCCGGAACTGCCGCCTACGTAGTTACACCTGATCGTTCGTATTGCGCGTTTACCAACCGACCGATTGACTTTCGATCGAACGGATGGGCGATCGCAAGCGGCGCTATGTCAGTGGATGAAAATGGCTCAACAAGCATGTCGGCGCTGGCGATTGTTGGGCTGTCGGCGCGTTGATGAAATGGTCTTGTCAAGCGCAACACACAGCGCAAAACCGCAGAGTGTGAGGGGAAACACATCATGAATCAAAACGTGAAGCGGCGCGTACGCGCGCTGGTCTGGGCGATGGTGGGGACGATGAGTGGATTGGCTCTGGGAGCTCGAGTGTTCGGGCAGGATGAGGCCGTGGATCGGGCGCGCGCAATGACGGCGCAGATGGCGGCTGAACAACATCGCCTCTTGCAGCAGTTCAAAGATCAGCTGCAACAGCAAGAAACTGGTCGTAACTGGAGTGGATTGCTTGCGCATAAGGCCACCGTCGACTGGGCGTTCGCGCCGCTTCACTTGATTCGCGATGCGATGGGGTCACTGGCAGATGGCTCGCAAGGAGTGGACCTCCTGAGATCACTCCGTACCGAATGGCGCGATGCGTCCGTGACGGCGCAGTGGTCACACCCGGATGGCGCCGAGCGTGCGCGGCGCGCATTGGCGGCGTGGGTGCCCACGCAACGGGCGGCTGGGTCGAGTGCAGGCACAGAGTCTGGAACGACTGCCGAGCAGCAGGCACTGCACGTTGACGTGCGCACTGGATCGGAAACCTGGGTGGGAACTGATGCCCCACCGATGATTGCCTGGACATTGGACGCAACGTGGGACAACGCCGGCCCCGCACTTCATGCGCGCAGTTGGTGGCGGATTCCGCTGGCCGAACCGGTACGGATCGACTTTCCGCTCGCCCTTGAGGGGCTTGATGTGTGGCTGAATTCCTCCGGTGCACGACTGCAGGACGATCGAGGGGCAGCCCACGCTGAATCGTGGGCGCCGAATCCACTCTTCAATAACCCGCCCGATATCTATGCCGCGTTCGACGCGCTCCGGCTCGTGCGGGCAAAAGATGGCGCGGTCACTACGCAGAGTGCATCGCCGAGTGCTGGTGCTGCTGACTCAAGCCCAAACGTGCGCACGCGCGTCATCCAGCGTGGCGATGGATCGCTCGTTCGTTCCGAGCGGTGGACTTGGCGGGACGATGAATTGCAATCAGTGGTCATCGAACAAGAACCAGTCCGCCTGGTGCATCACTTTGAGCAAGGAGTGGAATTGGTCACCGAGGTCGATGGCGTGGAGAATGGACGTACGCCACACCGACCACAGTCGGAAGTTGTGCAGTTCGCTGCAGGTGCGCGTATTGAGATTTCGTTCCGTACTGCAGACCCAATGCGCGACCGTGTTGCAAGCAGTAACGCCTCGGTGCCGGATCGCATGGTGCTCACTGTCGGGGGAACACGTCGTGCATGGGCGGAATTCGTATCGGTGCGGCTGAGTAATGCATCTGATCCCGATGTGTGGTGCGCGGAGCGCGATAGACGACTCGCGGAAACTGCAACCGCACATGCCGCGCTGAACGCGCAAATCGCTGCGGCCATCGCCAATACAGCAAACAGTGACGTAGCGCGCATACTTGCAGTAATTGATGCGCAACATGCAAGTTGTGGTGCTCCGTATGCACAGCGAATGGCGGAATGGGAGCTGGCCGCCGTGCACATGCTTGATGTGGGGATGGAGCACGCGTGCGATGAAATTCTGGCGGCCCGCTGGCTTCCCGATATCGGGCATCACGACGCGGTGAGTGCTGTGCAGCGCTGGCACTCTGCTGGACATTTGCGATTTGCACTACTTCTATCGAATTTCGGTGGCGTCATGCCAGAGGAATTGGCGCCGACCGATACGGTGGACGATGGCCGTGATGAACTCTGGGAAGACGGAGACGAACCACGCAGCAATGATTCCGCCAGTGGGTCCAACATGGCGACTGTTCCTTGCGATGCCTCATCACTCCCAAGTGGCGCGCGTGTCCTCTATGACCAAGTGCAGGCAGTGGTCATTGCTACGGTGCGTGATCAGCACATACTGGCCACCATGTTGGGGAATCTTTGCCGCGCCTGTACGGATCACCGCGATGAATTGCGCACCGTGGACGACGCACGCGCGTGTGCCGTTGCACGCGATGCGCGGGTCCTCTTGGCGGGTGCATTCCGCGATGGAGCGCGTGTTCCGGAGCCGCGTACCTATTGCAAAAAATTTGCGGACGACACCGTATCCATTGCAATCCATGGTTTAGCGAGTGATGACGCCGTAGCGTTCATGCGCGCTGGTTGGGATGTGTACGCACATGCGGCGATCGCTGCGCTGCAGAAATCGCAACGGGCGGCGCGGGCACTGGAGCGCTCCGCAGGAGATCCTGGAGACGGAATGTCAAGCACGGACGTCGAATCGGATCGCGCCTCCACCGACCGCGCAATCTGCATCGCTGCTGGGCAAGAATTGGATAATTACCGTGCCATGGTCGGAAATGCGTATCAACCCGATATGCAGGTTTCGGAAGGTCAAGCGCTACCACATGCAACCGAAGTGAGCCAGGCGATGGAGTCGGCGATTGCGGTAGTGGTGACTCGGGAACGCGAGCGCGCCTCCGTCATCGGGTCAATCTTCGGTCAGGAGCTTGGGGCAGCGCGTGAACAAGCTGCCTACCGCAGAACTGTGGGGATGACGGTGACACCAGCGGTCACCATGTTTACCGAATGGTGTTTGTCCGCAGGGCGATCATCTCCACGACCAAATCAGTGAACGATCGCGCACGAGCGATCGCACACGAGCGAGCAAAAATGGCAACGGCCGGACGGCGCGAATCCGCAGCCATCCGGCTTTGTTGCCTACCCGCCGCCTTCTACATCGGCGGGTCCAAAGCGATCTCCGCAAAGCACGGAGCCCTCACCGAGTCCCGACCCAAAGGCCGCCGGACTCACGTGGACAATCGAATGCAACACTGACGGCTGCAAGTGACTTCGCAGAAATGATTGACGTGATAAGGCCGAGAATCAGCGGGTCACGCGCGCTCAATGCCGTTTATTCGTGTCTGTCCGCCTGTACGGGCTGTACAGCGCCGCGACGAGCTCTTGCAACGCCCGGGGAGGGGCTCATGCGACGTCCGGACGTGCTCATGAGACATCCAGACGGGCTCAAAGAAGCCAGCAGGGATCACGCAACGCCACGAAAGGATCAAGAAACGGCGCGCAGAAGCGTCACTCGGCCAATCGGCACCCACTCTGCCACCAAGATGTCGCCATTGGCCAGCCAAATGGCGTCATGCGGGTGCACAAACTTGCCAGGAATGAACTGGTCGCGCGAAGCGCCGCGGAGGGAGCTTGGGTTGCCATCGCAGAGCTGGACAATGAGCTCATTCTTGGAGTCCAGAATCGTCACAACGCTGTCCAGATCAGGGACCAGCATGCGGTCGCCGCGAACCTTCATGTCACAGGGTTGGCGCATGGCGTTGGTCACAAATCCCAGGTGCGTTCCGTCCAATGACAGGTACTGAATGCGTCGATTGCCACGGTCGGCCACCACCAACGCTGGCTCACGCGTGAAATTGGTGCCGCGCAAGTCAACATAGATGCCGTGCGGGCACGCCACCTGGCCCGGGTCTTGGCCGGGGCGCGCAATGATCTTCTTCCAGTTGCCATCCTTGGAGAACGCGTGGACGAAACTGCCTCCGTAGCCGTCGCCAACAAACACTGTTCCATCCGGACCGAACGCCACATTGGTTGGGCACCACTTGTCAGCGGACGCATACACGCCGCTTGCCATGGGGCAGCCGGCTTCCCAGAGCACTTTGCCGTTCAAGTCCGTCTTCACCACCATGCGTCGACCCGTATCGCAGTGGTACAGGAACTCCGCGCCGTCTTCTGCATGCAGGTCAAGACCATGCGCGCCGCCCGCGAATTCCTTGCCAAAGCTCCGGATGAACTTGCCATCGGAGGAATACACGTACACCGCATCCTTCAAGGTGCTTGATGGATGCACCGTGTGTGCAATGTAGATATTTCCTTTGGAATCTTGCGCAGCACCATGCGTGTCGCCGAACGCTGCGCCACCGGGAGGCGGCACCAACCAGTCGTGGTGCACTTCAAAGCGGGCGGAACCAGAGCCAACCACCATGGCGCCCGGGGTTGCTGCCGGAGCAACCGGTGGCGTGACGGGCGCAGCGCTACCACCAGCCTGCGAACTCCCGAATGTACAGCCCGGGATAGACGCCGCGAAACCAGCGGCGCCGATTGCAGCAGCAGTGGTCAAAAACGATCGGCGCGTGTTTTCCATAGGTTCATAAATTACCTACGAACACAGCCACGGTTGCGAACGAAACCTTCTACTCGTCGACATTTACACGCAAATCGCCGTTATGGCCCAACTGGCGGACCTTCTGTGCCCGTCGTGCCCGGCAATGCAGATCCAACCACAATGTCCACGCCCGGGTGAGTGGCGCGGAATCGATCAATGCCTTGTGCAGTGACTTGTGTGTCGAACACGTACACGCGCTGCAGGCGCGGCAACTTGGCGAGCACAATAAACACACCATCGGTGGCACCGGAACTCACCAGGTTCACCGTTTCTACTTCCAGCGTGCGCGACAACAAGACAGTGATTCCAACGTCCGTCAGCGCTGTGTTGTCGACGCGTACCGAGCGCACAAACGGCATGGACGGCATCTGCATCATGCCCGCGTCGGACACCGACGCGCGCGCAAACGAGAGCTCTTCAATCTGCGCAGCAATTGGAATGAGCGCGGAGATGTCTGCATCGCCAACACCCTTTCCGCCCGGAATGCTCACTGACAAGGTCGATGCTCCAACGGAGATCGGAACCGCGTTGATTCCCTTTCCGCGCAGCGCTGCCGCCTCGGCGACCTGCGCATCGGAGAGCGCCGGCAAGCCAGCGGAACGGCTCTTCGAGGCGCTGGCCGGACCACGGCGATCGGCCGTGGAATCAGGCACCGGTGCCCCGCGGACTCCGCTCGATCCATTTGCTGCGATGGCGCCGCTCGTTGCTGGCATCACTGCTCCGGCGGCAATCCATGTTCGCAGAGCTTCCAGTTCAGTTGCTTTCAAGCGATCGCCCTTTGGTGGCATGGCCTCGTCATCTTCTGCTGGCAAGAGGCATCGCTCAATCATCAGGCTGTGCGCGGGGTCGCCAGGCTGCACAATCCAGATCCCGTCCGAATCACGCGAAACCAATGACGATCGCACATCCATCGAGAGACCGGCTTTGTGCTTCCCGTTGCCGTGGCACTCGTAGCAGCGATCTTGGAGAATTGGGAGAACGTTCGAGGTGTAGAAGGCCATTTTGTCGGTATCGGAATCGCCGTTACCGGTGGCGTTCGCGGCAGTGGCGCCGCTTCCCACAGCGTCATCACCAGTGGTCCCATCAGCGCTCGGCGAGCCGCCGTTCCATGCTTTCAAGATTGGCTCCAGCACATAGTTCTCGCCCCACACCATGTCGCCACCAAGGTGTCCGACCCAGCCGACCAGCAACGCGGCTGCTAGCAAGACTCCGCGCGCGATCGGGGTGATCTGCGCCGCATTCGCCGTGAGGCGAGCCGCACGGATGGCCATCCACGCGACGGCAATGAGAACAATCGCGCAGGTAATACCTAACCAACGGTGCCAAAACAGCGAACTAGTTTCCGCCTCGCTCTCGGAGAAGAACCAGCCTGTGCCACTGGCTACTACCGCGCCAAGTGCAGCGAGCCCCAGCGCTATCGGCGTGAAAGCGGAGAGGCTCGGCCGCCGCTGAACGAAGCGCGCTGCCTCCACCACCACGGCCGCAAACACCAACCCCAGCGGCAGGTGAACCATGATTGGGTGCAGCCGGCCAAAGGACTCAAGGACGGGCGAGACGGCGTCAGCAATGACAATCGCGGAATGCATATTCCAAGCGTACCCCGATGGAAGTACGGTGTTGCACGATGACCGTACCGACCACGATTCTTCACGCCGATCTTGATGCGTTTTTTGCATCGGTTGAGCAACTTGACCACCCAGAAATGCGTGGCAAGCCAGTCCTGGTGGGCGGACGCTCCGGGCGAAGCGTGGTGGCCACCGCAAGTTACGAGGCGCGCCGCTTTGGATGCCGCAGCGCCATGCCGATGATGCGTGCCTTGGCGCTATGCCCGCACGCGGTGGTTGCCACACCTCGTTTCGATAGATACTCGGAACTAAGCGATCGCTTCATGGAAATTCTGGGGCGGTACTCGCCGCTGCTTGAGGCATTGAGTGTTGACGAAGCGTTCCTTGATGTGACCGGCAGCCGATTGCTGCACGGCGATGGCGTGACCATTGCGCGCGCCATCCGCGCCGCAACGCGTGCCGAACTTGGCCTCACTGTCAGTGTTGGCGTCGGTCCAAACAAGTTTGTTGCCAAACTTGCGACCGATATGAATAAGCCGGATGGAATCACCGAAGCGCCCCTACTGGACTCCACCCTCTTGGCCAGTTGGCTGGCACCGATCGGCATCGAACGCATGTGGGGCATCGGACCAAAGTCACTGCCACGATTTCATGCCGCCAACGTCTTCACCTTCGGTGATCTCCAGCGAATGCCTGAGCATGAGGTACTGACGCGCCTTGGCAGCCATGCCATAGAAACGCAACTGCGCGCGCGCGGCGTTGACAACCGCTCGGTAGAGACCGAGCACGATCGCAAGGGAATAGGTCATGAAACCACCTTTGCGGAAGACGTTCTTGACCCGGAATCCATACTAGAAACCCTGCAATTTCTTGTGGAAAGTGCGGCGCGCCGCCTCCGCAACGGCGCAAGCACTACTCGCAGGATCACCATCAAGATTCGCTTCGGTGACTTTGAGACCATCACCCGCAGCACCACGCTTGATGCTGATACCGATCGCACCTTAGTGATTCTTGCTGCAGCAAAAGAACTATTCACGCGATGGGCTGCACGCGAATTCGTTGCCGTGCGATTGATAGGCGTCCGGCTGGAATGCACTGCAGCTGGCGATGAAACATCCGCGTCACTCTTCGCCGATCCGAATGCGGAACGCGACCGCACCGTCGACCGCGTAGCCGACGCCATTGAGCGCAAATTTGGTAAGGGCATGATCGGACGCGGCCGGCCCCCCAAGTAACGCTCTTCACTCACCAGCACTGGCGCGAATATTGTTGTACGCGTTCAATGCAGCCACCCGATAGCACTCGGCGTAGGTTGGATAGTTGAAGACGTTGGACAGGAAGAAGTCGAGTCCGCCATTCAGGCGGATCACCGCTTGCCCAATGTGCACCAACTCTGTTGCATTCGCTCCAAGAATATGCACGCCCAACAACACGCGCGTTTCGCGATGGAAGATCAATTTAAGAAATCCATCAGCGTTCTGATCAATTTTCCCGCGCGCTATTTCACTGTATCTGGCCACACCAATTTCGTATGGAACCTTGTCCGCGCTCAATTTCTGCTCGGTGGCTCCCGCACTACTCAACTCAGGAATAGCGTAAATACCAACGGGATAACTGTCGCCCATCGGACTCACGGGCGCGCCAAACATGGCCAACGCAGCAATCCGACCCTGTGCAGCACTGGTGGCCGAAAGCGATGGGAATCCAATCAAGTCGCCAGCAGCAAAGACTGATGGCGTGGTGGTTCGGTAGTACTCATCCACTGTGATTCGTCCGCGCTCATCGGCCGCCAGACCAGCGCACTCCAGGTGCACTCCTTCCACGCACCCCTGACGTCCACCAGAGATGATGGCGGCATCCGCGGTAATGCGCTTGCCGCTTTCCAATTCCACTTGCACCCGGCGCGTCGGTTCCTCAATGAGCTTGATTGACGTGACATTCTCATTGCACCGAAAAACCATGTCGTGGGTGCGCATCTCATGCATGAGTTCATCCACGGTTTCGTGGTCCATGAATGAAATCGGCCGTGCGGCGCGCTCAACAAGCGTGACCTTTGTGCCAAGTGACGCAAAGAATGATGCATATTCCACGCCAATGACGCCGCCACCAACAACCACCAAGCTGCGAGGAATTTCCCGCAATTTTCCCACGGTATCACTGGTAAGAATGATTGGCGATTCTTCACTCGTTTGATCGGGACATCCCGGAGGAATCACCGGCCGAGTGCCCGCAGCGAGCAAAGTGAACGCAGTAGTGATGGTGCGATCACCATCAGCGCTGTCGACCATGATGGTGTTGGCATCGACAAACGAAGCGAACCCCCAAAAGATCTTCACGCCGTTACGCACCAACATGGAGCGAATGAGTTGTTGCTCTTCCTGAATCACCGAAGAAACACGGTCAAGCAACTGCGGCATGGTCATCTGCACATGATCAACACCGATCGCCTCCAGCGACCGCTGCACGGTGCCCCGCTTCAGACTGACGACGGCTTCACGAAAGGTCTTTGACGGAAGCGTTCCCAAGTGCACCGACACCCCGCCGACGCCGCGCTTGCGTTCCACCATGGCCACGCGCTTCCCCAATTTGCAAGCCTGAATCGCCGCACTCTGGCCCGCAGGTCCGCTGCCAATCACCACTAGGTCGTATTCGTAGATGGCTTCCATGGACTGCGCAGCCTAGCTCCTATGGCCACTACTTCTTGGCGGGCGGCCAACACAACACCCCCCAATCATCGGAATATCCATGATTGATGACCACTTGAATGGCCGCGAGCGCCACCGCATCCAGAATCATCGATGTTCGCTTGAGAACGGTGCGGTTCTCCCGGCTCCCATACGTCGATCCGCCCTGCGCCAACTGCGCATGCACCAACGCGCAGCGCTCCAACAGGTGAGCCAATACCTTGTCCCACCGCCGGCGAGCGATCAGTTCCTTGAGATCGACGCTGGCAAAGTGCCGCGCCAAATAGCGATCGGCAAACATGCTGGCAACCAAGGTGCGGTCACGCTCAAGCGTGGCTGCAACAATTCCATCCTGATCGGTGGCAGCAAGTTGCTTCACAAATGCCGCGAGCGCGGTTCGCTCTGCCACTGGTTGATTGCGCGCCACATCCCAGCGCGCACACAATGCAGATAAGCCCGCCCACTGCGCAAGCATGCGATCGTCAAGCTGTGCTTCGCGGCACGACTCTGCGTGTTCAAGCCAAGTGAATGCACGATGGATACGAATCCGGTTGTCCTCGTAAAGCCGAGCGTTGGCGTAGGAATCCCGGCGCGGCTTCCATAACTTACGGAGCGTGGCAAGGGGGAGTGGTGCCGAGAGAATGCTGGTGCGCATGGAACAGCAGCGTAGCGTTGAACAGTCATGCCGACGGAATCACGGTTATGCAGGCTTGGAAACGGGCTCATCCCACGGCTCGATGT
Organism: Phycisphaera mikurensis NBRC 102666; assembly: GCA_945878575.1. GTDB lineage: Bacteria > Planctomycetota > Phycisphaerae > Phycisphaerales > SM1A02 > UBA966. The sequence continues at coordinate 27,082 of CAMDUB010000012.1, read as the reverse complement.
GCGCGGTGGCATTGCCACCATCGGTACATCCCAGGGCCACCTCTATCTCGTACTCAATGGACGAAGCCAACTCATGGGCAGTGCGCACATCCAGTGAATCGTCCACTTGCACATGAAAGTCCACCCAGTGGTGCCTGCCGATGTGCCGAGTTCGCAGTTTGTGCCAGCCTCGAATCAGCGGCGCACGAGCACCCGCAGTGCCGCTGATATGCGCATCCAGAATCTTGCGGACCGTCTCGTAATCGCCAGCGTCCTGCTCATCAACCAGTTCGCCAAGCGCACGGCGCACCATGCGAATACCGAGACCAACCAAGATGCACGCCATCAGAATGGCTACGAGCGGGTCGATCCACACCAGCCCGGTCATGCGGACTGCTACCAGTGCCGCAATCGCACCAAGACTGGTGATTGCGTCAGAGATCAAGTGCCGACCATCGCCAACCAGAGCCGCGGATCCACTCCGACGCCCAAGCTTCATCAACCACGCCCCAAGCACGCCATTACCAACAGCGGTGGCGCCGATGAGAATCAAGCCCCATTCAATGCGCTGCACGCCAAGATCGCCGGCCAGCATGCGGTGCACCGCTTCCCAAACGATGCTCGCGCCGGCCGCACCGATGAGCGCACCTTCCACTGACATACTGACAAATTCAAATCGCCCGTGCCCGTAGGGATGCGTGTGATCTGCAGGCCGGTGTGCTTGCGAAATTGCCCACAGTGCAAATCCACTTGCCACCACATTGATGATGGATTCGAGCGCATCGCTATAGACCGCCGAAGAGCCCGTCAGGCGCCACGCCACAAACTTCACAGCCATCAGCACAATCCCCACCGCCACTGCAATCGCCGCAGCGCGGCGCTCCGTGGCGTGCATGGCGACTGATGCTTCAGTTGCCATGATCAGGCGCGGTTTCTGCAGCGTTATCCGGAATGGAGGATGTTGGCGCCACTGCTGGTGCCGTCACTGGCACCGTCACTGGTGCAGCCACCGGATCCGGAGCGCCCGCATCGCCAGCACTTTCGATGAAGACATCAAGTAACTGCCCAGGAGCCACGGGCACATTCGGATCCTCGAACATGTAGATCAGCTGCAGGACACGCGTATCAATACGCTCCGCGTTCTCGCCAGAAAGTGTCTTCTTCGGCAACACCAGCGGTACACGACGGACAAAGCTCACTGGAAAGCTCGCTTGCCGCCCACCACGGAGTGAGGCGATCGCTTTGCCCTTGTCACTAAATCGCCACGCATCGAGCTCATCAATATCCACACGGATATATAGGGGATCAAGGTCACCAAGCGTCATTTGCGTCTTGGCGCCGGGGCCCGCGGCGGCATACTGCCCGGGCCGCGCATCAATACGAAGAATCTGCGCATCAATGGGGGCGCGCGCAATGCAGCGATCAAGCTCCGTGTGAATCATCCCCACCTCGGCCTTGGCGGTAGCAACATCAGCCTCAATGACCCGCAGGTCTTCTGGATAGGTTCCCTTGCGGACGAATTCCAAACTTGCTTCTGCCTCTGCTGCCTTTGACTCGGCGTTAGCTACTTCATACTCCCGCGTCGGAAGTTCATTGTGACTCATGGCACCAGCTTCACCGATGGCGCGCAAGCGATCAAGGCGCCCCTGCGCATCGCGCACCGCGGCACGGGTCTGATCCGCGCGCGCCTGCGCCTGCTTCAACGTCTCCGGCTTCGGCAAGCTGCGCGACTGTGCCAAGCGAGCCTCAGCGGCGAATGCACGCGCCTCGGCGCCGGCTGCTTGCGCGGTCAGCGCGCGGCGGTCGATGATGAAGAGCGGCTGACCCTTCACCACACACTGCCCTTCCTTCACCAATACCTCTTCGATCAATCCACTGACGGGCGCACCCAGCTCAATGAGTTCCGAAGATGGCTCAACGATGCCCGAACCACTGACTCGATCGCCGTAGGGTGAAGCCACCGGCGGCACCATCGGCGGAGGTGCTGGCATAGCCGCATTCTGCTTGGCAACGGTGTACGCCGAAGCAACGATGCCAACGACTGCGAGTATCGGGAGTGCGATGAACTTCCAATTCATGATCAATGCCTGTGTGGGGGGACTGTGACTTGCAGGAAAGCGTAGTTCAATGGCGCTTTGCGGCATCGCCCATCCGCTCTGCGGATTCGGCGAGTGCCTCTGCTGGGGTACTGACATGGGTAACGCGGCCATCATCAAGGTGGGCGATGCGGTCCGCGAAGTGATAAATACGTTCGTCGTGCGTCACCACAATGACCACGCGTTCAGCAGCGGCGGTGAGTTCACGGATCAGACCCATGACCTTCTGGCCGGTAGCGCCGTCAAGCGCACTGGTGGGTTCGTCACAAACAAGGAGGCGCGGACCGGTCACCAATGCGCGCGCGATCGCTACGCGCTGCTGCTGTCCGCCCGAGAGTTTGCTGGGGCGCGTCAATTCACGGCCTTTCAATCCAACTTCTTCCAAGAGTTTCGCGGCGCGGTCGAGGGCATCTCGCTTGGGATGGTGCCGCAGCAACAGGGGTACAGCAACGTTCTCAAGGATGGAGACTTGTGGAATCAGGTTGAACTGCTGAAAGATGAATCCAACATTTTTCCCGCGCCAAATGGTGCGCTCGTGATTACTCAGCGCGGAGGGATCGGTACCAAGCACCGCTAGTTCGCCTTCATCGCGCTGCAGCAGACCTGCAAGAATGGAAATCAGCGTGGTCTTTCCACATCCCGAAGGGCCAACCAGTGCCATCATTTCACCAAAGCGAACTTGCAGATTCACGCCACGCAGTGCGCGGACCATGGAATCACCAACGCCGAAGGTCTTGAATACTTCATTGCAAACGATGCTGTTTGTCGGCTCGATCATCCTTGGAACACCTCGGATGGATCAAGTTTCACCACGCGACGCATGCTGAAGAGACTGGAAGCAACCACGATGAAGATCACCGCCGCCGCGGCAATCACCGGAATGTGCCAGGTCATCTTGAACGCCAATTTGTCGCCGGGAATTGCCAGACCAACAATCGAGGTAACCCCTAGGCCAAGACCAAGTCCAAGAACGCCCGCCACCGCGCCTTGCAGTGCCACCAGGCCAAGCAGTCGAGCCGTCGTCGCACCCATCGCTTTCATCGCGCCGAAATACTTCAGATTGTCAAGCGTGAAGTTGTAGAACATCTGCCCCGCGATGGCTACACCCACTAGAAATCCAAGGGCAATGGCAATACCAAAGTTGATGGGAATTCCGGTTTGCGTCATCCAATAAGTAATGGTGGTCCACGCAAAGTCATCCGGGGTGTACACCGCTAGTTCGGTCTCACGCGCGATGCGGTCACGCAATTCCGTCACGGAAACTCCGGGCGCCGCCTTCACAAGAATCATGCTGAGGGTTCGGCGGTTCGCTGGCGCAAATCCAATGGCACGCGAATACGTCGTATAGATCGTGGGAACATTCTGGAATGTCGGCTTGGTCTCCGCGATACCGCCGATGACCGCGCGCCGCTCATTCAGCTCGAGTTCCTCACCGATTTCAATCGGACGCTTCGGACCAGTTGGATTGGCAGGATTGATGGGTTGTGCTAGCCGTGAACGAGCACCACGCGTCTCAATGATGATGGTGTCTGGCTTACGCAGGACACTGACGTCACCCTTAATCATGCGCGCTGGCACACCAATCAGGCTTGCATCATCAACGCCCACCACATCACAAATCTGCCGCGCACCACTTGGGAGCTTGGCAACCAACAGACCTTTGAAGAGCGGCACTGCCCAACCCACTCCGTCCACGCTCCGTACGCGCTGCAAGGCAGTGACTTGCATCGGCTTGGTGTCATCCACAAACTGCATCGTGGGATCGGTGACCCAAAGATCCGCCTGTGGAGTTTCCTCAATGAGCGCATAGGTGCGGCTCATCAACCCAACAAAGATGCTGGCCTGCTGCGCAATGAGCAGTGTTGCAAAGGAGAGCCCCAGCAGAATTCCGTAGAACTTTGCTGTGTCACCAAAGAGCATCTTGATGGCGATGGTTCGCATAGGAGAGTCTGCTTAAAGCTTCAATTGGAAGCCAAATTCAACCGTGCGATCCGAAGGAAGGTTGAACGCGCTGGTCACGTCGGCTGCGTTCGAGTGCAGGAAGATGAAAATTCCTTTACGCCAACCAGCCATGCGCGCCGGACCGCCAGGAACCAATTGCATCTTTCGCGCAAAGTAGGTGGTTTCTTCGGTATCGAACGGCAAGCCACGCTCGCGCGCGAGGCGCAAGATGCCCGGTGCATCGGGCTGCTCCATGAATCCGACCTGAGCTGAGACACTCCAGAATCCATCCGGCATCCACCGCACGGTGACGCGCTCGCGGTCGGCAACAAACGGCTGTTCGCTGGGGGCGATCGACAGAAGAATCACTTGCTCATGCAACACATGCGCGTGCTTCACAAAATTCACCAACGCAAACGGTGCCTGCGTGGTTGGTGTCAGGAATACGGCGGTGCCAGGAACGCGCGGCACCACATCCGACCAAAGCCGCGCGAGGAATTCATGAATCGTTTCGCCTTGTGCGGCAATCTGCCGGCCAACCGCCAGGGTTCCTTGATTCCAAGTGACCATCACTATGGAACCGACTGCCGCGATCGCCAGCGCATACCACCCACCATGGAACACCTTGAGAAGGTTGGATGAAAGGAATGCCAAGTCGATCGCTAAGAATGAGCCAACCACAATCCACACCACTGGTGGCTTCCATTTCCAAGTCTTCAGCGCCACCTCAGCAAACAACAGCGAGGTGATTCCCATCACTGCCGTGACTGCAATGCCGTACGCGTCGGCAAGCGCTGCTGAGGAACGGAACAAGAAGACCGTCATCAGGCACCCAATCATCATGGTCCAATTGAGGAACGGGATGTAGATCTGACCTTCGGTAAAGCTGGATGTGTGCACCACGGCAAGGCGTGGCAGGTAGTTGAGGCGGATCGCTTGGCGCGCCATCGAGAAGACGCCGGAGATCATCGCCTGGCTAGCAACAATGGTTGCAAACGTAGCTAGCACAACCATGGGAATTACCCAACCCGCAGGCACCAGACCGTAGAACGGCTTGTATTGCGAAAGTAACGCTGGATCCGGCGGGTTGGCGATCGCCCATGCGCCTTGGCCAAAGTAGTTCAGAATGAGGCATGGCCACACGATCGTGAACCATCCAAGCCGAATCGGGCCAATTCCGAAGTGCCCGATATCGGCATACAGCGCCTCAGCGCCCGTCACTACCAGCACAATTGAGCCAAGCAAAAGGAATGTGCCGGACGGATTCGCTGCAATCAGTTCGATGGCGTACAGGGGATTCACTGCGGCAAGCACACTTGGATCCGAGACGATGGCGCGCAGTCCAAGGAATCCCAACACACCAAACCACAGGAGCATCACCGGACCGAAGATGCGGCCGATGTGCCCTGTTCCAAATCGCTGTACGGCGAACAAGAACACCAGCACCACGGTTGTTAATGGGGCCACCCATCCTTGCAGGCTTTCGTCAAAGACGGTGAGACCTTCCATCGCTGACAGCACGGAGATGGATGGCGTGATGACGCCGTCGCCGAACAGCAATGCACTGCCCATGATGGCCATGGCACCAAAGAACGCCAAGCGGTAATCCGCGCGACGTTGGAGGCCGCGCGGCAAGAGGGAAAGCAACGCGAACAATCCACCTTCTCCACGGTTGGTGGCACGCATGATGAGTAGCTGATACTTCGCAACCACCACTAGAAACAGCGCCCAGAAAATCAAGCTCAGCACGCCCATCACGAACGCGCGATCGGCACTGCCGTGGTGGGCAATGGTTTCCTGAAACGCATACAGCGGGCTGGTACCGATATCTCCAAACACCACGCCGACCGCGCCGATGGCTAACGCAATGCCGCCGCCATGACCCTTGCTGTGCCGACCATTGGCGGAGTGCGGATCTGCGATTGGAAGCGCGGCATCCACAACGCCTTGGGCGCCATCCACCACCGTCGGCACGAGGGGTGCTGTCGGGGCGTCAAGATCAGGGCGTGCGTTGGATGCGTCGTCTGGCACGTGCGGTGCCTCCGAGAGGGAGGCGGGGGGACATTGTACGTCGGCTATCGACGCGCTAGATCAAGCGTTTAGCGCTTCTTTGCTGGCTTAACAGTGAACGGCGTCTTTACTTTGGCCGTCATCCCGGTTGCCACATCGGTCGCTTCGATCGCTAGCCGATACTGACCGGCGAGCAAGGAGTCGGGGAGGCGAACCATCCGAGTAATGAATAGTTCATCGGTCGGCGCTGCGGCGGTATGCGTTGCGTCGAGCGGACCTTCGCTCCAGATGACGGTTCCGGCCAAGTTCTCGATGCGCAACGAGTACTGCGCATGCGCTGCAACGCGTCCACCGATTCCGGGCACGAATGGCCAATTGACCAGCTCGACGTACAGAACGAAGGGATCTCCGGGGTGCAATGATCCGGCATCCAACGCCTCAATGTCTCCGAAATCCCGAACCCTGGAAGCCATGACTGGATTCGCAAGTTTGATGGGCGGGGGTGCAGGTGCGGGTGCAGGTGCAGGTTCTGCGACCGGCGCAGGTACAGGCTCCGCAACCGGCGCGGGTGCTGGTGTTGGTTCTGCGACCGGCGCAGGTACAGGCTCCGTAACCGGCGCGGGTACTGGTGTTGGTTCTGGTGTCGGCGCAGGCGCTGGTTCTGCAACCGGCGCGGGCTCAGGTGTTGGTTCTGGTGTCGGCGCAGGCGCTGGTTCTGCAACCGGCGCGGGCGCAGGTGTTGGTTCTGGTGTCGGCGCAGGTGCAGGTTCTGCAACCGGCACGGGTACTGGTTCCGGTGTTGGCGCAGGCGCAGGTTCCGCGACCGGCGCGGGCGCAGGTGTTGGTTCTGGTGTTGGCGCGGGTGCGGGTTCCGCAACCGGCACGGGCGCAGGCGTTGGTTCTGGTGTCGGCGCAGGCGCAGGTTCCGCGACCGGCACGGGCGCAGGCGTTGGTTCTGGTGTCGGCACAGGCGCAGGTTCCGCGACCGGCGCGGGTGCAGGTGTTGGTTCTGGTTCCGGTGTTGGCGCGGCTGCGGGTTCCGCAACCGGCGCGGGTGTTGGCTCTGCTGTTGGCGCAGTCGCTGGTTCTGCGACCGGCACAGGTGCAGGTGCCGGTGTCGGTTCCGGTGTCGGCGCAGGCGTCGGTTCCGGTATCAGCACCGGCTCCGGCGGACGCGCCGGCGTGGGCGCGGGTCGCTCACGAACGCCCGCTCTGTCAGCGACTGGGACAATCGCCGTGCCAGTCATGGCGAGCGGCGCAACGGGGTTTGCAGCCTTCACCATTACCCGACTCGGCATCGTTGGTTCTGGCGGAAGCTCAGCAGCACCTGCGGGTGATGCCTCGGTAACCCGTGACTCTGCAACCGCTGGCTCAGGTGCCGCCTCAACCGGCACGACTACTGGGGCCACCACCACCGGAGCAGCAGCAACAGCGGGCACCGGTTCAACCACCGGCACCGGAGCAGCAGCAGCAACAGGCGCCGGTTCAACCACCGGCACCGGAACAGCAGCAACAACGGGCACCGGCTCAACCACCGGCACCGGAACAGCAGCAACAGCGGGCACCGGTTCAGGTACCGCCACCAAAGCAGCGGCAACGGCGGGCGCCGGTTCAGCCACCACCACCGGCACCGGCTCAGGAAGCAATGGCGGCGGAGCGGTGTCGATCGCACGCATGGTGTCCACCGGCATCGCTTCTACGGACTCCGGCACAGGCAAGGCGGCAATCTGCTTCGGGTCCGCTGGAGCCAATGTCATCTCAAACATCGGTAGCGCGGATGGGCGAACACTCGGTGAACTTGTACGAGCAGCCACCTGTGAATCAACACGCCGCCGCGTATCGGCCTGCGGTAGCGGATCAATGGTCTCGCGAATAACGACGGGCTGCGCACGCACCGGAGTGATCGGCGGAGGCGCGGTGGGCGGTACCGATGAACACGCCGCCAATGCGACGCATGTGGTGAGCGTGGTGATCGGGAGCAGTGTGTCTGAGTATTTCATCGAATCCGATCACCGATGGTAACCACTAGCGCTTCAAAGGTTCGAGCGCTGTCCGAACTGAGACCGGACTTTGTGCGCGCATCAGTACGCACACTCTCCGCCAATAGCGCGGCTGCTCCAGCACTACCAAGGGCACGTGCCGCCCGACATACCAGTGCCTGCGCATCGCCCCAAAGTTTGAGCTGCTTGGCGATGGCAAAGTCATTCTGCCCATCGTCCATGAGCCGCGCTGCATCGTGCGCCTTGCGCAGGAGGTCAACGATGGTCCAGCCAATCAACACGTCGGCTACGCCTGAAATACGCACCAATTCGTTCAACTTGACCAGCGCAGCGCCTGCACCCTCCTGGATGAGTACCGACTGCAACCCCCACGCCTGTTCCTCCCGCGACTGACCAACAAATTCTGTAACCAGTGCGCGAGAGATCGGCTTGCCCTCACCCGCGGCGGTCGCCAACTTGGCAAGTTCCGTATCGATGCGCGCCAAGTCCGGCCCGATTTTTTCCACCAATAGTTCCGCCGCACCCGCCGCTAACTTTGCACCATGGCGCTTCTCTGCACGCGCGCCACACCAACTGATCGCGTCCTGATCGTTGGGTGGTTCGCACTTGATCACTGCGCCACCGCTGGCTTCAACAAGTTTGTCAAACTTGCCCGGATTCCACCGCGTGCCCGCGCGCATCAACAGCGTGCTCTCTTGCTGCGGGTTGGCTGCGTAGCGCTCCATCGCGCGGCGCCGATCTTCAGCACCAATGAATCCTTCAGCATTGTCTATCACGATGAGTTTGTGCTGAGAGAGCAAACCGTAGGAACGGAGTTCGTCCATCACCTGCGCGAGGGTTGCTGATGCTCCATCAAACTCAAATCGATCCACTGATCCAAATTTTTCTGTCAGCGCTGCATGCAGTTGCCGCGAGTGCTCGACGCGCTTGAACGAATCCTTACCCGTGAGAACCACGATGCGCATGGAAGCGTCGGGGGACATACGGGATGCTTTCGATCCGGAAGCTGCTGAAGCACGTGCCATCAGGCTGCGGAGTGTAAGACGGGCGCGCGGTACGCTTCAATCCGTGCCGGAAGCGAACTTTGACGGAATCGTCGGCCCCACCCACAACTACGCCGGGCTGTCGCCCGGAAACGTGGCGAGCACCTCAAATCAAGGGACAACGGCTCGACCACGCGACGCAGCACTGCAAGGTCTTGCCAAAGCTGCCGCACTCGCGCGCCTGGGTCTTATACAAGGTTGGATTCCACCCCACGAACGACCGCATATCCCAACATTGCATGCGCTGGGATTCACGGGCTCTGATGAAGTGGCGATTGCCACGGCCGCGCGAGAGGCACCGCATCTCTTAGCGCGCGCATCGAGTGCCAGTTCCATGTGGACCGCCAACGCCGCTACCGTCACACCTTCGAAGGATTCCGGTGATGGCCGCGTTCATATGACGGTGGCCAACTTGCGAACCATGCCACATCGTGCCATCGAGGCGCCGCAGACCGCACGCACCCTGCGCGCCATCTTCCGTGATGACAAACGATTTGTCATTCATGATGCGCTTGCAGCCCTTGACGCGTCAGGCGCACCGTCACCGTGGGGCGACGAAGGCGCAGCAAATCACACGCGGTTTACGGCATCGGGTGGCAATGGCGGTGAAACTCCTGGAGTGCATCTCTTTGTATTCGGCGCGCACGCCAGCGGCGTCGGTCGACGTCCTTCGCGCTATCCAGCGCGGCAAACCCTCGAAGCCGGCCAGGCGGTCGCCGCGCTGCACGGCATTCCCAACGATCGATGCATCCACGCCCAACAACATCCCGCCGCCATTGATCATGGTGTGTTTCACAATGATGTGATCTCTGTTGGAAATGGATCGTTCTATCTAGTGCATGAATTGGCGCTCCTTGATCAAGACCGAGTCCTTGATGATCTGGCTGCAGCTGTCGGACCAAATTTCCAAGCGCTGGTTGTGCCGGAATCGGAAGTGAGTGTCGCCGATGCGGTACGCACCTACCTCTTCAACTCCCAGTTGATTTCGCTTGCAGACGGCACCATGGCGCTGATACTGCCGGTGGAGAGCGAAGGCCACCCAGGCATCGCGCGGCTGGTGCAGCGCATGGTGGATAGCGCAACATGCCCGGTGAAGTCCGTCATTTACCTCAACGTTCGCGAGAGCATGCGCAACGGCGGCGGGCCGGCATGCTTGCGACTGCGAGTGCCTCTCACTACCGACGAAGTGTCGGCAGTCGCCCCAGGATGCCTGTGGACGCCCGCAGGCCATGCAGCGCTGGAGGCATGGGTGCGTCGTCACTATCGGGATGAACTATCCCCAAAGGACTTGGCCGACCCGCAACTCTTGCGCGAGTCACGAGCTGCGCTCGATGAATTGACCACCATCCTTGGCATTGGTCCGATCTACGACTTTCAGTGTTAGTGATCCGCGCCGGGTGTGCACTGCACGGGCGCGTTGCGAAGTACGCTTGCGGGCGTGGATCGAAACAAGCGCATCATTCTCTCCATAGTTCTCGCGACTGTCGGATTCACCGTGGCGCTTGCCCTCTACATACGACGCGCGCCGCCGCCGCCTGTGCCGCCCGCACCAGCGTCTGAGCCGGAACCCGGGTCAGCGCGGCCGCCCACACTTGGTGAAGCCGGAACTGAGAATGCGGATGGTCCACCAACAAAACCGCATGAATCGATCGCACCAGAAGTAACCGGTGCTCAGGAGGCCTCGCGCATTACAGACAAGCTACGAGCAAAGTCGCGTGAAGCATTTACGCGCGGCATAGCAGCACAAAGATCTGGCGATCATGCCGCGGCCATCGCTGCTTACCGTGAGGCACTCGCCATTGATGCCGGTATGGCGGGAGCATGGACTAACTTGGCACTTGCACTGGACGCCACTGGCAACAGTGCCGAGGGTCTTGAGGCTGCCCGCAAAGCGGTTTCGTTGCCAGCCATGAAGGACGCCAAGCGCCGTGCGCACGCGATGCATACCGTTGGCCACCTGGCTCTCAAGACTGGCGCGCGCGATGAAGCTGTTGCCGCCTTTGAGGAAGCACTGCGCGCCGATGCGCGGCAGGCTGCTGCGGCCCTTGAACTTGCAGCGCTGTGGAATGACGAAGAAAAGCCTGAAAAAGCACTTGCCGCACTAGTAGTTGCCAAGGAAGCCGGCGCGGAAAGCGCGGCCATTTACACCGCCCTCGCCATTCATTGGTGGAATGCGGGCGACATTACCAAGGCGCAAAGCAACGCCGATGACGCACTACGCATCAACCCGAACGAGACTGAAGCGAAGGCGGTACTTGGCTGGTGCTGCTTGGCACAAAAGCGTTGGGGAGATGCTGCACAGCGGATCGACGAAGTAGTGCGAGTGCGACCGAATGATGCTGATCTACAAGCCGCGCTCGGATTCGCCTACGACAAGCTCGGTCGGCACCAAGACGCTATTGCAGCATTCGATCGTGCCATTGAATTGGCGCCCGTGCATCCGTCGGCGCATGCACAACGCGGCGTGGCACTTGAGGCTGTGGGCGATGTGCAACGAGCCCGACTCGCCTATGAGATTGCCGCCAAGAGCGGATCGTCTGAAAGCGTTGCAGCATCGCAGATGAAGTTGGCCGTGGTTGCATACAAGGACAAGCGTTGGGCCGACGCGCGTGCCTTGGCCGAGGCCGCCATCGCCGCGGATCCCAAGTCTGTGCAAGCGCGCTACGTGCTGGGACTGGCGTGTTTCGCGCTCGGAGACCGTAAATGCGCCGGAGAGCAGGAGTATCAACTCACCCTGCTCGATGCGGAACGTGCGGCGGATCTACGCAAGCTCATATCCGAGGAATAGTTCGATGATTGTGCTGCAAGTGATTGCTGGGCCAGATAGCGGGAAGCAACATGTGCTGCCTGATACTGAGCCACAACTGATTGGACGCAGCACGGAAGCACTTGGATCCTGTGATTTCAGCGTCAGCAGGCGCCACGCGGAACTCACGCCGTCGGCCGGTGACTGGTACCTCCGCGACTTACGTAGTGCGCATGGCACATGGGTGAACGGACAACGCATTGAGTCGCGCGTGCAATTGCGGGCCGGAGACGTCATTCGCTGCGGCGATACAGAGATGCGCGTTCAAGCGCTGAATCCAGGCGTAGTAGCAACACCGGTGCCGGAGTCAGACCCCGCGCGACTGCAGGCTATGGGTGAGACGGTTGCCACCATCAGCCACAGTGTGAAGAACATTCTGCAAGGCCTCCGCGGCGGAGCCGATGCCGTGGAATTGGCACTGCGGCGTGGCGATTTGGAAATGGCGCGCGAAGGCTGGCCGATTGTTGCACGCAATCTTGATCGTATCTCCTGGCTGGTGATGAACATGCTTGCATATGCCAAAGAGCGCCCTCTGGAAATTGAGGAGTCAGATATTGGAGCGGTGGTAATGGAAGCATGTGAGTTGATGAAATCCACCGCGGACCGCCGCGGCGTTCAATTGCTCACGCACGTCGATCCTTCTTTGCCGCCCGCGCCGATCGATGCAAACGCTGTTCATCAGGTGCTTCTCAATTTGCTTGCCAATGCAGTGGAGGCGGCACCGGACCGGAGTGGCCGGGTCGCGGTGCGATGTGCGTTCGATCCGCCACGCGGAGTGTTCGTCATTGAGGTGAGTGACAATGGCGCAGGGGTCCCGATTGAGCAGCAACCCCGCCTATTTGAGGCATTTTCCAGCACCAAAGGACAGCGCGGCACCGGGCTCGGGCTCGCGGTGGCGCGCGCACTGGTTGAGCGACACGGCGGAACTCTGACGTTCGCGGCACTGCTGCCGCACGGCACGCAGATGCGCGCGGAATTCCCAGCAGACCGCGGCGACCCAGACTCGGATCGAACCCGCGGACCAGTGCCGAGCCATGAGCCGGACACCGAGTGGGACACCGTCATTCAGTAAGCGATTGCAGCACTGGGACAAATGCACTGACAACGCTCAGAGACCGGCGATGACCTCACCGAGTTGCGAAGTCGGCAGCCGCGGTGGGCACCGTCTCCAAGATGTTCTTGACAATCTCATCCGCGCCGCGGCCCTCAGCCTCGGCTTCAAAGTTGAGCAACACGCGATGCCGCAGCGCCGGAAGCGCCACTGCCTTGATGTCTTCAACAGAAACGGTGGCGCGACCGGCGAGCAACGCTTTGACCTTGGCGCCAAGCACCATCGTCTGCGCTGCGCGAGGGCTTGCTCCAAAGCGCAGGAATTGGTTCACCAGCGGTGTGGCAAACTGCCCACGCGGATGCGTCGCCAAGACCACGCGTACTGCGTAATCTTGCACGGCGTCTGAGATTCGCACCGCTCGCACCAGTTTCTGGTGACGAATGATGGTTTCTGCGTCAATGACCTTCTGCGGCTCATCAATCGTTCCGGCGGTGGTGCGCGCCAGAATCTCGCGCAAATCAGCGCGTGTTGAATAGCCAACTTCAAGTTTGAAGAAGAATCGATCCAATTGCGCTTCGGGCAACGGATAGGTGCCCTCTTGCTCAATCGGGTTCTGTGTGGCCATCACAAAGAACGGCTTATCAAGTTGATGCGTCGTGCCACCAACGGTCACGCTGCGCTCTTGCATGGCTTCAAGCATGGCGCTCTGCGTCTTCGGCGTTGCACGATTGATTTCGTCGGCAAGCACAATCTGCGCAAAGAGCGGCCCCTTGCGAAACTGAAAGTCGCGACCGGATGGCGTTTCCACCACGATGGTGGTGCCGGTGACATCAGCCGGCATGAGATCCGGCGTGAACTGGATGCGCCCAAATTTCAACTGCAGCGCTTGCGCCAGACTGCGAATCAACAAGGTCTTGCCAAGTCCCGGCACCCCCTCCAAGAGCGCATGACCACCAGCGAAGAGGCACACCAGGATGCCGTCGATGATTTCTTCGTGGCCAACGACCGCCTTCTGCACCTCTTTTTTGACGCGATCATGGTCGGCGCGGAAACTAGCAATGAGAGCTTCGGTTTGTTGTGGGTCGGCCATAGGTTTCTCTCCAGCGTGCGCATCGTAAGCCGCAGGGGGCTGCCGCGGAACTTTCGCTGAATTTGTCTGTAAATCGCGAATGGCCGGCTGCGGTGCGACTACCCTTCCCGCCAAGCCGCTCCGTGCGCGGCCCGTTGGACTTCGGAGGAATGCGGTCAAAATCCGCAGCGAATGCGTCACCGTAGGCCGTACCCGCGTGGGTACGTGCGAGCCGGGTCGACCGAAGTCCAAGATAACCATCGATTTCCTGCGCACATCAGGAATGAGGATCTCGCATGCTCGCTCAAACTCGGACATGGTCCGCCGCTGCATCACTCGCAGCCATCGTTCTCACTCATTCGCAATCCTTTGCTGGGCTAGTTGCTCAGTACGACGTTGGTACCGGGGCGAATGCATCCGTCATCCAAGTGGACTTCACCAACGGCAATGCCTACCAAATCACCCTGCGCTGGGACACACCAATGAACGGGTTCGATGCTCTGCAATTGAGCACTTCCTCAATCAGCGGTGCCGCGCTGGCATACGACACGTACACCTTTGGCAATTTCGTCACCGGTATCGGTCTTGGTACTGACTACGAATACGGCAACGGCGATCTGTGGCCCATCGAAAACTACTGGCACTACTGGACCGAGGTGAACGGCCAGTGGGAGATTGCCATGTTCGGCGCCAGCGACCGCATGCTGGTGGATGGCAGCAAGGACGCGTGGGTGTTCGGTTCGAGCGATGCGCCGCAGGCGGTGCCGGCCCCGGGCGCCGCAGAAATTGGTGTCGTATGCATGTGGCACCGATTTCGGCGCAAGCGCAGGTGAACGCGGCGCGCCGCGACGTCGTCACACACGGGCTCCGCCGACCGCGGACGGGGATCGCCGCTGCCTTCATACCCCGGGGGAAGTTCAAGCACCACCTGCGCCGGGTTCGGCACCTTGGGAAGTGACATGGTCGCTGAGGCCCGTGGTGTCAGGTAAAAGGGAAGAGAGAAGAAGGGGAGAGGAAATCAGGGGGTCCTCGCGACGCGGAACCCGAGGAAGTAGTTCATGTTGCCGGGCGTAGCGCTTTCGCGGAAGGACGAGCGCACGGCGTTCGAGAAGCATAGAAAATTCCCTCCACGGCGCACGCGGTACGACATATCTACCGGACCCGTTGGGTTCGTTTGGGCGCTGCTGGGGTACGCGCCAAACCAGTCGTTCACCCACTCCCACACGTTGCCCAGCATGTCGTGGAGACCGAAGGCGTTCGCGGCCTTACCGCCGACCGCATGCGTCTGATTGCCCGAGTTCAGGGTGTACCACGCGAGCGCACCCACCGTGCTGTCGTCCGTCGACCCGTTGTAGAACGGCGTCTGGGTTCCGGCCCGGCATGCATACTCCCACTCCGCTTCACTCGGTAACCGCATACCAGTTGCACTTAGGTAGCCCTGAACACTGTTCCAACTCACCTGGTCCACCGGGCGGTTCGCTGCGTCGGGGTAACTCGGGCCTTGGAAGAAACTCGGATTACTCCCCATCTTCGCCACCCACTGCGACTGCATCACCTCATAGCGGCCCAAGTAGAACGCGTTCGTCAAGGTCACCTGGTGGACGGGCTGCTCAAATGACGTGCAGCTGGACTGGTTCGACTCCATGATGCACCCCATCTGGAACGATCCCGGCGGGATCAGCATCATCTCCATCTGCGTGCCCGTGTCGCGCACGCGCCACGCGAGCCCCGTGGCCGTGATCGCCGCGCGAAGCGCCGGGTCCGTCACCACCGCCGGGTCCGGCTGCGCTTCGACGAGCGTCGCCCAGGCGGGAACAGTGACCGGGCACGCACCCCACGCGCCGAGCATCACGCCCAGGTCGCCACCGTCCACCGTGCCGTTCCCGTTGAAGTCGCCATTCCCCGGACCGCCCCAGTTTCCAAGCAGGGTCCCCAGGTCCGCGCCGTCCACGGTTCGGTCGCCGTTGAGGTCGCCGGTACAGCCCTGCGCACGCGCCACAGGCGTGGCGGTCAGGACCGCGCACGGCACGAGGAAGGAAGCGATGACGAAGCGAAGCCGGAATGCGAAGGAGTGCGGCATGTGTAGGTCCTCGGAGTTCCCACGGCGGGCGCCACGCCCGCCGGTGGTCACCTACTGATACGCAACTTTGCCACAAGCGTGATGAATCGTCCCGGTAAGAATCATGAAATTGCGACCGGGGTAACCCCGCACCAGTTTATCCGGTCAGTGCATCGACCAACCCCGATCGGTGGCCTCCCCGATCCCGATGCACCTCACCCCCCGCGCAGCCGCAACCGCTCCGCCACCTCGGCCATCTGCTCGAGCCGTTCGAGCTTTTCGCGGAACGAGAGCGCCATGAACTCCGCGTGCTGTGCGCGGCGAAGCCCGTCGAACGTCCCGAGCGACACAGTCGGCGTTCGCCGGGTCGGACGGACGCGGGGGCTGCGACGGACCGAGGTCATGGCCGGAATCAGGCATCGCGCCCTCCGTGCAGTCGCCGACGCTCCGCGACGTCGGCCAGGTCCTGCGGCCGGCCCGCGCCTCATTCAGCGCGCGCGATGGAATCGATGCTCGAGGCCTTCATTGGCGTACCGCACTGTACCCCTCGCGGAGCACACCGCGAAACAGGTGCCAGATGCATACGGCACCTATTGAACTCACTTGCCCGGCAGACGATCGAGCACCTTGTCGATCAGCCCGTACTCGAGCATCTCCTGGGCATTGAGCCACTTGTCGCGGTCGCAGTCGTCGTGGATGCGCTGCTTGGTCTGGCCGGTGTTGTCGCTGTACAGGGAGTACAGCTTGTCGCGCAGGCGCAGAATGTGCTTGGCGTGAATCTCCAGATCCGTCGCCTGCCCCTCGATGACTCCGCCGATCAACGGCTGGTGCATCAGATTCTCAGCGTGCGGCAGTGCGAAGCGGCGACCCTTGGTGCCGCTGCAAGCGATCACACTGCCCATGCTGGCAGCCTGACCAATGATGTACGTCGCCACCGGGCACGGCACAAATCGCATGGTGTCAACAATGCCAAGTCCAGCACTCACGCTGCCACCTGGGCTGTTGACGTACATACTGATCTCCGCCTTCGGATCCTCGTTGGCAAGGAACAGAAGTTGCGCGACCACCAAGTTAGCCATCGTGTCCGAGACGCCGCCGCCCAGGAAGATGATGCGGTCGTTCAACAGACGGCTGTAGATGTCGTAGGCGCGCTCGCCGCGACCAGTCTTTTCGATGACGATGGGGATCAGTGTCATGGTGTTCGTGTTCCTATCTCACTGCGCCGGATGCGGCGCCACAGGCATGCGTTCGATGATTCGGTCAATGAGTCCGTACTCAAGCATTTCCTGGGCATTCAGCCACAGGTCACGCTCGCAGTCGGCAGCGATCTTCTCCATGGAGTGGCCAGTGGCCTCGGCATAGAGGTTGTTGCAGACATCTTCAATACGCTGCATTTGCCGCGCAAAGATCTCCAGGTCAGTTGCCTGTCCTTCAAATCCACCGATGCGACCTTGGTGCACCAAGTTCTCTGCGTGGCGCAGAGCAAAGCGATGACCCTTGGCTCCACAACACGCGATCACGCTCGCCATACTGGCAGCCTGACCAACGATGTAGGTGGCGATCGGGCAAGTCACCGATCGCATGGTGTCAATGATGGCAAGACCGTCGGAAATTGATCCACCCGGACTATTGATGTACATGCTGATCTCGGCAGTCGGATCTTCGTTCCACAGGAACAAGAGCTGAGCAGTGACTACCTGTGCAAGCGGGCGAGAAATCGGCGCGCCAACAAAGATCACCCGGTCGCGCAACAAGCGGCTGTAGAGGTCAACCAACTCTTCACTCTTGCCGCGCTTGTCAACCACCAGCGGAACCGAAATCCAGCGCGGCTCATCGTCATCATCTTCATCACGGCGCGGATCTGCACCCGGCGCCGCTGAATCGGACGAAATCGACCAGACATCCGCGAGCGACTGCGCGCTCGAAGAAATCGGGCTTGCCACCATGGGCATGGCAGACATCAAGTTGAGCAACTCCGCTCGCGTCAACGCTTGCCCTTCTCTGGGAAGGTGGCCACATCGTCAACAAGACCGTAGGCCTTGGCCTCTTCTGCATTGAAATACTTATCGCGCTCGGCATCCTTGGTGACCGTTTCCACGGGCTGACCAGTGTGCTTGGCAAGGATCTCGTTCAGCTGGCGCTTCATCTTGAGAATCATCTCGGCCTGGATCTGGATGTCCGAGGTCTGGCCGTACACGCCGCCGTGCGGCTGGTGAATCATCACCTTGGCATGCGGCAGAATGATGCGTTTGCCCTTCTGACCCACGGCCAAGAGCACCGCTCCGCCGGAATATGCACGACCGATGCAATAGGTGCCCACCTCGCTGGAGATGAACTGCATGGTGTCGTAGATGGCCAGCGTGTCATCGACCGCTCCGCCTGGGCTGTTGATGTAGAAGTTGATGTCTTGACCACGCTTCTGGCTTTCCAGATACAGCATTTGCATCATCACGCGCGCCGCGGAGGCGTGGTTGATTTCGCCAATGAGGAAGACCACGCGATTCTCCAGGAGGAGTTCATCGATAGTCATCTCGCGGGTGCGCTGGTAGGACGTGCTAGCGAGGGTCTCGGGGCGAATCATGTCTCGACCGATACCAGCTGCTGCCAGCGTGTTCGGTGTCGCCATCATTCCGCCATGGATGCCGTTTGGGTAGTGGCCGGTCGGGAGGTTCAGTTGCATGCGATCCTCAATATGGAACCCGAGGGAATCCGCGGGGGACAGGAATCATAGTCCGCGTCCGGGGGCTACATCGGCGATCGGGGCGCGCAACATGCACCCGTCCGGACAGATCTCGCTGCCAAATGAACGACTTCGCCACCCACATGCAGCAATCCGGGGGGAACTTACGATGCGCCGATGTTCAGCAAAGCCTTCGCCACCCGAATCTGCAATTCAAGCGGCGCTGCCGTCACCCTGTTGATCGGACTTTCCGCGACATCCCCGGCCTGGTGCCAAGATCCTTCACTGACACCACCGAACGCGCCCGAACCGCGGACACCCGCGCCCGCCGCCGCGCCACCAGCAACCGCAACGGCGGCGCCAACGCCTACGCCGGCTGCGGCACCACCGGCAGCGCCGACCGCAGCGCCCGCCGCAACTCCCGCCGCCGCCACAACGCCACCGGTAACAGTTGCGCCAGTTGCGCCTGCCGCACCCGTGCCCCCCACCACCACCGATGCCGCCCCGTTACCAGTGGTGACGCTTCGCGGTGATGAGCAGCCCGTGCACTCGGCTGGCGCTGGCTACATCCATCAATTCAGTGCCGGCATCGGTGACAACGCCAGCATGAGTGCCGACCGATTCTACGGAAGCTATTCAGCGCGGGTGTACAGCTCCAATGATCTCAACGTCACCGTCGCCATGGGCTATGAGTTTGACTGGTACCACTGGAGCGGGGTCTCCGAACTTGGCGTCGCAGATCCGTTTGGCAGCGTGAACCTCTTCGGGCTGCAGACGCGCGGAAGCTTCAAAGTGGCCGATGCGTGGACCGCTTCGCTCGGCGGCATCTTTGCTATCGCGGGTGAATCGGATGCGGATGCTGGAGACAGTCTGTACGGCGGGGGAATCGGCAGCATTGCTTGGACTCCCACCGCCAACATGATGCTCGGTCTCGGTGTATTGGGCGTAACACAAATCGAGAACGATCCGATCATCATTCCCATCCCCGTGTTGCACTGGCACTTTGCTGATGATTGGCTGCTTTCCACCATCCGCAGGCCGCCGGCAAGTCCGTTCGTGGGCGTCGATGTCGCGTGGGAACCCGAAGGATCCAAAGTCGATGTTGCCTTCGGACTTGGCTGGCAATTACGCCGATTCCGCCTCGGAACCAACAACGATCCCACCATCAACAACGGTGTCGGCGAAGATCAAAGCTGGGCCGCATTTGTGAGCGTTGGCTACGACTTCACTCCAACCTGCCGCCTGGACATGCTGGTGGGAACAACGTTCTACGAGCAACTGCAGCTCCAAGCATCAAACGGTTCCAACACACGCAGCACCACGGTTGATCCCAATGCGCTCTTGGGTGTATTTGTGACGATCAGTTACTGAAGAGACACGCGTTGCACAGCCGTTCACTTTCACGCTTCACGGATCTCACCCCGATCAACGAACGCCAGCACCGCGCTTACTGATTCTGGAGCAATTTCAAACATCGCCGCAAGTGCACGGCGGTAGCCATTCATTTGCAACTGATACGGAGCGATTCGCTCTTCGAACTCTGCGCCCTGTAGGTCACGCGCGCCAGTCTTCCAGTCCAGCACCTCCGCACGTACCACGCGCCCCGCGCGCATGCCCAGTACCACTCGGTCCATTCGACCGCGCTGCGTGCGTCCGTCAATCTGCACCACGAATGGCATTTCGCTTCGTACCTGAAGTGTGTCGCACTTCCATAGTGCGTACCGCGCTGGACGCAGACACTCACCAAGCGGCCCCTGCGCGGCGGCCATGACCAACGCGCGTACCGATTCGCGCAATGCGGCATCGACCGGTCGACCAATCTCCACTGCCACTGCGCGCAACACCTGTGGTTCCGATGCTGCATCAATCCCCTCGGAATTCAGCCATTCCACGTGCTCGAACCACGCGTGCGCCAGCGAACCACGCGCACCGTCATCCGCACCCGCGAACTCCGCCGTAAACAGCGGAACACCACCAGCACCAAGCCGCTCATGTGAACTCGGCGCCACGCCACCGCGCGCATCGGGCCGCACAATACGTTCCACCACTGGGGCCGGCGCCGGCGTCAGCCCCGCCACTTCCACATTATTCGCGGGCAACGGACTGCCTTCGTTCGGCAGAGCATCCACGCCGCACTCCCAGAAGCGTTCATTCACAACTTTGGTGGCGAGCAGTCCTGTTTCAAATTCCGGGAACGCCATGCGCAAGATCCGGGTACCGCTCAACCGCAAGGTGTCCGCCGCGGTCGGCGGCGCACACACCAAGTGCAACGCCTCACGCGCACGGGTCACGCCCACGTAGAAGCCTGACACGTCATCAAAGATGCGCCCCACCTGTGCCTCGCGGCGGAACGCCTCCAAGAGTGGCGAATACTCCATGATGGCACTTGCCAATACCGGCGCAACAGCGATCGGTGGCTTGGTTGGATCCGGTGCAAGTACCGACCAATTGCCAGCACCACCATCAACGGATCCCATGGCGCGGTCAAGACTGCCCAGCACGACCTCATCAAACTCCAGTCCCTTGCTGGCATGGATAGTCATCACTCGAACGCGCTCCCCCGCCGCAGCGCGGACGCCACGTGATTCAACGCTCGTGACAAAGTGACCTGGCCGGGCAACATCGGCTCGGTCGGCATCATGAGCCATGACCGAAAGTTGATGCAATCGCTGCATATCACGAGCAGAACAGACCGGTCGGAATCGATCGATAGTTCGGTCAATCCACGCCGGCAACCCCTCCGCATGCAAGGCACGACGCACTTGCGCAGAAATGCGATCCGCTTCTGTTCGCTGCGCAGCACCGCCCGCAAACGTCTCCATGGGGGCGCAGCCAAAAATCGAAGCAACTGGTTCACGACTCACTATCCAATGCGAAGCACGATCATCGGGTTGATCTGCAAGCCGCAGCATGGCCATGATGGCGGTGACCGCTGGTGAGTCAAGTAACTGCGATCGCCCTTCGTCGCTCGCTGCCACGCCAGCGCGCCGGAGTGCCGCAACGCACGCGGTGATCTCATCATTCTTACTGACGAGCACGGCGATCGTTGCATCGGGTCGACGCGCATGGCGATCAGCCACAATGGCCGCAACCGTGGCGGCGATTGCATCAGCACTTTGCCCAGCAGAACGGAATGCGCGAACGAACCCAGGCATATGCTCGTTGCGTTCTGCAGCCAGATGCTCCACAAATGTCCACCCAGCAAGTGCACGCAAGAGCGGGCTGCGGTCAACACCCCGCGGCGCCGCCAATCCGGCGTCGGTGAATGTGCGCTCCGCGTCTGGGGTACTCGCGGCAAGTGGCGTACCGCTGACCAAGCCCGCAATGTCGCCAAACACCGTATTCACGAAGCCAAGAATCACCGGACTCGAACGGAAACTAGTGTTGAGCGACGCGTCGTCCTCAAGCCCCGGACGCGAGCCCACTTGCGCAAGCAATTCCGGTGTTCCGCCGCGCCATGCATAAATTGACTGCTTGGGGTCGCCAACAACTAAGAAGCGTCGCCCACCGGTTGCCATGATCTCATCGATGAGTGGCACCAATGCCGTCCACTGCGCTGGCGATGTGTCTTGAAACTCATCAAGTGCTAAATCACGAATCGCGCGATCCAATCGCTCGCGCATCGCTTCCGTTCCTTCACCGCCGAGGCAATGAGCGCGGGCAATCAGTGTGGTGATGTCCTGAAATCCGTACGCACCTTCAGCACGGCGCATACGGACCAACTCGCGATCAACACTGTGAACAAGTTCCTCGGTTGCCCGCAAACGCGCGCGAATGACGTCTTGCACCTCGGCACAGGCGTGACCGACCAACTTCTCAAGCCCGCGCGCAAATGCTGGTTCCGGCGCGACGCTGCTAAACATCCCAGTGTCGCGTACTGCGCTCACCAGCGAGTCCTTCAGCAGATCAAACCAATGGCCATCTTCGGCCAAGCGGATGACACGGGGAATGGCGTTCGTCCAATGCTTGTTCGGCGTACCACTCTTGGTCTGTGGAACTGCGGCTTGGCGCATCGCGTCAATGATCGCAACACGTGCAGCAGCATCGCAGCGGCGCGCCTTGGGGAACAGTTGCACACTGTCCGATGCCAACGCCAACCATGGCTTGCCAGGATCATTACCCAGTGCGCATCGGTCCCAAATGGAAAACGCACCCCCGAGCGCCGCGTCAATTCCGGCTTGAATTTGCACTTTCGGCTCGCCATCGGACATCTGTCGCGCCAGATCGACCGCCCGCATTGGGTCAGCGGCAATCACCGCGCCGATCGCGTCCATGCGCATGGCCCGCTGCTCATCGTCTTCAGCAATCCGCCACCCTTCCGGTAGGCCCAACTCCGGTCCAAAGGCGCCCGCCATCTGCATGAAGAATCCGTCAATCGTGGAAATCGACATGCGGTGCAACGCGTCGACCACTTCACGCAGCACGGCTGAATATTCCTCCGCCGAAGCGGGACCAATCTGCGACGCCGTCGAAAATTCCTCACGCTTCGCAGCATCAAGGCTGCCAAGTGCGAGGTGTCGAAGCACTCGCTCCAAGATCTCCCCCGCAGCCTTGCGGGTAAACGTCACCGCCAACATTCGATCCGGCGATGCTGTGTTGGTGGCTCGTCGCTCCTCGATCATCCAACGAATGAGTCGATTGGCAAGCAAGTAGGTTTTGCCACTGCCCGCATTGGCAATGACAACGGATCGAGTAATCATGACAGTACCTCCCCGCGCAACCCACGCATGCCTACTCCGTACACCGGCGCCAACGGGTCATCAGCGTCTGGCTCATAGTCCGGCGCGCGTGTGAATTGCCCGGAAACAATCAGCCGTGCAATGCGCGTTGCTTCGGCCTCTGCTTCGCCAAGGAACGATTCGTCCCACTTTTCAGCCAGCAGCACTGCCGTGTCAGCGGGGTTGGATGGAAGCGCAAAATAGCCAAGATTCTTCGGCGGAACAGTGATTCCAATCGAACGAAGCAACACCGCATACAGCGGCAATTGCAAATCCACCCAGCGCCCCTTGGGCTTGCGATGCTCGCCTTCCGGATCGTTGGGCTTCGCCGACGTCTTGTAGTCAAGCGCTGCAAATCCGCGATCTGGGTGCACGTCCACGCGATCGATCCGTCCCTGCAACAGTAGACCGGTATCACCAATCATTGGCGCTGCTCGCCCAAATTCATCGCGCACTCGCGTAGC
The DNA here is from genome assembly GCA_945878575.1 of Phycisphaera mikurensis NBRC 102666. Classification (GTDB taxonomy): domain Bacteria; phylum Planctomycetota; class Phycisphaerae; order Phycisphaerales; family SM1A02; genus UBA966. The sequence continues at coordinate 3,166 of CAMDUB010000012.1, read as the reverse complement.
AAATGAAAGTTCCGAATGCACCACCTGCCAACCATCGGCCGCCCACACCGCCTGGACATGCGCAAACGCCGTGAGCCGCTCACGCGCCAGTGCAAACTGCACCACGTATGCACCACGGATTGACTGTGGGTAATCACGATCGCGCATCTCATCAAGCGCTGCGTGCACGCGCTGCTCAATGACTGCGGCGTCAGTCGTTGCGGGTTCGCCTGCTGCAGTGCGCTGCGCTTCATCGCGACCCCACGCCTGCAGAGCGGTATGCACTAAATTTCCAAATCCCATGGAATCAAGTTCCACTGCACCATCATCAGCACCGTCAAGCAGCAGTCGCGGATCTCGCTTCAACTGAAAGAGCGCTGGGCAATTCAAGTAGTCACGAAACGCTGTCACGCTGACCGACACAAACTTACTGGGGCCTAATGGCAGCAAATTCACTGAAAACTGCCCTTCCGATGCCGCTACTGCTGCCCACCGCGTCGCTGATGATCGCGGCGATTTCGGATCGCCCATCCAAGCCATACGCCGCGCAAGCTCCTCACCCTGCAGCCCCAGCAGTAAACGTGAAGGCTGCAGCGGATCACCCGCCATCTGCGTTCGGCCGGTCACCAGGCGAATGAATCGCTTTCGCGAAATCAGCGCGTGGAGAATCCACGCATCGCGCGCCTGACGTCGCATCGCGCATGGCATGCCAAGTCGCGCGCGCACCGAATCCGGGAGCCATGGATCAACTTCCATTCCACCCGGAACAATGCCGTCATTCATCCCTGTCAAGACCATGTTCGGTGCATCGTCAATGCCCGCATCAAGCCATTGCATCAACTCCACTCCGTCATCAGTTCCTTCTGTTGCAAGCATGGACGCTGCCATTGCCTCGCCAATCAACGCCAAGACTTGCGCGGCCATGAGGCCGTCCGTGAATCGCTTTGGCACCATCAGCAGCTCTTCGGCTGCTGTGTGGAATGCCTTGGCAGATTCGCGGCCGACCAACGACGCATCCCTTGCTACCGCTCCGAGCACCTCTCGTAGCGCAGCAATCGTCTGCAATACCGACTTTGATCTCCGAAGTGGCGCAAGCAACGCATCGATATGTTCAACAGTCGCCGACACGCGATGGTGCAAACCGTTGCCAAAGTCAATGCGATCCGGCAGAAGGTCTGCTCCACTGGAAACCGCAAATTCCGAAACACTCGCCACTGGTCGAACACACCCCTGGCGCACCAACCACGATTCCATTTCTGGATGGCGGACCAATGCACCAAGCGTTTCACAGGAGCGCACTTGCAAGTAGTCCGCCAGCACCGAAAGCAACATTCCCAGCGGACCATCCGCCGCCGTGCGTGACGGCAATGCGTTCACTGCAACACCGCAGGACGGAAGCAGCGAAGCAACCTGCGCTGCAACTCCCTCGTCCGGGACTGACACCGCTATGTCACAACTGCGCCGCGGCATCGGCATGGCACTCAGTGCGTCAAGCACCGCCGCTGCCTGATCAGCAGGTGTGTCTGCCAGCATGATGATGTCTTGCGGCACCACTACTGCAGCACGCGCCCACGCTGCATGTTCAGGAAATCCATTTTCATCGAGTGGCGCTGGCAACTCTGCATGCGTTCCGTGCACCAATATTGAAACAGCGATACCGCGCGCGGCAAGGGCACCAAGTAACTCCCGCTGAATCCGTTCCGGATCAGCCAGTAGCACGTAGATGCGCGCAATTCCGCCCGCGTGCAGCGCACCAGTACCGGACGCGCGACGTGTGGCAGTCGGCTCATCGATTGACTGCTCGCGCTCCAGCGCCGTGCGCCAACCGTTCTCCAGCGCCAACAATGCGTCCCAACGATCAAGGTCCAACTCCGGCATCGTGGCGCGCAGTTCCGTGGCCACGCTGACGAAGTCCGTACACGCACTGGTGACATCACGGTGCAATGTGGCGATACGAGCCGCAAGTGCATCAATGCTGGCGGGCTCCAGCGGCTCGCCCGGAATGGCGTCAATTCCACCTGGCGACAACGCCGATATCACGCGCGCTTCGGCGCTGATGATCGCGTGTCGCCATGCCAACTGAATGCCCATCGAACCAAGTACGTTGGCGGTTGGAATCACAAATCGCGAAGCAAGCCCTGCCGGCGTCACCACGCGGGGCGAAACAAATGCATGTCCCGCCTCACTTGCAAGCGCAATCAGGTGGTGCTCAAACGCGCGGCTCGCCCGCGACGCCGGAACCATCACCAGCGCATCGGACAGATCCACAATCCCATCGCGGGCGGTGGTTGATGACCACACGTGTTGCGCCAGCGCGCGCATCAGCGAAGGGCCGTCCGGGAGGCGAATCGTGGTGAATCTCATGAGCGCGCATCATCGCAGGGAGCGGTGCAACAAGTACTTCCCCACTGCAATCGTCCCAACAATTTCAGGCATTTCCGTGTTCCGCGGCAGTACCCGCCGAGGCATTCTGCGTGGCGCGCCGGACCAAGTCCTCCAGCACGCGCATTTGCGCGGCACGGATTCGCTCGTCGCCCGCACACACATTCACGTGCGCCAACTTTCGTCCCGGACGTGGCGATTTCCCATAGTCGTGCAAGCGCGCACCAGGCACCGAGAGAAGGTCCCCACGATCGGGCATCGCACTAATGATATTGATCATTCCACTGAATCCACGCGCATCGGTTGATCCAAGCGGTTCATCGGTGACGGCGCGCACGTGGTTCTCAAATTGACTGGTGACCGCGCCATCAATGGTCCAGTGGCCAGAGTTGTGAACCCGCGGCGCCATCTCATTGGCAATCAATCCGTCCTTGGTCACAAAGAATTCGATCGTCAATACCCCAACATGCCCAAGCGCATCCAGCGCCGCGCGTACGGCATGCTCTGCCGCGAGGCAAACATCCGCACTCATGCCCGGTGCTGGTGCAATGGTTTGCCGAAGAATTCCCGCGTGATGTTCATTCTTGTTGAGTGCCCAGATTCGCACATCACCGTCGTGAGAGCGCACGGCAATGACACTTATCTCAGCAGTAAACTCAACGAACGCCTCATAGATTGCCGGCGCTCCACCCACCGCGGCCCACGCGGCGGCAAAGTCACGCGGCGAACGCACCACGTATTGACCCTTGCCGTCATACCCAAGGCGCCGCGATTTCAGCACTGCCGGCACACCAATCCGCCCGCA